>CAKTPO010000042.1 GCA_934591845.1 uncultured Oscillospiraceae bacterium | reverse complement strand
ATGCTGCTCCATGAAAAAAGGCGCGTTTTTGAAAGCAGCAGACTGCCATCAAAACGCGCCATGAAAAAGCGTATGCCAATTCGGAGGAAGGGCCAAAAGGGCAGACCGATTCCCCGGAGAATTTGAATGAATTTTGTATGTCCATTTCATTTTGACAAGCCCCTTTCTGAAAACACGCCAGTGTGTATCAAGTGCTGACCAATCATAAGCAACAGAGAATTGTTGATTTTCACTATAATTATAATAAAAGAAAGAGAGTTTTACAATCAAATTGCTGTGAAATATTTGTGAACATTATATTGGACCAAACCGCTTGTTTTATTCAATGCAACGGTAAAACATACAAAACGCATAGTTTTGCCGCAGTCGGTTTGCTGTACCGGCTGCGGCAGGTGTTTAGGGACGGTCTTTCTGGGGCAAGGGCAGCTCCGTGCCGTCAGACAGGCGGAGGGCGCGAACCTTGTCCAGGTCGATGGGGGTGTCGGCTTCCCGGCAGCTGTAGGTTTTTTCTGTGTAGCCGGTGATCATGGGAATCTGGGTGCCGTCGTCCAATATTGCGATGGGTTTGATGCTGCCTGAATTCTCGATACCTTCCTGGAAGGCCAGTGTGACCCCCAGGCAGCGAAGCCGGATGGATTCCAGGGTCACGTCACAGTTGGGTGCGGTCACATGGAGGGGGGCTTCCAAAAATTCGATGCTTCTTTGGTCGCTACCTTTGAAGCTTACGGGACACTCCAGAACGCCTTGGGCAATGATGCGCTCCATGTCCTTTAGACCCTCGGAGTAGCTGGTCTTCAGGTCCTCTATATGGGCAGTCCAGCTGGCTTCTAAGGGGAAAGCTGCGGCATCCTCTGGGGGCAGACCGAAGGTATAAACAATGTCTGCGGTGTTTTCCAGGCCGTCACCGTCATCTTCCGCACCGATGCTCCAGGAGATGGGGGAGAGTTGAAGTTCCCCCGCATAGAGTAGGTAGTCATTGGAGGGGAATAGCTGTTCTACCTCATGGGTCAGGAGTTCCGTTCCCTTGGGAGCCGTCAGGTGCAGCACCAACCGGCCCAAGCAGCCGTCGAAGATGGCTTGCTTTGTTTCGATTTCCCAGCCCTGGGGGTGGCTCTGGGCATCTGCGGCAGCGGCATCCGGCAACTGGGGGCGCAGGTTCCAGTCCAGGGCATCAGCGATTTGCTCGATCTGTCTGTCGGTCATCCACGCCCGTTCAAAATCCGGGATATCGGTCTCGGGGTCAAACCCCGCCCGGAACTCAAACACATAGGTGGCATCGCCGCAGTCACAGAAGAAATAGGCATCGCCCTCCTGTTCCTTGACGATCAGAATCGTGGCTCCGGAGGCGGTTTTATAATTCCATTCCGTTAAAGCTTTGCCTTGATCCAGATAGGCAAACTCCGGACTCAGGCAGTCCTTCCGGCAGTACTCGAGAATGCCGTGGACGGTATACTGCCACATGTCAGGCCCTTTCGGCATATTGAGGTTTATGGAGAGCCAGAAGTTCCCCTGGGGATAGCAGCTGCCCCCGTCCAGAAAGGCGTCCACGGTGCTTCCCGGCAGGAGTACATGGTCAATGGAAAGCACCCGGGTGAGTTTCCCCGTAGAGGAAAATTCCATGGGCGTACTCAAAAGCTGCAAGCCATATTTGTCTGCCAATTCATGGAGTTTGTCCACCATTTCCTGGGAATAGGTGTGGTAGCTCAAATAAGTATCCGGAAATAGAATCTCCGGGTCGCCCTGAAAGGCCTCCTTTCTGATGGAGCCGTCCGGGTCATAGGTCTGCAAGAATTCAAACCATTCCTTGGCCGCCTGATAGCTGGGGCTGCCCTGGATCCCGGCGTAGGTCAGCACCTGTTGGGAAACAGGTTCGGTGCCGATGATCTCCCGGTGGTAGGGGTCAAATACAGAACGGGTGGTTTCCCGGTTTCCGATGCGCAGGTCTGCGGCGCAAATGGCATAGACCACCGCACAGCCCACCAGCAGAAAGGTCAGGAGGATAAGGGCCGCCACCAGCACCGCCCGTTTGGGAGAACGCTTCCGGGCCCTGGGGCCTGGGGCCAGTTGCAGATGCTCCGCCTCCTGCAAATGTTCATCCCGAATGTCTCCTAAGAGCCGAAAAAGTTCCAGGTTCGTCATTGCAGATCCTCCTTTTGAAGTTCCAGGGCCAGACGTTTCCGGGTCCTGTGGAGTATGGATTTGATTTTGCCCACAGAAAAGCCTGTTTGTTTGGCAATTTCTTCCAGGGAATTCATGTACCAGTACCGGCATAAGAATACGGTTTTCTGCTCCTTTGGCAGTGCCGTTAAAAACCGGTTCAGACAATCGATAATTTCTTTTCGAATCATCATAGACTCGGCACTGGGTACTCCGGAGACGCATTGCCCCAGTTCTTCCAGGGCCAGTTCGGCTTCTGTGCCGCCCCGCTTTTGGCTGCTCCTTTTTCTCCACCGGTCAATGGCGTGGTTGCGGGTCAGCTTTCCTAAGAATGTAGAAAGTTGCGCAGGCCTTTTGGGTGGAATGCTGTTCCAGGCGGATAAATAGGTGTCGTTGACACTTTCCTCAGAATCCTCCCGGTTGGATAGAATATTGTAGGCAATTTTGTAGCAGTAGCCGCCGTATTTCCGGCCCGTCTCCGCAATGGCATCCTCACAGCGGGAAAAATACAGTGCCAGAATATTGGAGTCCTCCATATTATCAGTCCTTTCTTATGTGCCTTCACCTACATACACGCAGAAAAAATCAATAGGTTTCACGATAGCTGTAAAATTTATGGAAAAGGCCGCCTTCTTGGGAAAGCGGCCTCCCGTAAATACCTTCTTTTCGGTGGAAATTATAGTATACAGCAGAAAGAAAAACAAGAGCGGAGCAGCGTGTAACTTTGCGCAAGCACTGGGCGAATCCGTAGAAACACTGCCCCGCATATCCACGAACAGAGAAAACCCCGTCCTTCGTATCCCTCGGTTGAAAACATCCACCTGCCAGCGAAACCGTAGGGAACGGCCTATGTGCCGTTCCGCCCCCGAAAGGACGGAACTGTTACCGATAAAAACCAGAAACGTCCCCCCACTATGTCATTCAGGCCTTGAGCGCAAGCGGAGTGGAGGAATCCACCACGTTGGACAAAGAACCACCACAAGATAAAACTTGCAACTTGGGAAGATTCCTCGACTCACATTCGTTCGCTCGGAATGACATATCGGGGGGACGTCGTACCTTTTTGTCATTCCGACCGTAGCGAAGCGGAGTGGAGGAATCCACCGCGTTGGACAAAGAACCACCACAAGATAAAACTTGCAACTTGGGAAGATTCCTCGACTCGTTTCACTCGCTCGGAACGACATATCGGGGTGCGGTACCGTTCAACCGCACAGGTTGTATTCGCCACGCCCCCGGAACGGCACACAGGCCGTTCCCTACAGTTTCGCTGGTGGGTGTCTTTTTTAACCAACGTGTTTCAAAGCGGATACGTCCATCCCCAATAACTGTCAACTGTAAACTGTCAACTGTCAACTCAAACAAATTGTCAATTTTCTCCCGTTCCCTACGCCCCCATTGATATTCCCTGGAAAAAATGGTATACTGTGAAAAAATTCAGAAAAACCGGGAGAATACATATGGATGTTCAAAAAGTCGAGGCGGCCCTGGCGGAGCTGCCGTTGTATATTTACGCCTGGGTAGACCCCAAGACTCTGGAATTCTCGGACCGTGTGCGCTGGATTTGTCAGCATGAATGCGCCATGTACGGCAAAAGCTGGGCCTGCCCCCCGGGGGTGGGGACGGTGGAAGAATGCAAAAAGAAATGCCTGGGCTATGAAAAGGCCTTGCTGATCTCCACCCTGACGGAGGTTTCGGATATTGGCGATATGGAAGCCACCCTGGCCACCCGCCGGGACCATGAGGAACTGACAGACCGGGTAGGGGACATCCTGCG
>CAKTPO010000041.1 GCA_934591845.1 uncultured Oscillospiraceae bacterium | reverse complement strand
ATTGGCGATATGGAAGCCACCCTGGCCACCCGCCGGGACCATGAGGAACTGACAGACCGGGTAGGGGACATCCTGCGGGAAAACGGGGTGGAGCCTTATATTTTATCCACAGAAGCTTGCGCCATCTGCGGCCGCTGCGCCATTTTAGACGGAAAACCCTGCCGCCATCCCGAAAAAATGCATCCCTGCGTGGAAAGCCAGGGCATCAACATCATTCCCACTCTGGAAGAAAACGGCCTGGAATTCCAGTACGGCCAAAACACGGTCACCTGGGTGTCGCTGCTGCTTTTTTAAGAATGGCCCCCAATGGGAAAATAATTCCCGGCTCTGGGTGGCAGAATAAGGACAGTTTCAACAGTTTCAGGGCCGGGGAGTCGACAAAAATCTACGAAACTGACAAAACCACAATTGGATTTTGTACAAATTGCAGAAGATTCCAAGAAATGGCAAAAGCTATTGAAATAGCCAGACGATTATGATATACTATTTTGGCACTTGAGAAATGCAAATGTGTAAATATCGGACAAAACGAATGAAAAGTCCGTTTATCGAAAGGGGTATTGTATGTCTCACAAGTATGTTTACCTGTTTACCGAGGGTGACGGTTCTATGCGAGAGCTTCTGGGTGGTAAGGGCGCGAATCTGGCGGAAATGACCAGAATCGGACTGCCGGTTCCCCAGGGCTTTACTATTTCTACGGAGGCCTGCACCAAGTATTATGAGGACGGCGAGAAGATCAATGACGAGATCATGGCCCAAATCATGGAATACGTGGACAAGATGGAGCAGATCAACGGCAAGAAGTTCGGGGACCTCAACAATCCGCTGCTGGTTTCCGTCCGTTCCGGTGCCCGTGCTTCCATGCCCGGCATGATGGATACCATTCTGAACCTGGGCCTCAATGACGATGTGGTGGATGCCATGATCAAGGGCAACCCCGATCCCGCCTTTGCCCGGTTCGTTTACGACTCCTACCGTCGGTTCATCCAGATGTTCTCCGACGTTGTTATGGAAGTTGGCAAGAAGTACTTTGAGCAGCTCATTGACGAGATGAAGGCCCGGAAGGGTGTCACCTATGACGTGGAGCTGACCGCTGAGGACCTGAAAGAACTGGCGGCCCAGTTTAAGGCGGAATACAAAGAAAAGCTGGGCGTGGACTTCCCCTCTGACCCCAAGGTGCAGCTGTACGAGGCCATCCGGGCCGTGTTCCGCTCCTGGGATAACCCCCGTGCCAATGTTTACCGCCGTGACAACGACATTCCCTACTCCTGGGGTACTGCCGTCAACGTCATGCCCATGGTCTTTGGCAACCTGAACGAGAATTCCGGTACCGGCGTCGCCTTTACCCGTGACCCCGCCACCGGTGAGAAGAAGCTCATGGGCGAGTTCCTGACCAATGCCCAGGGCGAAGACGTGGTGGCCGGTGTCCGTACCCCCATGCCCATTGCCCAGATGGCGGACAAGTTCCCCGCCGCTTTTGAGCAGTTCACCAAGGTCTGCGCCCTGCTTGAAGACCACTACCGGGATATGCAGGACATGGAGTTCACCGTGGAAAACGGCAAGCTCTACATGCTCCAGACCCGTAACGGCAAGCGTACCGCCAAGGCCGCTCTGAAAATCGCCTGCGACCTGCTGGATGAGGGCATGATCGATGAGAAGAAGGCTGTGGCCATGATCGAGCCTCGGAACCTGGATACCCTGCTCCATCCCCAGTTTGATACCAACGCCCTGAAAGCCGCTACCCCCATTGGCCGTGGCCTGGGTGCTTCTCCCGGAGCCGCTTGCGGCAAGGTGGTGTTCTCCGCGGAGGATGCCGAGGAGTGGGCCGCCAGAGGCGAAAAGGTGGTTCTGGTCCGTCTGGAAACCTCTCCTGAGGATATTACCGGCATGAAGGTTGCCCAGGGCATCCTGACCGTCCGGGGCGGCATGACCTCTCACGCTGCCGTTGTTGCCCGTGGCATGGGTTCCTGCTGCGTTTCCGGCTGCGGTGACATTGCCATGGACGAGGAGAACAAGCGCTTCACCCTGGGTGGCAAGACCTACCATGAGGGCGACTTTATCTCCATTGACGGCTCCACCGGCAACATCTATGAGGGTGTGATCCCCACGGTTGATGCTGAGATTGCCGGTGAATTTGGCCGCATCATGGCCCTGGCTGACAAGTTCCGCCGCCTGCGTGTCCGCACCAATGCCGATACCCCCAACGATGCCAGAAAGGCCCGGGAGCTGGGCGCGGAAGGCATTGGCCTGTGCCGTACCGAGCATATGTTCTTTGACCCCGAGCGTATCGCCGCTTTCCGGGAGATGATCTGCTCCGACACCGTAGAGGAGCGGGAGGAAGCCCTGGATAAGATTTTGCCCTACCAGCAGAGCGACTTTGAAAACATCTACGAGGCCATGGAGGGTATGCCTGTTACCATCCGGTTCCTGGATCCCCCTCTGCATGAGTTCGTACCCACCACCCAGCCCGAAATCGAGGCCCTGGCTGCCGCCAAGGGCAAGACCGTGGAGCAGATCAAGAACATTATTGCTTCCCTCCATGAGTTCAACCCCATGATGGGCCACCGTGGCTGCCGTCTGGCCGTTACCTATCCGGAAATCGCCAGAATGCAGACCCGTGCCGTGATCCGTGCCGCCATCAACGTCCAGAAGGCCCATCCCGACTGGAAGGTGGTTCCCGAGATCATGATCCCCCTGGTGGGCGAGGTCAAGGAGCTGGCCTACGTGAAGAAGACCGTCTGCCAGACCGCTGACGAGGAGATCAAGAATGCCGGTGTGGAAATGACCTATAAGGTCGGCACCATGATCGAGATCCCCCGTGCCGCCCTGACCGCTGACGAGGTGGCCAAGGAAGCCGAGTTCTTCAGCTTCGGCACCAACGACCTGACCCAGATGACCTTCGGCTTCTCCCGTGACGATGCAGGCAAGTTCCTGAACGCCTACTATGAAGCCAAGATTTACGAGAATGACCCCTTCGCCAAGCTGGACCAGAACGGCGTTGGCAAGCTGATCAAAATCGCTCTGGAGCTGGGCAAGAAGACCCGCCCCTACCTGCACTGCGGTATCTGCGGTGAACACGGCGGCGACCCCAGTTCTGTAGAGTTCTGCCACAATGTGGGCCTGGACTACGTTTCCTGCAGCCCCTTCCGGGTACCCATTGCCCGTCTGGCCGCCGCCCAGGCTGCCATTAAGGAAGCTGCCGCCAAGGAAGCGGAGCAGGAGACTGCCGAGGAAGAGAAGACAGCCTCCCGTGAAGCTGCCAAGGAAGCTGCCCAGAAAGCCGCCAAGGAGTTCGCTGAGAACGCCAAGGAGGTAGCCATGGAAGCTGCCGCCGAGCTGGCCGATGCCGCCAAGGCAGGGTTCGCCGGTGCCAAGGCAGGCTTTGCCGAGGCCAAGAAGGTTTTCATGGAGAACCGGAATAAGTAAAAAAGTGAACACTTGCAAAAACGGGCCCCAGAATTGGGGCCCGTTTTTCTTTTTCCCTGGTAAATGAAGGAAAGCATTCAGAACTTGCAGGCTGTCTTTGCCGCAAAAACAAGTGTGCGGCAAAAGGTTCGGCTTTGAACAGTAAAAATTTCATAATTTAGGGGAAAATAGGGCAAAATGTAAGTGAATACCGGACAGGTGTACGCAGATTGCGGAAAAGCGGGGTAGGGGAGAACCCTGAAAAGAGGAGGAAGGCACCGGTTAGCGCCGGTTTACCTTTGCACATTCCACAGAAAATGTATCGAAAAGCGTAGAATAATCAACTATGGGCTTGCTTTTTTATTGAAGTCATGGTATGATTCTATCACGTGCCACGCAAGGCGTGGGATGCGTGCAGGAATCGGAAAAGGAATATTCAGATTCCCGCAAAACGAAAAGGAGGAAAATGCAATGAAAAAAACCCTTGCACTGTTGCTGGCCCTGACCATGGTTCTGTCCATGGCTGCCTGCGGCGGCAACAACAGCACCGCGACCACTGCTGCTGCGACCACGGCTCCCGCCGAGACCGCTCCCGCAGC
>CAKTPO010000040.1 GCA_934591845.1 uncultured Oscillospiraceae bacterium | reverse complement strand
CCTTTCAGCGAAACCGTAGGGAACGGCCTATGTGCCGTTCCGTGCGTGAAAGGACGGAATCGTTCCCAATAAACCCCTGTACCCGAAAGCACGGTACAAAAGCTTCCCCTCCGGGGAAGCTGGCTCGGCGCAGCCGAGACTGATGAGGGGGCGGGGCGGCGTGAAACATTCTAGAAACTGTAGGCGAATTCGTAGAAACGTAACCACATTGTCATTCCGACCGTAGCGTTAGCGTAGTGGAGGAATCCACCACGTGACAGAAAAGTACCAACACATGGTAAAATCTGCCACTTGGGAAGATTCCTCGACTCCGTTTCACTACGCTCGGAATGACATCATCGGGGGGTGGTTTTGTTTTTTCCACAGGGGTTGTAATTGCAACGCACCGGAACGGCACATAGGCCGTTCCCTACATACTTTAACGGACGGTCTGAAATGAACAACGTTGGTCACTCCAATAATTGTCAATTGTCCATTGTCAATTGTCAATTTTTCCTGCCGTTCCCATATGCGCAAAAAAGCTTCCCTTTTCGGGAAGCTTTTTGTGTTAGAAATTGGCATACATGGGGTCGATGGGGGTGTAGCCCGGGCCGTAGGCGCCGAAGATGATGATAAAGAGGATCAGGGCGTACCAGACCAGCCACCGTTGCCAGGTGGGGCGGCGGGCGATGGAGGTGCGGATTGGAGTGCCCCGCTCCTGGAGGATGCTCACGGCAAAGACGATGACCACCGTCACCGCCACGATGATTAAGTCCCATACGTCGCACAGGCAGCATTCCAGAACGGTATTCAGCACTTCCCGGAAGGGGTAGAAAGCGCTGAAGGGATTTCCAAAATCCGTAAAGATCTGGCGGAACATGGTCAGGGCCATGCCCATGCTGTCCGCCCGGAAGATGATCTCGCCCAGCACCACCAGGAAGCTGGTTCTGAGAATCTGGAACACCCGGAAGGGCTTGTTGTCCGGCCCAAAATGGAGCTTTTCATTGACGGTTTTGAGATAGGGGGCAAAGATGTTCCCCAAAAGGATGAGGACAAAATGCCACAGGCCGAAGAAAATATAGTGCCAGGCAGAGCCGTGCCACAGGCCGTTGCAGAACCACACCGCAAACAGGGCAATGGAACCGGCGATCAGGGGGCCAAAGTGGTTGCCCAGCTTTTTCCGGGCGGCACCGGTGAGCTTTTTCAGGGGGGAGGACATGGTAACGGGGTAGAAAATATAGTCCCGGAACCAGGTGCCCAGGGTGATGTGCCACCGGGTCCAGAATTCGGAAATGTTCTTGGAGAAGAAAGGCCGCTTGAAGTTTTCCGGCATGGTGATGCCGAAAATCTGGGCGGTGCCGCAGACCGCATCCATGGAGCCGGAAAAGTCCATATACAGCTGCACCGTATAGAGGATGCCGGCCAGCAGGCTCATATAGCCAGGATAACTGGAAGCACCTGTAAACAGTTCTTCCACAATGGGGTTGAGCCGGTCCGCCACCACCAGCTTTTTCATCAGGCCAAAGAGGATGCGCTGCAAGCCCAGGGTCAGGTTTTCATACCGGATGGGCTTGGCCTCCCAAAGGGCCTGGGCGGTCTGGCTGTAGCGGCAGATGGGGCCCTCCACCACGGCAGGGAAGAAGCTGAGGAACAGCCCCAGCCGGGGAAGACACCGGTCGGCTTTCACCGTCTGCCGGTACACATCCACCAGGTAGGAGATGCTTTGCAGAATGAAGAAGCTCAGGCCCAGGGGCTTGACGTAATTGGGAATGGCATAGCCCAGGCCAAAGAGGGCATTGACGTTCATCACAAAGAAACCGGAGTATTTGAGCACCAGAATCAGGCCCACATGGAGCACCACCGCCAGGGTCAGCACCCAGCGGGCCTTTTGATTATAGGCCTTTTTGATGGCTTTCCGCTCCGGCTTTTCCGCCGCTTTCACCGCCGCATCCCGGCGGGCAAAGATGTTCTGCATCCGCAGTCCAAAGCCGTAAATGGCCAGAATGGACAGGAGCAGGTAGCCGATATACACGCCGCTGATCAGCCAGTAAAAACCGAAGCTCAGAAGCAGCAGGGCGTAATTTTTGTGTTTTTTAGGGGTCAGTCCGTAGAAAATCACCGCCAGAGGGAGAAAAAGGCCTAAAAAGCTGACGGAGAAAAAAGCTGACAGATCCGGGTAGGCACCGGCATAAAGCCGGGTCAGCAAGTGCATAAAGCCCCTCCCTGCTTAGTCTTCCTGGAGCCGCTGGATCATCTCCATCATGGCCTCGGCAGAATTGAAGTTGGCGGGAATGATCTCCACGGCGGGAACGGTAATGTCAAAGGTGTCTTCCAGTTCCGCAACCAGAGAGATGATGGACAGGGAGTCCAGCAGGTGGTCATCGATCAGGTGGGTCTCCCGTTCAAAGTCTACGCCGGGCTGAATGTCGTTGAGGATCTCCAATAGTTCTTCCATAGTGTGTGTTTCCTTTCTGTAATGAAAAATAATCTCTTTCTTTTTTATCCTTGCCTGGGCATATTCCAGGGATAGGTTTCTGTAGTGGGCCGGGCCATGGTGAGTTTTCCCTGGCTGTCCCGGATGTAAACCGCCGGAAGATCCCGGCTTAAAAACAGGGCAATGCCCTCGGTGACGCAGTAGGCCCCGGTATTGGGGAAGCACAGGGTATCCCCCAGCTCCACCGGGGGCAGGGGCAGAGACTTCACCATGATGTCATTCATAGAGCACAGGCTGCCGCAGAGGTTCCATTCCGCGGTGGGCGGCTGCTGTTCTTTTCCCACCAGGGTGACTTTGGGCAGCTTCATGCCCATATACTGGCCGAAATAGACCATCTGGTGCATACCGCCGTCCAGAATCAGATAGTTCTGGCCGTGGTTGGTCTTTTTGTCCGCCACGTGGGTGTAATAGGTGCCGCAGCTGGCGGCAATGGAGCGGCCCAGTTCCAGGGTCACATGCCCCTGCCAGGTCATTTCTTCCAGCAGCTGCCGCAGGCCCGTGATCAGGGGTTCTTCCTCCAGTTCCTCCCCAAAGTAGCCGACGGGGAAGCCGGGGCCGTATTCCAGTTCCGGACTGCGGTAGCCGTAGTTCTGTTCCAAGGCTCCCAACAGGTCATCCAGCTGCAAAATTTCCCGGCGGATTTTTTTCAGAGAGGTTTTCTGGGTGCCGGAAAAGAACTGAATGCCCCGGAATTCCAGCCCCGGGTACTGTTCCCGATTTTTGATCAGTTCCTCGATTTCCTGACGGTTGATGCCAAACTGGCTGTCGTTGGTCAGCCGCAGGAGGATGGTAAGTTTTTTGTGATACTTCCGGGAAAGCCTGTCCAGCAAATCAAACTGGGTCAGGGACTCCACGGTGTAAATTCTGCCTTCCGTATGGGCTACCAGTTTTTCAATAAAGGCAGGGGTTTTGTTGATGCCGGAGATCACGGTGATTTTGGGGTCTACCCCCAGGGCATCACAGATTTCGCTTTCTCCCGGAGAGCAGATCTCCAACCGCTCCACCTTCCCCAGGGTGCCCTGCACCAGGAAGGGATTTGCCTTGATGGCATAGGCCAGGGCAATCTTTTCCCCCAGCAGGCTCCGTAAAAGCCCCAGCCTTTGGGCCAGAATGCCATAGTCAAAAATATAATAGGCGGTATCTTGCAGCTGTTCCATTTATCTGCCTCCTACCAGGGCGGCCAGAGCCTTGCGGTCGATCTTGCCGTTTTTATTCAGGGGCATGGCCTCCACCTGCCGCAGGATGCCGGGAACCATAAAGCCCGGCAAATTCTGCTTCATCATGGCGTGGAGCGCCTCTTTTTCAATGGTGCCGGTGTAGAAGCCTTTCAGGCGGCTGCGCTTTTCATCAAAGAGGCAGCAGGCCCGCTCCACCCCGGCAATGGCGTTCATTTCCCGCTCGATTTCTTCCAACTCGATGCGGTGGCCCATATACTTGATCTGGAAGTCTTTCCGGCCGGAGAAGACCAGCTCGCCCTGTTCATTGAACCTCCCCAGGTCGCCGGTGCGGTAGATGCGCTCCGGGTAGTTGGGGTTCAAGGGGTTCTGGGTAAAGTGGGCGGCGTTTTGCTCCGGGCAGCGGTAATAGCCCAGGGCCAGGGCCGTGCCACGGACACAGATCTCGCCCTCCCGGTCCTGCTCCGTCACCTCCCGGTTTTCCCCGTCCAGCAGGAACACATGCTCATTGGGGAAGGGGATGCCGATGGGGATGCCGGCGGCGTAATCCGCCTGGGGGTCTAAGATGTGATAGGTGCAGTTGCAGGTGATCTCCGTAGGGCCGTAGAGGTTCACATACAGGGCCTGGGGCAGGTGCTTCCGGAACTCTTTCAGGGCTTTGAGGGGCATGACCTCCCCGGAGAACAGGATTTTCTCAATGGTTTCCGGGGTCTTGTAGTCCAGGGCGTGGAAGCCGGTAATGAGACACAGGGCAGACACCGCCCAGATAAGCGTTGTGGCTTTCTTCTGGCACAGGAAATCGATCAGTTCCGTAGGCCGGGAGAACAGGGCCCGGGGCACCACCGCCAGGGTGGCACCCACTTTCATGGCAGAGTAAATGTCTTTTACCGACACGTCAAAGTCAAAAGGAGCCTGGTTGGCGATGACGTCATCCTTCGTGATGTGGAACAGCTCTGTAAAGCAGTCAATAAAGTCCAGCACACTGCGGCTGCACACCACAATGCCCTTGGGCACACCGGTGGAGCCGGAGGTGAAGTTTACATAGAGGGGGTCTGTATCAATGGCCCGGGCCTGAATGGCAGCCAGGGCGGCCCCATCTTCCTCCTGCAGCGACAGGTCTTCAAAGCAGCACAGGTTCCGGCCCGTAAAAATCTCCTGGGCCTGGGGAAGCAGTTCCCGGGTGGTGATGACCACCGGCGGGGCCAGCTGCTCCACGATCTGTTGCAGCCGGGAACCGGGCAGCTCCGTATTCAGCACCGAGTAAAAGCACCCGGCCCACTGCACCCCAAAAAAGGCCGCCACCGCCTGGGCGTTTTTCTCCATATAAATTCCAACCGCCTGGCCCCGCCCGGTTTTCTTTGCCAGGGCCGAACCCACCCGGCGGCTGAGGGCATAAAACTCCCGGTAGGTATAGCTCCGGCAGTCATCGGTCACGGCACATTTTTCCGGATTCCGGCCATAGCTTTCTTCCAGATACCGCAGCACATTTCCCATAGCGTTTCCCCCGTTTCTGCACGATAGGCATAAAATTTCTTTTAACATTATAGCAAAGCCCTATACCCCTGTCAATGCAGAAAACAGCGGCAAAACAGTTGACAGTGGACAGTTGACAGTGGACAGTTATTGGGGCGACCAACGTTGTTTATTTGTATCCGTCCGTTAAAGTCCGTAGGGAACGGCGGGAAAATTGACAATTGACAATGGACAATGGACAATTATTGGGGCAACCCAGGTTGTTCCTCTGTATCCATCCGTTAAAAAATTTAGGGAACGCCCCGGGAAAGCTCCAAAAAACCTTCCCCACCGGGGAAGGGGGACCGCCGCAGCGGTGGATGAGGGGCGGTACGGCGTTACCCATTGTAGGAACAACGGGCGCAAAGGTAGACCTACCGAGTCTCACCGTAGGGAACGGCCTATGTGCCGTTCCGTTACGTTGCAATTACAACCTGTGCGGATAAAACGGAACCACCACCCCGATCATGTCATTCCGAGCGAACGCAGTGAGCCGAGGAATCCACGCAAGTAGCAGATTTTACCATGTGTTGGTACTTTTCTGTCACGTGGT
>CAKTPO010000039.1 GCA_934591845.1 uncultured Oscillospiraceae bacterium | reverse complement strand
CCCACCCACTTCGTCAAGGAGCTGGACAGCCGCCAGACCCTGGTGAAAAAGGTTTCCATCGTGCCTCTGGAAGTCATTGTCCGGAATATTTCTGCCGGTTCCTTTGCCAAGCACTACGGCGTGGAGGAAGGCATTGTATTTGACCAGCCCACCATTGAGTTCTCCTATAAGAATGACGAGCTGGGCGACCCCCTGCTGAACACCTATCATGCCCTGGCCCTGAAGCTGGCTACCCCGGAGGAAATCAAGACCATTGAGGACTACTCTTTCCGCATCAACGAGGCTCTGAAAGCCTTCTGGCTGACCTGCGGCGTGACCCTGGTGGACTTCAAGCTGGAGTTCGGCAGACTCTCTGACGGCACCATCGTCCTGGCTGACGAGATCAGCCCCGACACCAGCCGCCTGTGGGACACCGAGACCCACGAAAAGCTGGACAAAGACCGCTTCCGCCGGGATATGGGCGGCGTAGAAGAAGCTTATGCCGAAATCATGCGCCGTTTGGAGGAGCATCTCAACTGAGGAAACTCTGAATAAATCGTCTGCGGCTGAGCGGCGAATCTTTTGCCCCCAGTCTGCGGTTTGAAAAATGGGAAATACATACAGTATTCCCTCATTTTCCAAACCTTGCCTGGAAGCAAAATCTTTCGCCGTCAGCTCTTGCCGATTTAATCAGAGCTTCCTTAAGCATCCTTTTGGAAACTCCGGTGGGAAAACCCCCTGCCGGAGCTTCCGTGCGTATAAACATGGTATAGTAGACCCAATTTTAGTAACAAATCGGAGGATCACATTATGGGAAACTGCGCAATCGTTGGTATCAACTGGGGTGACGAAGGCAAGGGCCGGATGGTAGACCTGCTGACCCAGGACTACGATATTGTCGTCCGCTACCAGGGCGGCGGCAACGCGGGACATACGGTCATCAATGAGTATGGCAAATTCGCCCTGCATCTGCTGCCCTCCGGCATTTTCCGCCAGGGCGTTGTAAACATTCTGGGCAACGGCGTGGCTCTTGACCCGGAGAACCTGTGGAAAGAAATAGAGGAGGTTCGGTCCCAGGGCGTTTCCCTGACCCCTGAGAATCTGAAAATTTCCGACAGAGCCAGTCTGCTGATGCCCTGGCACCGGCTGCTGGACGGCCTGGAAGAAGCCCGTCTGGCTGACAAGAAGTTCGGCTCCACCAAACAGGGCATTGCTCCTTTCTATGCGGACAAGTACGCCAAAAAGACGGTGCTGGCCGGTGAACTGCTGTACCCCGAACACCTGAAAGAGCATCTGCAGGACCTGCTGGAGTGGAAAAACCTGACCCTTACCGGTGTCTACGGCGCGGAGCCTGTGACCATGGAAGAGTTGATGGCCTGGGTGAAGGATTACTGCGAGAAGATCAAGCCCTTTGTAGCCGACACCGGCGTGTTCCTGCGGGATGCCCAGGAGTCCGGCAAGAAGATCCTGTTTGAGGCCCAGCTGGGCGCGCTGCGGGACCTGGACTACGGCATCCACCCCTACACCACTTCCTCTAACCCCATCGCCGCCTATGCCCCTGTTGGCTCCGGCGCGCCCAATGTAAAAATCGACCAGGTGGTCGGCGTTGTGAAAGCCTATTCCAGCTGCGTGGGAGAGGGACCCTTTACCTGTGAGTTCTTCGGCAAGGATGCGGACGACTTGCGGGAAGCGGGCTTTGAGTACGGTGCCAAGACCGGCCGTCCCCGCCGGGTAGGACCCATCGACATTGTGGCCACCCGCTACGGTGTCCGCTGCCAGGGTGCCACCTCCATTGCCCTGACCAAAATGGACGTGATGGGCTATATGGAAAAAATTCCCGTCTGCGCCCGGTATGAACTGAACGGCACAGAGACCGACGAGTTCCCCTTCCCCGCGGTGCTGGGAGAGGCCAAGCCGGTGCTGGAATATCTTCCCGGCTGGCAGTGCGATATTTCCGGCTGCCGCACCTGGGAGGAGCTGCCGGAGAACGCCCGGAAGTATGTGGAATACATTGAAGAAAAAGTGGGCTGCCACATTGGCTACGTGTCCGTAGGACCGGAGCGTGACAGCATCATCTACCGCTAAGGAGGCCGCCATGACAGACCGTTACGAATCCCCTCTGTCCTCCCGATACGCTTCGGAGTATATGCTGCACCTGTTTTCTCAGGATGTGCGCTATCAGACCTGGCGGAAGCTCTGGGTAAGCCTTGCCAAGGCCGAACATGCCCTGGGCCTGAACATCACCCAGGCGCAGGTGGAGGAGCTGGAAGCCCACATTACGGATATTGACTATGCCGCCGCTGCCCAGCGGGAAAAACAGGTGCGCCATGACGTGATGGCCCATGTCTACGCCTACGGCCTGGCCGCCCCCTCTGCCGCCGGTATCATCCACTTGGGTGCCACCTCCTGCTATGTGACCGACAACGCCGACATCGTGATCTACCGGGACGGCCTGCGCTATCTCCGGGGAGAACTGCTGAAAGTCCTGGCCAATCTCCGGGAGTTTGCCGAAACCTATAAGGCCATGCCCACCCTGGGCTATACCCACTATCAGCCCGCCCAGCTGGTGACTGTCGGCAAGCGGGCCACCCTGTGGATGCAGGACCTGGTGGCGGACCTGGAAGAGCTGGACTTTGTCATCGACAATATGCGCTTCCTGGGCTGCCGGGGCACCACCGGCACCGAGGCCAGCTTTGTGGAGCTTTTTGACGGCAACACCGCCAAAATTGACGAAATGAACCGGATGATTTCCGCCGACTTCGGCTTTGACAAGTGCTTTGCCGTCTGCGGCCAGACCTATCCCCGGAAGCTGGACAGCCGCATCCTCAATGTGCTCTCCTCCATCGCCCAGAGCTGCTACCGCATGGCCAACGACATCCGGCTGCTGCAGCACGACCGCCAGGTGGAAGAACCCTTTGAAAAGAATCAGATTGGCTCCTCTGCCATGCCCTATAAGCGCAACCCCATGCGCTGTGAGCGGATCTGCTCCCTGTCCCGGTACCTCATGGCCGATGCCCTGAATGCCCCCATGACCGCCTCTACCCAGTGGTTGGAGCGGACTCTGGACGACTCCGCCAACCGGCGTATTTCCCTGCCCGAGGGCTTCCTGTGTGCCGATGCCGTGCTGCGGCTGGCCCAGAACGTCACTGACGGTCTCCACGTCAACGAGAAGATCGTAGACCGTACCGTCCGGGAATACCTGCCCTTTATGACCTCCGAAAACCTAATGATGGAGGGCGTCAAGCGGGGCGGCGACCGGCAGGAGCTGCACGAGATCATCCGCTCCTGCTCCATGGAAGCCACGGCCCGGATGAAAAACGGCGAAAGCTGCAATCTGTTGGAGCTTTTGTCTCAGCGGAAGGAATTCGGCATGACCCCTGAGGAAATGGAAGCCCTGCTGGACCCCAAGCTGTATGTGGGCCGCTGCCCGGAACAGGTGGATGGGTTCTTAAAGAGCATCCAGCCGCTGATTGCGGACGTCAAGCGGGAAACCGCAGAGATCAACCTATAAACGGAGGGAACCTCATTGGAAAAAATTCTGGTTTTGGATTTTGGCGGACAGTATAACCAGCTGATCGCCCGCCGTGTCCGGGATCTCCACGTCTATGCGGAGATCGAACAATACGATGCGATCACCCCCCAGGAAATCAAGGACCGGGGCTATAAGGGCATTATCTTTACCGGCGGCCCCAACAGCGTCTATGATATGTCCTCTCCCCACTATGACCCGGAGGTGCTGAAGCTGGGCATTCCTGTCCTGGGCATTTGCTACGGCTGCCAGCTTACCGCCTGGATGGCCGGCGGCTCCGTCATCACCGCCGAGACCTCTGAGTACGGCAAAATCCGCCTGGATCTGAAAAAGCCCGGCTCCAAGCTGTTCCAGGACGTGCCTGCCGAGAGCATCGTCTGGATGAGCCATACAGACCGCATTGAGCAGCTGCCCCAGGGCTTTGAAGTCACCGCCTGCACCGATAACTGCCCCGTGGCCGCCATGGAAAACGAGGCAGCGGGCATTTACGCCGTGCAGTACCACCCGGAAGTTACCCACAGCCAGTTCGGCAACCGGATGCTGCGGAACTTCCTCTATAACGTGTGCCAGTGCCAGGGCGACTGGCAGATGGATTCCTTTATCGAGGATACCGTCAAAGCCCTGAGAGCGCGTATCGGGGATAAAAAGGTCATTCTGGGCCTCTCCGGCGGTGTCGACTCCTCCGTGGCCGCGGGCCTCATCAGCCGGGCCGTAGGCGACCAGCTGACCTGCGTCTTTGTGGACCAGGGCCTGATGCGGAAAGATGAGGGCGACTTTGTAGAAAAGACTTTCACCAGCCTTTTTGATATGCACTTCGTCCGGGTCAACTGCCAGGAGCATTTCCTGGAGAGCCTTAAAGGCGTGGTAGACCCGGAGCAGAAGCGGAAAATCATCGGCACCGAGTTCTATAAGGTGTTCTGGGACGAGGTTCGCCGCCAGGGCGGCCAGGATGCTTTCTTTGCCCAGGGGACCATTTACCCTGACTGCATCGAGTCCGGTAAGGGCAACGCCGATAAAATCAAAACCCACCACAACAAGGTCAAAATGCCCGAGGACGTGAAGTTCCTGGACATCATCGAGCCTCTGGCCAGCCTGTTTAAGGACGAGGTCCGCCGGGTAGGCGAGCAGCTGGGCATCCCCCACGAACTGGTCTGGCGGCAGCCCTTCCCCGGCCCCGGTCTGGGCGTGCGCATCATCGGTGAAATCACCGCCGAGAAAGTCAAGATCCTCCAGGAAGCCGACTGGGTGCTTCGGGATGAAATGGCCAAAAACGGCTACGAAAGCCAGATGGCCCAGTTCTTCTGCGTCCTGCCCGGTGTCAGCACCGTGGGCGTCATGGGCGACCACAGAACCTACGACCACCTGCTGGCCATCCGTGCCGTCACCACCGACGACTTCATGACCGCCGACTGGGCCCGCATCCCCTACGACATCCTGGCCACCGTCTCCAACCGCATCACCAACGAAGTAAAACACATCAACCGCGTGGTCTACGACGTCACCAGCAAACCGCCAGCAACGGTGGAGTGGGAATAAAAAATCCGTGATACTCCAAGCAAAATTAGCCTAGAGAAATCGCAACTTTTTGAAATCTCACATCTGATTTGATAGCAAAATGATAGCAGCTCTTCCTCACCAATTGTTCATTCCTTTCAAAAGGGACAACTGGTTTGCAGGTTGCTTCCCAATCCTATAACGAGCAAAATGCTCTGCTGAGTTTTTGAAGCGAACTCAGCAGAGCATTTTTTGTTTATCTTACAGAATGTCCTTGAATTTAGAAACCAGGTAATCACTGAGTTCCTGAGAGGGACCAACCTTTTTGAATTTCCCGGAGGTGTCGTATTTTGGGTAGTGGTAGCGCCAGCGGTCATATTCTTCCTGGGTGATTTCTTTGTTTTTCAGCTTCGTCATTTCGGTATTCCAGGCATCCAGCATTTCTTGAAGTTCTATACCGTCACTGCCGCCCTTTACAGGATTGACCCTTAGATGTACTTCCCCTTCGCTTTCGCAGACTTCCAGACCATAGCAGTCCTCCAGGGCAAAGAGCGTGTGCATCAGACCAATTTCAGAATCAATGTCCGGCACGTTCAACGCGTTGGGGGATACGTCCAGGGCGTTCGCCAAAGCAGCAGTTATATCTGCTTTGGGAGACCGGGTTCCGTTTTCGTATTGGGCAAGACGTACATCAGCGGAGCGCTCCGGAAAGCCGATAGCCATTCCGAGATATTTCTGGGTCATGCCCCGTAGTGTGCGAAAAAAGTGGATTCGTTCACCAATTGCCATAACAGCCATCTCCTGTGTTGTATTGCATTTTAAGTATAACAGATATGTTTAGAATAGTCAAGAAAAACTTAAACATTACTGATTAAGTTTTTCACTGCTAGCACTTGACTTAAACAAAAATGTGTAGTATAGTAATACTATCCTAAACAGAAACGCTTAGTATTCACGGCGGTGAGGGGGCAGCCAACCCCAAGTCCGACGTTAGTGTACCTTGACAATTGAACAACCCTCCAAATAACGAACTCTCTGCGATGGATTCCGGTCCGAGCCACTTGAGTGATGTGCCATCCCAAAGACGCACCAGCCTCAGAAAACCGGGCGGTTCCCGGTTCGGCGATGACAGCAGAGAGGGGATACTCCCCACCAGCTACAGTCCGGGCGTGTTGGCAACCGTCGCAGGCAATAGGGTGAGAGGCTTCGTAAGTCAATTGGAGATTGAAAAATGAGCGCCGGAGTCACTTCCGACGGTTTGGAGGGGCCGAAAAGTCTTACGAAGAAGCATAGGGGTAGTCTGTGCTTCCGAGGAATCATCCACTACCAAATCTAAAATAGAAAGGAAAAATTTGCCTATGGCAGGAGAAATTTTTATGCGCGTTGAAGAAGTTGCACAGGAGCTTGGGGTATCTATTCCCTACGCCTACAAGCTCATTCGTAGCATGAATGAAGAACTGAAAAAGGCGGGCTGCATCACCATTGCGGGCCGAATCGACCGAAAGTACTTTCACGAAAAATTTTACGGAACCAGAGAACAGAAAGGAGAAAAGTAATCTATGGCAGTCTTTCGGGACAAAAAGAATGGCAGCTGGTATGTTCAGTTCCGGTTCACGGACTGGAAGGGCCAGCGCCAACAGAAATTGAAGCGGGGCTTCTCCACAAAAAAGGAAGCCCAAAATTGGGAACGGGAGTTCCTGATGAAGAAACAGGCAGATGTGGATATGACTTTCGAGAGCTTTGTAGAGCTGTACGAAAAGAATATGAAGCCAAAGCTGAAGCTCAATACCTGGCTCAGTAAGGAACACATCATTCGGACAAAAATTCTGCCTTATTTCAAGAATCGGAAACTGGCAGAAATCTCAGCACGGGATGTGATCGACTGGCAGAATGAAATCCGACAATTGAAGAAGTCCAACGGAGAGCCGTACTCAGCGGATTATCTGGAAAACATTCATACCCAGCTCAGCTGCTTGTTCAACCATGCAATCAAATACTACGGACTCCAAATCAATCCAGCGGCCCAAGCCGGGAGTATGGGGGACGAAAATCCCAAGGAAATGCTTTTCTGGACGAAGGAGGAGTACATGAAATTCATTGATGTGATAATGGATAAACCTATGCTCTACTACGCTTTTGAAATCTTATACTGGTGTGGAATCCGCGAGGGAGAGCTTCTTGCTCTGACACCCTCGGATTTCGATTTTGAGAAAAAGACGCTGCGGATCAATAAATCCTATCA
>CAKTPO010000038.1 GCA_934591845.1 uncultured Oscillospiraceae bacterium | reverse complement strand
TGCACCATCCACGCTTACACCGGCGACCAGATGATCCTGGACGGCCCCCAGAGAAAGGGCGACCTGCGTCGTTCCCGTGCTGGCGCTTGCAACATCGTTCCCAACTCCACCGGCGCTGCCAAGGCCATCGGCCTGGTTATCCCCGAGCTGAACGGCAAGCTGATCGGCGCTGCCCAGCGTGTTCCCACCCCCACCGGCTCCACCACCATCCTGAACGCCGTTGTGAACAAGGCTGTTACCAAGGAAGAGATCAACGCTGCCATGAAGGCTGCCGCTACCGAGTCCTTCGGCTACAACGAGGACGAGATCGTTTCCTCCGATGTGATCGGCATGCGTTTCGGCTCCCTGTTTGATGCCACCCAGACCATGGTCTGCGCTCTCGAGGGCGGCAAGACCCAGGTTCAGGTCGTGTCCTGGTACGACAACGAGAACTCCTACGTTTCTCAGATGGTCCGTACCATCAAGCACTTCTCCACCCTGCTGTAATTAAAACCCCAATTTTTTCCGCCGCGGGATTCCCCGCGGCGGTTTTTTGCGTTTTTGCGCTTATATCCAATGCACCACCCAGCACAGCACCGCTCCCACCGCGGTGGGCACCAGGAGGGCCAGGGCGGTCCATAGGGGGCTGCCGGTTTCTTTGCGGACGGTCAGCAGGGTGGTGGAACAGGGCCAGTGGAACAGGGTGAACAGGAGCATGCACACCGCCCGCCGGGCCGTCCAGCCCTGGGAGAGGAGAATGGGCAGCAGGTTGCTTAAATCCAGGGGGGTCAGGGCATTCTGGGCCTGATAGGTCATCAGGGCTATGGGCAGCACGATCTCGTTGGCGGGGAAGCCCAGGAGAAAAGAGAGCAGCAGCACCCCGTCAAGCCCCAGACACCGGCCCAGAGGGTTCAGAGCCGCTGACAGCCATTGGAGCAGATTCCCATTTTCTACAGAGCAATTGGCCAGACACCATAGTAGACACCCTGTAGGACAGGCCACCGCCAAAGCACGGCCCAAGACGAACACCGTCCGGTCAAGCAAGGAACGCAGCAGTACATTTCCCACCTGGGGCATCCGGTAAGGAGGCAGCTCCAGGGCAAAGGCCGATGGCTCTCCCCGCAGCACCGTGCGGCTCAGCAGCCAGGTCACGGCGAAGGTCATGGCCACGGCAACGAGAATGGCTCCAGTGAGCAGCAGGGCCAGAGAGAAGGAGCCCAGGGAGCGGGAAAAGAACAGGGTCAGCAGGGTGATGATCAGGGGGAACCGACCATTGCAGGGTATCAAGCTGTTGGTGAGAATGGCCAGCAGCCGCTCCCTGGGGGAATCGATGATCCGGCACCCCACAACTCCGGCGGCGTTGCAGCCCAGGCCCATGCACATGCTGAGGGCCTGTTTGCCGCAGCCATGGCACAGGGCAAAGGGCTTATCCAATAAAAAGGCCACCCGGGGCAGATACCCCACATCCTCCAACAAAGTGAACAAAGGGAAAAACACGGCCATAGGCGGCAGCATCACGGCGCAGACCCAGGCGGTGGTGCGGTAGGCCCCCAGCACCAGCAGCCCCGTCAGCCACTGGGGGGCTTTCAGCAGAGAAAACAGCCACAAAAGCCCCGCCTCTCCCTGGTTTAATATCCATTGCAGACCGTCGGAAATGGAATTGGTGCCGACTATGGTGAGCCAGAACACCAGGGCCAGGAGCAGCAGCATCATGGGGTAGCCCAGGAGCCGGGAGGTCAGCAGCCGGTCGATCTGCCGGTCCCGTCTGGCCCCCGGAGCAGAAGTTTGGGTGACTACCCCTTGGGCCAGGGCCTGGGCCGCCTGTAGGGCAGCGGCGGTAAAAAGGTCCGGCAGCATCCCAGGGCCAAGGGTTTCTTCCAGGGCCTTTTGGGCTTCCTGAGCAGCATCCTTTGCGGACTGGGGAATGTAGGGGGAAAGTTCCTGGAGCAGTTCCGGCTCTCCCTCCAGAAGCTTCAGGGCCAAAAACCGCCGGGGCAGAGGGCTGTCCGGAAGCAGGGCAACAATGGACTCCAAAGCCCTCTCCACTTCCGGCGGATATGGAATGGCCGCGGGCTGCCCCTGGAATGTGGACTCTTCCATGGCATCCATCAGGGCCAGTGCGCTGTCCCGACTCCGGGCCTCTACCCCATATACCGGGATCCCCAGCCGCCGGGAAAGCAGCTCCAGATCCAGGCTCTGCCCACGGCGGCGGGCTTCCTCCAACAGGTTGACGCAGACCGTTACGTGGGGGGTGATTTCCAGAATTTGCAGCACCAGCACCAGATTCCGGGTCAGGGTGCCGCCATCACAGACCACCAGAACCTGTTGGGCAAGGCCCCGGCACAGAAAACTCCGGGCCACCTGCTCTTCCGGGGAATGGGACAGGAGGGAGTAGGTTCCGGGTAGGTCTACCAGCATCATATCCCGGCCCCGGCACTTTCCCTGGGCCAGACCTACGGTTTTTCCCGGCCAGTTTCCTGTGTGCTGCCGCATACCGGTAAGGCTGTTAAACAGGGTGGTTTTCCCCACATTGGGGTTCCCGGCCAGGGCCAGTACCGGGAAATCCCCCGGCCCGCCAACAGGGGCGGCTCCGGGGCCAATCATGGCATGGTCCTTTCCACAAGAACACCTGCCGCATCCCGATCCCGCAGGGCGATGACCGCCCCCAGAATGCCGTAGGCTGCCGGGTCACCCAGGGGCGAGCGGCCCAGACAGGTCACGGCGGTACCCTCTACCAGTCCCAACTCCCGGAGCCGCCGCCGCATGGGTCCCCGGGTCTCCAAGGAATCAATCCGGCACCGACTGCCGGGAGAAAGCGTATTCAATCGAACCATCTGCAACACCTCAAGTTCAGCATTTCAGGCCCATTCTATGACGGGGCCGAAGGAACGGTGACAGATTGGAGTGCGGCCATTCGGTATGAATGGTTCGAATACAAATAAAAGGAACATTCCCTGGGAAAAGAACGGCGTTTTTGCACTGTCCACAAAGATTAGCTAACGCTAACCCTTGCAATTCGTCAATTTATATGTAATTTTGGGCAGATGGGGGATGGTTGCGCAATTGACATTTGGAAAGATGTCGTGTATAGTTATGTATAAAAAGAGGGCTTTTCACTTAGATTTTCAAAAGGAAGCCAAGAAAAGGAGATGCCTATGGACCCATACCGCATTATTGAGGTAAAGCAGAGCGTTTTTGCCGACAACAACCAGGACGCGGACGCCCTGCGCCGGGAATTAAAGGAACAGGGGACCTTCCTTGTAAACCTCATGTCCTCTCCCGGTTCCGGAAAAACCACCACTCTGACAAAGCTTCTGAAAGCCCTGCCGGAGGAGATCAGGGTGGGCATTATGGAGGCGGATATTGACTCCGATGTGGATGCCGAGACCATTGCGGCCACCGGCACCAAGGTCATCCAGCTCCACACCGGCGGCATGTGCCACCTGGATGCGGACATGACCCGGCAGGGTATTCGCCAGCTGGGCACCGAGGACCTGGACCTGGTGGTGCTGGAAAACGTGGGCAATCTGGTATGCCCTGCGGAATTTGACACCGGTGCCGCCATGAACATGATGATCCTGTCCGTGCCGGAGGGTCACGACAAGCCCCTCAAGTACCCCCTGGTATTCCAGGTCTGTGATGCCATGATCGTCAATAAAATCGATGTGCTGCCCTATTTCGATTTCGACATGGACAAGGTCACGGAGTTTGCCAGACGGAGAAACCCCAACATCCAAATCTTCCCCATCAGTGCCAAGACCGGCGAGGGCGTGGAGGCCCTGGCCCAGTGGCTGCAGCAGCGCATTCAGGATTGGAAACAAAAATAAGGTTATAAAGGGAGAAATTTATGATTGATCAGGAACTGAAACGTCGTGCCTTTGAGCCGAAAGCCAAGGGCGACCCCGCACCCCGGGAAAAGGTATTGAAAGTGGGCAAAATGATCACCGATGTGGTGGCCCACAAGCTGGGAAGCGTCAGCTCCAATGACCCGGAATACTGGGGTCTGGAAGCCATCCTCACCGATGAAATGTGTGACATTCTGCTGGCCATGAAAGTCCGCAAGCCCCACACCGTCCCGGAGCTGTGGAAAATGTGCAAGGTTCAGGAGGAAGACAAGCAGCATTTCCAGGAGGTGCTGGACGAACTGGCGTTCCTTGGAATGCTGGAATATGACTACGGCTACCACTATGACCACAATGGCCGCACCGCCCCCCAGTCTGAGCGGCGGTACTTTGTACCCATGTTCGTCCCTGGCTCTGCGGAGCTGATGAACATCGACCAGAGCGGCAGCGGTGAGATTCCCTGCTACAATGAGCGGGGGGAGATCCCCTACAACAAGCGGCTCCAGGACCATCCGGAACTGGCCACCTTCTTTGAGCGCATGACCTATATCCCCTTGGCGGGCAAGACCCACCTGATGCCCCCCGGTGGCGGCGGCGTGGGTATGCACGTCATTCCCGTGGAAAAGGCCATTCCCATGGAAAATGAGAGCCTGGATATTGAGCATCTGTCCTACTGGCTCAAAAAGTATGAGGGCCACATCGGTGTTGCCCAGTGTTCCTGCCGGGCCAGCCGGGGCGTTATGGGGGAGGGCTGTGCCGATGACCCCGCCTCCTGGTGCATCGGCGTGGGTGACTTTGCCGACTACTGCCGGGAAACCGGCAAGGGCCACGACATTACTTATGAAGAAGCCATGGAGATCCTGCGGAAAGCCGAGGAAAACGGCTTTGTCCACCAGATCACCAATATTGACGGCGAGAATAAGATTTTCGGCATCTGCAACTGCAATGTGCAGATCTGCAACGCCCTGAGAACCTCTCAGCTGTTCAATACCCCCAATCTGTCCCGGTCTGCCTATACCGCCGAGGTGGAGCGCAGCAAGTGCGTGGCCTGCGGCAAGTGCGTGGAGTATTGCCCCGCCGGTGCCGTCAAGCTGGGCCAGAAGCTCTGCGATAAGGAAGGCAATACCGTGGAGTACCCCAAGCACGAGCTGCCCAACGCCATTTCCTGGGGCCCTGAGCATTGGGACCCGGACTACCGGGACAACAACCGGAAAAACTGCTATGACAAGGGTACCGCCCCCTGCAAGACCGCCTGTCCTGCCCACGTGGCAGTCCAGGGGTACCTGAAACTGGCGGCCCAGGGCAAGTACCAGGAGGCTCTGGCCCTGATCAAAAAGGACAATCCTTTCCCGGCGGTCTGTGGCCGTATCTGCAACAAACGCTGTGAGGAAGCCTGCACCCGGGGTACCATAGATGAGGCCGTGGCCATTGATGCCGTCAAGAAGTTCCTGGCAGAGCAGGACTTGAATGCCGAGACCCGCTATATTCCTCCGGTGGTCATTGCTTCCAGCCGTCTGGAAAAGTGGGCGCAGAAAATCGCCATTATCGGCTCCGGCCCCGCGGGCCTGTCCGCCGCTTACTATCTGGCAACCAAGGGCTATAAGCCCACGGTGTTTGAAAAGAGCCAGAAGCCCGGCGGTATGCTGACCTATGGCATTCCCTCTTTCAAGCTGGAAAAGAACATCATCGATGCGGAGATCCAGGTCATCCGGGAGCTGGGCGTGGAGATCCGCTGCGGTGTGGAAGTGGGCAAGGATGTGACCATCCAGCAGCTGCGGGAACAGGGCTTTGAGGCCTTCTATATCGCCATCGGCTGCCAGGGTGGCCGCCGTCCCGGTGTGGCCAATGAGGATGCGCTGGGTACTTCCATCGCTGTGGAGTTCCTGCACAAGGCCCTGGAAGATGAGAACCAGACCATGGACGGTGACGTGGTAGTGGTCGGCGGCGGCAACGTGGCCGTAGACTGCGCCAAGACTGCCAAGCGTTTCGGTGCCGCCAAGGTTTCCATGGTGTGCCTTGAAGACCGGGCAACCATGCCCGCCTCCGGAAATGAAATTGCCGAGACTTTGGAAGAGGGCATCGACATCCAAAACAGCTGGGGCCCCAAGGAACTGAAAGTGGACGAAAACGGCCGCGTCAGTGCCATCGTCTTTAAGAAGTGCCTGCGAACCATCGACCCGGAAACCGGCCGCTTTGCGCCCCTTTATGATGAACATGAAACCATGGAGTTGAAAGCCGATCATGTGGTCTTCGCCATCGGCCAGGCCATCCAGTGGGGCGACCTCTTGGAGGGAACCAAGGTGGAATTCCACAGAGGAAATTACCCTGTGGCGGACCCCCTGACCTATCAGACCGCCGAGCCGGACATCTTTGTAGGCGGCGATGTGTACCACGGACCCAAGTTTGCCATTGATGCCATCGAGGAGGGCAAGTGCGCCGCCGAGTCTTTGCACCGGTATGTCCATAAGGGCGCGGACCTGAAAATTGGCCGGAACCGCCGGGACTTCATCATGCTGGATAAGGACAATTTCTATGTGGAGTGCTACGACCACGCCGGACGCCAGGAGGCAGGCATGGACGAGCGGATCCCCAAGTATTCCTTCCGGGATGCCCACAAGACCTTGACCGCCGAGCAGGTAAAAATCGAGACCGCCCGGTGCCTGGGCTGCGGCGCCAGCTGGGTCGACCCCAATAAGTGCATCGGCTGCGGCGTATGCACCACCAAATGTGTCTTTGATGCCATCCACCTGAAGCGGGACCACCCCGAATGCTCCAAGATGATGAAGGCCGAGGATAAGCTCAAGGGCATCCTGCCCATGGCCGGAAAGCGGCTGGGCCAGACCATCGTCACAAAGCTTGGCGGAAAGAAAGACTGATGCACGAGCTGGGTGTTGTATTCCACATCGCGGATCAGGTGGTGAAAATCGCGGAGGAAAACCAGGCCAGCCGGGTTGCCCGGGTGACACTGATGATCGGAGAAGTGTCCACCGTGATCCCCGACTACCTGATCGATGTGTGGAACTGGAACTGTAAGCGGACTCCCATGCTGGAGGACTGTCAGCTCCTCTGGGAGCCGATTCACGCCGTTACCTATTGCGAAAACTGCGGGAAAACCTACGATACGGTCCCCCAGGGCAAAATCTGCCCCCATTGCGGCAGCGACAGGACCTATTTGCAGCAGGGAAACGAGCTGGAAATCAAAGAAATAGCCGTAGAATAAGCGTTGGGCGCACCGCTCCTTAACTGGGAATTTGGAGCGGTGCGCCACAAGGAGAAGGAGCGAGGATATGAAAATCAGAGGCTTGATCATGGGCTTTTTGGGACTGGTGTGCCTGTTATTCCCGGAGCTGCTGACATCCATCCTGGGAAAAGACCGGGAAGACGAGGCAGTGCTGCTGCGCCTGAACCGCATTATGGGAATGGTCTTGGTGCTGATCGGCATTTTCCTGGTGGTGGTGGACAACTAAAGCCCTTGAGAACCGGACTTGCGCAGAACAAAACCCATACAGCTGTTCCCGCTCCCTTTTTCAGATACGGTGGGAGAAAAGTCTGCTTTTTCGCAAAAACCTCTTGACTTTTGCAAAATCCATGGTATAATACAAAAGCTTTCAGTGAGCACAACGCCTGCCGGTATAGCTCAGTTGGTAGAGCAGCTGATTTGTAATCAGCAGGTCGGGGGTTCGAGTCCGTCTACCGGCTCCACACGAAAGCAAAAGTAAACATGGGGGAATTCCCGAGTGGCCAAAGGGGACAGACTGTAAATCTGCTGCTTATAGCTTCGGTGGTTCGAATCCACCTTCCCCCACCAAACGAAAGAAATCCGAACTTTTTCCCTGTGTGATATGCTCCCTTTATGAGAGACAGTGAAATAAAAACACTGTCAATCACGAAGGGAGCATTGTTCATGTCAAGAA
>CAKTPO010000037.1 GCA_934591845.1 uncultured Oscillospiraceae bacterium | reverse complement strand
TGAGTCCGGTGCAATACCGAACTCATTACGCAGAAGCTATTTAACCAGAATTGTCCAACTTTTGGGGTGCATATCAGAGGGGCGGTTATTTCTTATTTTTATGATCAAGAATCCCAATAATCAGGGTGATCAAAGCCACGAGGAATGAACAGAACTCAATAAGGTTCGGCCATGTAACCAAGTGTACCACCCCCTTTCTAAAGAACGGGGGCAAAATAGAAGTATACCCCCGAATAACATCTGGGGGAACCGCCTGCCGGGGTGCTGGTAGCACCGGTAACAACATAACACAATATAAGATAAAATGCAAGTGGGATACAAGGAATCTCAGGTGTTTCGACATCGAGCCGTACCGGCCAAACGGTACCGTAATGGGCAAAATCACCAATTTATAGCGTCTAATTCCGTCAATATGTACGATTGCCTGGGCTGAAAAATTATGGTATCATTGTATCATCCCGGTGGAATGGGCACTACTCCACTAAATAGGCTCTATTCCGCTAAAATAAAGGAGGAACCCCCGTCAGACTCACGGTGCGGCAGTGTGGAGACCTGTCGTAATGCCGCTGCTGTTTTACCCGGCAGTGTGCGAGAACATACATTGAGGATTCAGTATGTTCGGAGTCAGAAAACTATGGCAAGCTTATCCCTGAAGAACATCAAGAAAGTCTACCCCTTTAACGGCGACGACGCCAAGAAGAACAAGAAGAAAAAGGGCGAGGAACCCGCCAAGAAGACCAACCTGCAGATCACGGATGAGGGCGTTGTTGCTGTTCAGGCCTTCAATCTGGACATCAAGGACAAGGAATTCATCGTTCTGGTCGGTCCTTCCGGCTGCGGTAAGTCCACCACCCTGCGTATGATCGCCGGTCTGGAAGATATTACCGATGGTGAGCTGTACATTGGCGACCGCCTGGTAAACGACGTGGCCCCCAAGGACCGCGACATTGCCATGGTTTTCCAGAACTATGCTTTGTACCCCCACATGACCGTTTATGAAAACATGGCTTTCGCTCTGAAGCTGCGCCATGAGTCCAAGGAAGAAATTGACCGCAAGGTCAAGGAAGCCGCCGAAATTCTGGACATCACCCAGTACCTGGGCCGGAAGCCCAAGGCCATGTCCGGCGGTCAGCGGCAGCGTGTGGCCATCGGCCGTGCCATCGTCCGGAATCCCCAGGTCATGCTGATGGACGAGCCTTTGTCCAACCTGGACGCCAAGCTCCGGAACCAGATGCGTGCCGAGCTCATTAAGCTGCGCCAGCGCATCAACACCACCTTTATTTACGTTACCCACGACCAGACCGAGGCCATGACCCTGGGCGACCGGATCGTCATCATGAAGGACGGCTTCATCCAGCAGATCGGCACTCCTCAGGAAGTGTTCAACCACCCCTACAACCTGTTCGTTGCCGGCTTCATCGGCACTCCTCAGATGAACCTGTTCGATGCCGAGCTGGTAAAGGAAGACGGCAAGTACGCCGTGAAGGTCGGCGGCATCACCGTGACCCTGTCCGACGAGAAGCAAGCCAACCTCACCAAGAACAACGTGGCTCCTCAGAGCATCGTCCTGGGTGTCCGTCCTGAGCATATCGAGCTGAGCAACGATGGCATTGATGCCGTTGTGGACGTTTCCGAAATGATGGGCTCCTCCGTCCACCTGCACGTGACCTCCATGGGCCGTGACGTGGTTCTGGTGGTTTCCACCATGAACATGACCGGTGCCGAGGTTGCCGCTCTGACCAGCGGTTCCGCCGTGAAGTACAACTTCGCCGGCCACGTCTGCCACGTCTTCAACAAGGAGACCGGCATCAACCTGGAAGCCTAAACCATTACATAAAGCCCCCGGTGCAAACCGGGGGCTTTCGTTGCGCCACTTTGTCAACTGCGCTGCCCTTTGGCAGGCAGTTTTTTTGAGCAGAAAATGCGCGTATCAAATCCCGCTTGGTTATCCGAACAAGACCTGAATCTCTTCCTTAGGGGCGTTTCTGCCGGCTGCGCAGCCACTTGCAAGAAGCGGTCCTGTATGGTATACTTACAGAAAGCTTTACGGAAATAAAATCCAGCAAGTTTTCCTTGGAAAAGGTTTGGTGTGGAGGAACGGTGCAATGATCGTTTGGGAAGAAATTCTGGTGGCAAACGGCGGGGCCATTTTGATGATGTGGTTTCTGCTCAATTGCAGACGGAAGAACCGGGAGAATATCCGGGGCGAGGCCCGGCTGTATGATGCCATGGCTGTGGTGAATCTGCTGGGGGCGCTGCTGGAAACCGTTTCGTTCTGGGTAGACGGAGAGCAGTTTCCCGGGGCCCGGGCGCTGAATATGCTCACCAACAGCCTGTGCTTTCTGGGTACCGTGAGCATTGGCTTTTTGTGGTCTTTTTATGTGGACCTGCTGATTTACCGGAATTACAAGCGCACCGTGCGCAACGCCAAATTTCTGCTGATCCCCTGGCTCATCGAAGTTTTCGCCATTTTGTTTAACCTCTTTCGGCCCGGTTTCCTGTTTGCCGTCTCAGAGGAAAACATCTACCACCGGGGGCAGTGGGCCATCATCGGGTATGTGACCCTGATGTTTTATTTTGTCTACACCACCCATTTGGTGTACTATTCCAAACGGCAAGGGTTCAATCTGAATTTTTTCCCGGTGCTGTATTTTATCGGCCCCTGTCTTGCAGGTGTCCTCATTCAGCTGTTTTTCTACGGCATCACCACCTCCTGGGCCTCTGTGGCCGTTGCCCTGTGCTTTGTGCAGATGCAGGCCTATGCGGAAAACCTCTATACCGATGAGCTCTCCGGCCTGTATAACCGCCGCTACCTAAATAGCCTTTTGACAAAACAGGCCCGAACCAACCGGCGGAGCCTCTACGGCATTATGATGGACATCAACGATTTTAAGCACATCAACGACAGCTTCGGCCACAGCACCGGCGACCAGGCCATCTGCAAAATGGGGGATATTCTGTTCCGCTCCATCCCCGAGGGCGGCATCGCCATCCGCTACGCCGGAGACGAGTTCATCGTCCTGCTGCCCGGCGGCAATGAAGCCACCGCCCTGGCCACTGCCAAGGAAATTGACCGGCATCTTTCCCGCTTCAATCATTCCGGCGAGGCTCCTTTCACCCTGACCGTCTCCATGGGATGGAGTCCGTTTGACCCGCAAGAGGGCAAAGAAGCTTTTCTCACCGCCATGGATGAAAAGATGTACGAAAAAAAGCGCAAATACCACAAAAGCCAAAACGCCCGATAAAGAAGCCCCCATAGAGAAAGCCCGGAACCGGAACGGTTCCCATGTATCCTCTATGGGGGATTTTTTGTCTAAGTACACTCTGAGTTCCGAAATCGGAATTTTCTTGCGTTTTTCTGCAATTAATTCCGATTTCGGAATTGTTTGCCGATTTCTAAAAGTTTATTCCGATTTCGGAATTCTTGAATTTAATGGGTTGGTTTCCTCATTACGCTCTGCGATAGTGGAACGTGCGGTCTTTGTAGAAAAACATCCCCACACTTACCAGCAAGGAGGCCAGTTCCGCCGGGACCACCGCCAGCCATACCCCGTCCAGGCCCAGCAGCTGGGGCAGGAGCAAAACCGCCGCCACCTGAAACAGCAGCGTCCGCAGGAAAGAGATCAGGGCACTGGTCAGACCGTCCCCCAGGGCCGTAAAGAACGAGGAGGCGTAGACGTTGAAGCCCATGATCAGGAAACTCAGGCCGTAGAGCCGGAACGCCCGGGTGGTCAGCACCAGCAGCTCCGGGTCATAGCCCACAAAGAACCGGGCCACCTGGGGAATGAGGTACATGGCCACCACCGTCATAGCCACCGCCACCATGCCAATCAGCCGCAGGCTCATGGCATACAGGTTGTGTACCTCTTTCTGATTCTGCGCCCCATAATGGAAGCTGACAATGGGTGCGCTGCCCACGGAATAGCCCACAAACACCGCCACAAAGAGGAACGCCGCATACATGATCACGCCGTAGGCCGCCACACCGTCCTCTCCCGCAAAGCGGAGCAGCTGGTAATTGTAAAGGATGTTGACCAGGGACATGGACAGGTTGGTCATCAGCTCCGAGGAGCCGTTGACACAGGCCATCCACAGCACCCGTCCGTTCAATTGGGGCCGCTGCAAGTGCAGGCAGCTGGTGTTGTGGCCGCTCATAAAATAGAACACCGGCAGCACACCGCCAACGACCTGGCTGAGGACGGTGGCAATGGCCGCTCCCTCGACCCCCCAGCCCAAGGCCCCCACCAATACCACATCCAGCACCATGTTGGTAACACCGGCTCCCACCGTGACCCAGAAGCCCAGGTTGGGCTTTTCCGCCGTAACGAAAAAGCTCTGGAACATGTTTTGCAGGATAAAGGTGGGAACACCCATCAGCAGGATCCCACCATACCGCAGGGCGTATTCCAGCATTTCCCCCCGGCCTCCCAGCAGCACCCCGATGGGCCGCAGGAACACCAGACCCAACAGGGCAAAAAACGCACCGGATAACAGAGCCGCCGCCAGAAACAGGCTAAAGTAAGCATCCGCCTTTTTGCCGTCCCGCTCTCCCAGGGCAATGCCCACAATGGCAGAGCCGCCGGTTCCCAGCATAAAGCCGATGGTACCGATGAGCATCGGCACCGGCCAAATCAGGTTCACCCCCGCAAAGGCCGTTTTCCCCACAAAATTTGACACACACAGACCATCTACAATGCCGTAGACGGAGGTAAAAAGCATGGTCCCGATGCTGGGCAGCACAAACCGCAGCAGCCGGGAGGCGGTAAAATGATCGGATAACTGAATCGTTCCCTTTGACATAAATACTCCTTTTTCTGAATCCATATTACAAAAAAGGCCGGACAAGAACCGCCATCCAACACGCCCCCTCCTTTTGCTGTAGTGCTACGACACCCACAGCCTCCGGGAAACGCAAACAGCGACATCTTATCCGGCCTTTCAATTACGTTGAAATAGCCCTCCGATGAGCAAACAGATATTTATTTTTACAGACAGAACCACAGCCCCCATCCGGTGAGCCGCACCGCTCGGGCAGCGGTTTCTTTCTGATTTCGCAGTATTTATATCATTTATTCCGGAAATTGTCAATTATTTTTTGTAAAAACGGGGATTATACGTCATTTCTGATACGGGGCGCAAAGGGAAAACGTTTCCCCATTCCTTAAGACTTTATAAATTCTCCAGAACGGTCTTGACTTTTTAGTCTACATGTAGTAGAGTGTGGTTGTCTACAAATAGTAGAGGAGGAAGCCCTATGGCAGAATACAAGCTTGGGAGAATCGAAGGTGTTTTTGCGGACATGATCTGGGACAATGCGCCGGTGACCTCCCGGCGTTTGACGGAGTTGGCGGAGGAGCGGCTGCACTGGAAACGCACCACCACCTATACGGTTTTGAAACGGCTGTGTGACCGGGGGCTGTTCCGGAATGACGGCAGTCAGGTCACCGCCCTGGTGAGCCGGGAGGAATTCTATGCCCGACAGAGTGAGCAGTTTGTGGAAGAAACCTTCCATGGCTCTCTGCCCGCCTTTTTGGCCGCCTTTGGCAGCCGGAAGCAGCTATCCGACAGGGAAATTGACCAGCTGCAACAAATCATTGACGATATGAGGAGGGACTCCCGTGGATAAGCTGTTTTCGGCGGTGCTGAACATGAGTCTGACAGGCAGTCTGGTGATTCTGCCGGTGCTGCTTGTACGGTTGCTTCTGAAGCGGTTTCCGAAGATTTTTTCCTACGCCCTCTGGTCTGTGGTGCTGTTCCGGCTTCTGTGTCCCCTGTCCCTCAGTGCGCCCGTCTCGTTTTTAAAGGTGTTAAAGCCGGAGATCCGGGTGGCCGCTCCGGGAACAACGGTGGTTTCCTTTCTTCCCGGGGATGTTCCCGCTTTTTCCGAAGGCCCCTCAGACCGGGACGTCCCGGTCCGGCATTTCCAGGAAAGCAAGCCCGTTGACCGGGCATCCTTTGTCCCCGCGCTCTGGCTTTCCGGAGTGGCTGTCTTGGGGCTTTCCGGCCTGGGGCAGTACCTCCGGCTCCGGAAAAAGCTGGTGGATGCGGTACCCTTGGAACGGGGCATCTATTGGGCAGACCATATCGGCACCCCCTTTGTTCTGGGGGTATTCCGGCCCAAAATCTATTTGCCCTCCAATCTCCCCGGCCAGGAGCTGCCTTATATTCTTGCCCATGAGCGGCACCATATCCGCCGCTTTGACCACATCTGGAAGCTTCTGGCCTACTGCGCCCTGTGTATCCACTGGTTTGACCCTTTGGTGTGGGTGGCGTTCGTGCTGGCGGGGAAAGACATGGAAATGAGTTGTGATGAAGCGGTGATTCGGCAGCTGGGTCCCCAAATCCGGGGGGATTATTCCGCCTCCCTGCTGCGGCTGGCCACCAGCAAGAAGCGTATTGCCGTTACGCCCCTGGCCTTTGGTCAGGGTGATACGAAAGGACGGGTTTTGAATATGGCAAAATGGAAAAAGCCCAAGGTCTGGGTCAGCCTGCTTTGTTTTCTGGTGTGTGCCGCTGTCTTGGTGGCCTGTGCCGTGAACCCCAAAGAAAAGGGGAATGCAGTCGATCCCGGTGCGGATACGGGCATTGCGGCAGAGGGGGATACCCTGCAATACGGCGCACTGACCATGGTGCTGCCCCAGGGCTTTGAGGCAGAAAGCCGGGAGAACGGCCTGGTGCTTACCCAAGGAGAACAGACCGTAGGCGGCATTGATCGGCGGGACTATCCGGCGTTTGTAGCCTCTGATTTGGTGGAGCTGAAAGAAGCGGAAGTGGGCTGCCCCCTCTCCTATATGTCCGGCAGCTCCCCCTACGGGGACACGGAGACCGAGATTTTCTGGGACGGCAACCCGGATGCCCTGCGGGAGCTGCACACGTTCTTTATCACCGGCGACCAGATTTATGACGTGTGGTTCGACTTGAATCAGATTTCCAGCATACGTACCGAAGATTTCCTGGAAACCGTGTCCATAGATGGGATTCCCGTGGTAACAGAACCCTCTGCCCAGGAAATCGCTGCCCAGAAAGCCGCTCTGGAACAGTGCCAGGCGGTTCTCAACGCCATCCAGTCCGGCAGCTGCCACTTGCTTATTCAGCGGTCCGCTACAGGAGACACCCATCAGCCCTGGTCGGTGACGAATTACTATCAGGATGGGGAAAACCGGCTGGTGCTTACGGAAATCGCCCCGGAATCCGCCGCCATTGCCCAGGAACAGCAGCTCCCCCTGAAATCGGGCCACATGGTTGTAAACGGCACCGTATACGTTAGTCGGGGCGGTACTTGGGAGCAGGACGGCAGCTGGAATGCGGACATGGAAATGCCCTGGCTGGCCTCTTTCCAATGGGATGATGCTGTGACCTACATCCATACCCTCACCTTTGAAACCGGTACCGTGGTCATGCTCCGTATTGACAAGCCTTACATAGATTCTCCGGAATATCCGTCCTGTTACTTCCTGAATTTTCAGTTTGATGCCCAGGGAAACTTTATAAACATCCACCTGCAAAACGATATATTTGGGGAGCATCAGCTGGACATTGCGGAATCCATTGTTTCCCTGGACGAGGAGCTTGTGGGGGAACGGATCCGGGAAGAATACGGAAACGTTGGCAGTTGATCTTTTACCCTGACCGCAGCCCTTACCAGACGTAAATCGCCCCCGGTTTCACTACAAAACCGGGGGCGATTTTACGCTTCCGCACTTGCAATTGGAATCATTGATCATAATAGCAAGAAGTAACCGCCCACCTGATATGCACCCCAAAAGTTGGACAATTCTGGTTAAATAGCTTCTGCGTAATGAGTTCGGTATTGCACCGGACTCA
>CAKTPO010000036.1 GCA_934591845.1 uncultured Oscillospiraceae bacterium | reverse complement strand
TCCAGGAAGAACATATCGATCTGGGTCATGTCGCAAATCAGCGAGGAGTCCACCCCCCGCCGCAGCAGGGCCAGGATGGCATAGATCCGGTCATCGGTACCCTCTTTGATGTATTCCAGAAGCTCCTCCACACGCATGTGTGCCTCGTCAAATTTTTCCATCCGCAGTGACAGTTCCTGGTCTTCCAGGGAACGGACGGCCTTCAAAAAGCTCTCCTCAAAGCAGCGGCCCACGCTCATGACCTCTCCCGTGGCTTTCATCTGGGTGGAGAGCCGGTTCTGGGCATCCGGGAACTTGTCAAAGGGGAACCGGGGCATTTTGGTGACCACGTAGTCCAGGGTCGGCTCAAAACAGGCCGGGGTGTTGGCCAGCTGAATTTCATCCAGCCCCAGGCCTACGGCGATTTTGGCGGAGACCCTGGCAATGGGGTAGCCGGTAGCCTTGGAGGCCAGGGCCGAGGAGCGGGACACTCTGGGGTTCACCTCAATGACAAAATACCGGAAAGAATGGGGATCCAGGGCAAACTGCACATTGCACCCGCCCTTTACATCCAAGGCCCGGATGATCCGCAAGGCACTGTCCCGGAGCATGTGGTATTCCTTATTGGTCAGGGTCTGGCTGGGGGCCACCACAATGGAATCTCCGGTGTGAATGCCCACAGGGTCCAGGTTTTCCATATTGCACACGGTAATAGCCGTATCGTTGGCATCCCGGATGACCTCATATTCGATTTCCTTAAAGCCCTTGATGCTCTTTTCCACCAATACCTGGTGTACCGGGGACAGGGCCAGGGCGTTTTTCATCATTTCCGTCAGTTCTTCCCGGGTGTAGGCAAAGCCGCCGCCGGTGCCGCCCAGGGTAAAGGCAGGGCGCAGGACTACCGGGTAGCCGATTTCCTCAGCGGCGGTCAGAGCCTCCTCGACACTGTAAGTAATGCGGCTGGGTACCGTAGGCTCCCCAATGCGCTGGCACAGCTCTTTGAACAGCTCCCGGTCCTCGGCGCACTCGATGCTCTGGACATCCGTACCCAGAAGCTCGATTTCGCATTCCTCCAAAACCCCCTTTTTCGCCAGCTGCACCGCCAGATTCAGTCCCGTCTGGCCGCCGATACCGGGGACGATGGCATCGGGCCGCTCGTATCTGCAAATTCTCGCCAGGTATTCCAGGGTCAGCGGCTCCATGTAGACCTTGTTGGCAACGGAGGTATCCGTCATAATGGTGGCAGGGTTGGAGTTGGCCAGAATGACTTCATACCCCTCCTCTTTCAGGGCCAGACAGGCCTGAGTACCCGCATAGTCAAATTCCGCCGCCTGCCCGATGACAATGGGGCCGGAGCCGATCACCAGTACTTTTTTAATATCTGTTCTTTTGGGCATGGTCTTTGGCCTCCTTCATGTATTCTACAAAGTGGGCAAACAGGTATTGGCTGTCCTGGGGGCCGGGTGCGCTTTCGGGGTGGTACTGAATGCCAAAAATCCGGTCTTCCCTGCACTCTACCCCCTCTACGGTTCCGTCCAGCAGGTTCACATGGGTCACTTGCAGACCCGTTCCCGCTACGGATTCCGGCAGCAGTGCGTAGCTGTGGTTCTGGGAGGTCATTTCGATTTTTCCCGTCAGCAGATTCTTCACCGGGTGATTGCCGCCCCGGTGGCCGAATTTCAGCTTATAGGTTTTGGCACCGTAGGCCAGGGAAATGATCTGGTGGCCCAGGCAGATGCCGAATATCGGCACTTTCCCCCGCAGCTGCCGGACGGTTTCGGCCACCTCCGGCACATCCTCCGGGTCTCCGGGGCCGTTGGAGAGGAACACCCCATCGGGCTTCATAAATAGAATGTCCTGCGCCGCCGTATTGTAAGGTACCACCGTCACATTGCAGCCCCAGCGGTTCAGGCTCCTGATAATATTCAGCTTGATGCCGCAGTCAATGGCCACCACGTGAAACTTTGCATCGGCGGTGCGGCTGTACCAGCGTTTTTTGCAGCTGACCCGTGCCACCGCATCCCGGGGTACCGGGGTCTTGGCGATAATGTCCAGGGCCTCCTGCAGCGGCACTTCCGGTCTGGTGATCAGCCCCCGGCGGCTGCCCAGGTCCCGGATGCTCCGGGCCAGCTTCCGGGTGTCCACCCCGGAGATCCCCGGAATGCCGTTTTCCTCCAACAGTTCGGACAAAGATTTCACACACCGGAAATTGGAGGGAAAATCATTGTAATCATAGACCACCATCCCGCCAATATTGGGGAATTTGCATTCAAAATCCTCCTCGGCAATGCCGTAATTGCCGATCAGGGGGTAGGTCATCACCACCGTCTGGTCCGTGTAGCTCAAATCCGATACGATTTCCTGATACCCGGTCATAGAGGTGTTAAACACCACCTCGCAAACCCGGTCTTCCTTGCCGCCGAAGCCGTAGCCCAGGTATTCGCTGCCGTCTTCCAGAACCAGCTTCCGGTCAATTGTTCTCATGTTCCGTCCTCCTTTGGGAAAGCTTTCCCTCAAATCGGTCTTTTTCCGTATGGGTGGGGATACCCGTGGGGTACTCCCCGCTAAAGCAGGCATGGCAGAATTCTTTGGAGCCGATCATCTCCGCCAGGTCCTCCAATTCCAGATACCCCAGGCTGTCCGCCCCGACAAATTTGCAGATTTCCGGAACGGAATACCGGCAGGCGATCAGCTTGTCCCGGGAGTCAATATCCGTGCCGTAGTAGCAGGGATTCCGGAAAGGCGGTGCGGAGACCCGCAGATGGATTTCCCTGGCCCCTGCCTCCCGCAAGAGGGTCACGATCTGTCCGCTGGTGGTACCCCGGACGATGGAGTCATCGATCAGCACCACCCGTTTCCCCCTGACCGCCGCCCCAATAGGGCTGAGCTTGATGCGCACCTTGTCCAGTCTCTGCCCCTGGCCGGGGGAAATAAAGGTGCGGCCAATATACTTGTTTTTGATAAACCCCAGGGCAAAGGGAATGCCGGATTCCTCTGCATAGCCCAGGGCCGCATCCATGCCGGAGTCCGGGACTCCTACTACAATGTCCGCCTCCACCGGGTGCCGCCTTGCCAGGAGCTTCCCGGCCCTTTTGCGGGCTTCGTGGACGCTGATGCCGTCAATCACCGAATCGGGCCTTGCAAAGTAGATATACTCAAAAATACAGGGCCTGTGGGCCTGGGTTCCGCAGTGGACACTGTTGGAGTGTACGCCCTTTTCGTCAATGAGGAGGATTTCCCCCGGCAGCAGGTCCCGTTGAAGCGTGGCCCCCACCGCTGCCAGAGCGCAGCTTTCCGAGGCCACAATGTAGGTCCCGTCGGGCCGGATGCCGTAGCAAAGGGGCCTAAACCCCCAGGGGTCCCGGGCGGCAATTAATTTTGCCGAGGACATCATCACCAGGGAAAATGCCCCCTCCATCTGCCCCATGGCCATGCTTACCGCCGCCTCAATAGAGGGGGTTTTCAGCCGCTGCTGGGTGATGATGTAGGCAATGATCTCCGTGTCGCTGGTGCCGTGGAAAATGGCACCGGCCAGCTCCAGGGTGCTTCGCAGTTCATAGGCATTGCTCAGGTTGCCGTTGTGGGCCAGGGCCAGTTTTCCTTTCATGTGGTTTACCACGATGGGCTGACAGTTGGCCCGGTTGGTGGCCCCGGTGGTGCCGTAGCGCACATGGCCCACGGCCATGGTGCCTGTGGGGAACTTCCCCAGTTCCTCCCGGGTAAACACATCCCCCACCTGTCCCAAGTCCCGGTGGGTGGTGAATACGCCGTCATCGTTGACTACGATGCCGCAGCTTTCCTGCCCTCGGTGCTGTAGGGCATACAGCCCATAGTAGGCCAGGTCCGCCATATTTTGGGGCTCCGGCGACCAGGCACCGAATACCCCGCATTCCTCATGTAGTTCTCTCATAGGCTCCCCCTTTACGCAAAAAAAGAACGCCCATTCAGGCGGAGACAGTTCTCCACCCAAAGAAGCGTCCTTGCTTTTCCCGGTGATTCTACCACGATTCCCGGCCCATGTCAAACCCGGGATGGCCCTGGGGAAAATTTTTGTAAAAAGAAACCACCCTCGGCTTTTCTCATTCCCTGCCAATTGGGTATTTCGGCATGTCTCACTCCTGGCTGTGGCCCGGTTCTACCCGTTCAAAGCGGACGGTGACACGGGTCTGGCCCCCGGGGGTGCAGGTGAATAGGGTCAGGTGCCAGTCGCCGGTGGTCATGGCTTCTTCGTCATCCGGTTCCAGAGTCTCCCGCTCCACCATCTGAAAGGTGACCACCTGGTCTTCCATATCCGTAAAGAGCAAGGTGTCCCCCGGTTGTAAGGTTTTAAGCTTGCCAAAGTGGGAGGCGTAATTGTGGGCGCAGATGATCAGGTTATTCTGGTATAAAGAGCCTGAATAGCGGCAGGGGGCCACTTTCAGATTGGGGTAGCTCCACCGGCTCAGTACCGGCAGCTCCAAATCCAAAGAGGGAATGCTCAGCACGCCGATATAGTCCCGGCCACCGATGGTTTTTTCCGGCATCTCCCGCTGGTCATCAAGCAAATATTCAGGCATTTTGACCGCCGGGGCTTCTGTGCCTTCCGGTTCAACCCCCGCTTCCGTTTCCTGGGTTAGGGACTGGGTCAGCTCTGTAATGACCTGCTGGGCGGAGTCTCCGGCCCTGCGGGATTCCTGGCTGTTGTAGGCCCACAGAAACAGGGCCGCTGTCAGCAGCAGCAGCCCCGTATTGATCCAAATTCTTCCTGGGTCAGTCTTCATCCCCGGCCCTCCGCTTCCGAATCAGACCCACCACGATGCAGCCCAGCCCGCCGCAGGCCAGCACCGGCACCGGCCACCACAGCTGGCCGGTCTGGGGCAGCTTCCCGCCAGAGGAGGAGGCGGGTTTTGTGGTGGGGCTGGTGGTGGGCTTGGTGGTCACGTCCCGTTCCAGGTCGGTTTTGGGCTGACTGGCCACGTCATACTGGTATTCCCCCTCCTCAAGGTAAGGCAGGCTCACCAGAAACGGCTCGGTTTTGCCGTACCCGGCAGGGGCGGTTTTCTGCACCACCAGATACAGGCCAAAGGAAAGCTCCCCAAAGGTCACTTTGCCGTTATCCCCCACCTTTTGGGGGAGGGCGGTCACCGGGGTCAGCTTGCTTTCCAGTTTAGAAAGCTTCTGCGCCAAATCCGGGGATTGGATGTCTCCAAACTGGGGGAAATCCTGCCGGATGGCTGCCACGGGGACAAAGGAGTAGTTGCCGTCTTCCTCCACCACGTCCCCTACTTTATAAAGGGCCAGGGTGCCGCCTGGGAGGGCTTTTTCCTGATAGGTCATGGTCACGGTAATGCTGCAATGGCCGTCTTTTCGTTCATCCGGCACCGGGTGGGCAGCGGCAGACAGGGGAAGTTCAAGCAGGAGCAGCAGTGCAAGCAGACTTCTCAGACGTTTTCTCATAACATACCTCCTATTTCTTTCTGCGCCGGGGCAGCAGCAGCAGTACCAGCAGCACAAGCAGAATGGGAATGGCCACAATGGGGGCCACCAGCATCGGCTCTAATTGGACGGCATCGGCAGTGACCCGGACGGTTTTTACTTCTTCCAGATTGTCGATGCGATGGCCCCGGACCAGCAGACGGTGGCTGTTGATGCCGTAGGGGGTGCAGGTCACCAGGGTGCAGTAGTCCTGGCCCTCTACAATTTCCAGCGGGGCGGTGTCCTGGGGTTCTACGATCAAAATCTGGTCTACCTCATAGGTCAGCACCTCGTCCAGCACCCGCAGGAGGAAAATGTTCCCCTCCCGAAGCCTGTCCAGATTGGTAAAGAGCTTGGCACTGGGCAGACCCCGGTGGCCGGAGAGGACACAGTGGGTACTCTCCCCCCCTACCGGCAGGCTGGACCATTCCAGATGGCCCACGGCCACCTGTAACACCGAGTCCTCGGTGCCGTGGTAAATGGGCAGGCTTACGTCAATTTCCGGGATCTCGATATACCCCATGACCCCCTGGCCGGAGATGTCCAAAAGGCTTTGATATTCCGCCTGCTGTTCTTCGGAGAGGATATAGCCGTTGTTCCGGCCCAGCAGCTCCTGGTTGTAGGCCCGGGCGGCTTCCCAGAGGGCCTCATAGCTGGTGTTATCCAGGGCGGCCACGTTTTCGGCGTAGGTGGTAATGGCCCGGGTCTGGTGGAAGGAGTTCCAGTAGTCACTGACGGTGGGATACAGCAACAGGGACAGCCCTATGAGCAATAGAAAAACCAGAATCACCGTTGACAAATGTTTTCGCATACAGGGTTCTCCTTGTGGCTGCGTGCCGGGGAGGAATGCTCCCCGGCACGGGTTCTGAGGGAATAGAAGAAATGAAAAACCAATGGCTGCGCCCCGGCTTAGCCCTCGTTCCGGCTCATGCGCTTCTTGGTAACCAGCAGCACCCCGGCCCCCAGGACCAGGACAGCACCCAGTACATAGAAGACGGTGGTACCCATACCACCGGTGGAGGGCAGGACCGCGCCGGTTTTGTTCTCAATATCTTTGCTAACAGTAAGAGTCTTGGTATCCGTTTCGCTGCCCGTTACCGTAAATGTTTCAGGCCCGGTCAACGGATTGTAACCGGCGGGGGTCGTGGTTTCTACCAGGTAGTAGGTGTCGTTGGCAAGGCCCTTAAAGTAGGCTTTGCCCTGAGCATCGGTTTTTACTTCCGAGCCTTCATCAAGGGTGTTGACCCATCTGACTTTTTGGGTAGTCTCATCGTACTTGTAGTAATTGATTGTTTCTTGACCTTCAGAGGTTACTTTCTTGTACAGCTTGAATCCTACATTCTCCAGGGCCTTGTTCTGTCCGTTATCTTTCCAATACTTGTTGATTTCGATTTGGGCACTGTATACTTTATGTTCGTCTGCGGGCTGGTGGGCCTTGCTCTCCTTATTGGTAGGATCATTGCTGTAAATCAGCTCGGCATTGTTTGTTGAGACTACTGCTACTGCTTTCTCATTAACGGTAGCGTTATAAGTAACTACGATTTCTTCGCCGACTTTGCAGTCCTTGACCTTAATGGTCACCTTGAACGTACTGGGCGCAGCATCGGTGCCTTTGAGAATGGTGCATTTTGGGTCGTTGGTCACATTCTCAGTTCCGACCATTACTTTAAGGCTATCCCCATTAAAAGTCAATCCATCGCTCATGGTATCGGTGATTTCGTAGGTATACTCGTCAAATCCCGTAGTATCAGGCACCTTGCCAGTGATGGTGTAGTCGAGGACATTGCCTACTTCTACGTCTCTCTTTTTGATACCTTCCTTCTTAAAGGGCACGTCGTTCTTATCGTGGATGGTGACGGTGGAGTCGGTGGTGGTCAGGTTGCACAGTGCATCGGTAGAGCTGGTGACGAAGTAGTAGCCCAGGGGGAGGTTGTCAGCACTGGCAGTACTAGCACCCTCCGCCTTGGTCAGTGTCCTTCCGTTCTTTTCGTTAACAGCCGCTTTCAAAGCTTTAGCGAAACTAGGGGCACTGAAATCAGCGAGTTTTTCAACGATATAAGTATTAGTACCGTTGACCTGGGTCAGTTTCAGGCTGTTCGTATTGTTAGTGGCATAGGTATCGACAGTGTTATACCACTCGCTGTCCCTCTGGATGGTGTAAGAATAGTGTTCCGTAGTCGTCGGTTCTTCATAGACCACATCAAAAATCTTGTAGGCGATATAGGTCGTTCCGTCTTTGGGATTATCCACAGTAATCTTGCCCGGGTAGTTGTCCCCATCGGCGGCAGCCGTGGCGGCCAGGGCGAAGACCAGGAGCAGGGCCAGCAGGAGGCTGGTCAGTTTTCTTGCGGTTTTCATGGGTTGTTTCTTCCTCCTTCATCAATGTGCGTTGGGTTTGTTTCCTTTTTGATAGGTTTGCCTGGTGGTTTTTTCCTTGGCCTCAGGAAGATGCCTTCTCCTCCTTTCGGCCTTTGCTGTGGATATACAGTAGGACTGCCCCGCTGAACATCAGCACCAGGCCCCCTGCGGTATAAGAAGTCGTCCCGGCCCCGCCGGTTTCAGGAAGCTCATACCCCCAAGGGGTGTCCT
>CAKTPO010000035.1 GCA_934591845.1 uncultured Oscillospiraceae bacterium | reverse complement strand
ACACCACGCCGACTGCCATTCCCTCCGGGATATTATGTAAGGTAACAGCCAGCACCATCATGGTGGTGCGCCCGAGCCTGCTTTTCGGTCCCTCCGCCTGATTGCTTCCCACATGAAGATGGGGAATCAAACGGTCGAGCAAAAGCAAAAACAGCACGCCGACCCAGAAGCCGATAAAGGCAGGGAGGAAGGACAGCTTGCCCATGCCCTCCGACTGCTCAATGGCGGGGATCAGCAGGCTCCAGATAGACGCTGCCACCATCACACCGGCGGCAAAGCCCGCAAGGGAGCGCTGCACCAGATCGCCAAGGGATTTTTTCATAAAGAACACGCAGGCCGCGCCCAGCGTTGTACCCAAGAAAGGGATCATGATTCCAAGAAAGGTTTCCATTTGTCTCACCGCCTTTGCATTGCGTTTTTATTTGTTTCTTCTGAAGCCTGCCTCATCCCGGTATTCGGGATGTTCCTTTAAGTATGGGTCTTTGTCGCCGCAGATGGTGTAGTCACATCGGCAGCCGTCCACGCAGGTGGTCGTCCGCACCAGCCTTGCGTGGAGCAGTTCCATGGACGCATAGTCCACATTGCACAGGGCGGGCATAATATCCGTAAGACCGTGCTTGATAGCAAACTCCGCTGCCGGGCACGCCGTAAATTCATAATAAATAGGCTTGTCGGTTTCATAAGGCGCAACCGACATCTCGTAATCGTGCCATTTGTCGCAGCCGCTTTTCGCACGAACAAACGCCTTGTACATCAGCTTCCTCCAGAACGGCTTGTTGCAGTCCACAAATTTCAGCTTGCGGAAAGTCGGAAGAATCAGATTTTCCTCCATCTCTTCGATTTCACGGAACGAAGTAACTGCTTTGCAGACCACATAATAGCTCATGATGGCGATGCAGTCGTAGGTGCCGCCTACGCCGTTGTGGAAGTTCTTTTTGCCGCCCAAGTCGGTGCGCCAGTCGGAGAGGAAATCCACATACTGCCGCTGCACCTGTTCCCAAACCGTCTCCCGCTCTACCGCAGGATAGTGCAGGGCAATTTTTGCCCGTATCTCCTCCTTGCAGGGCTTGGAATACAGCACGTGGCAGCTGCGGTCAAATAGGAGATTCTTGTCCTTCACCTGTCTGCTTCTCCCTCATTTCCACGCCGTGATACAGAGCCAGCTTTTCTTTTTGTGTATCTGCACCTCGTGAAAGCCCGCCTGCTCCAGATGCGCCTTTAATTCAACGTCCTTGTAGATGGTCATGCCGCCGATGATCTCCGTCCACTTCTTGTCCTTGTCCGTATCGCCGTTGCTTTCGTTGCAGATGAGTAATGTCCCGCCGGGCTTCAGCACCCGGTAAACCTCCCGGAAGCACTGCGGCAGATCGGGCCAGAAATAGACGGTTTCAAAGGCCGTTACCGCATCGAACCAGTCGCCTGCAAAGATCATATCCGCCACGCTGCCTTGCAGAACGGTGCAGCGGCCCTCCGCTATGGCGGCCTCGTTGACCTTTTTGGATTTCTCCACACTGACGGGGGAATAGTCGATGCCCTTGACGACACCCTGCGGGCATTTTTTCAGAAGTCTCTTGATGTTCGCCCCGCCGCCGCAGCCGCAGTCCAGCACCCTGGCGTCCGGCGCGGCATTCAGAAATTGAAGCCCCCACCGAGCCACGGCACTGTGCCCGACGTTCATCATAGCGACCATAATTTTCCCGCCAAAGCCCACAGGCTTGCGGGTGTTTTCAAAGAATGACATGTCACACCTCCGTTTTCACACATTCCGCATAAGTCAGCGGGAACGAGGCTTTCAGCACAGCGCTTTTCCGCACCGTCCAGCCGTTCTGCCGCAGGAAGCGCAGGTATTCCGCGCTCGTCCACCTGCTGTGGAGGGGAAAGCCTGCCAGCTTCATGAAAAAGGCTTTGACCTTGCCGGAAAACGAATTTCCCGCGTGGGTAAAGGTCGGCGCGATGAGCACACCATCGCCCTTCAGCACCCGGCGGATCTCGGCAAGGGCCTTTTCCGGCTGCGGCACGATGTGCAGCGCGTTGGACACGATCACCACATCAAAGGACTTATCCGCATAGGGCAGGCGGAACATATCCTGCACGGAAAAGTGCAGCTTTGCCGAGCGGTTATCCCGCTTTGCCTGGGCGATCATCTCCGCGGAGGCGTCCGTCGCCTCGATGTGCGCCGCCGCATTCACGATGTGCTTTGCGATCAGTCCCGTGCCGGTCGCCAGCTCCAGCACCGTTTTATGCCGCACAATTGGCCGGATCAACTCATACATCTCGTCATACGCCGCCCGATCCTTTCGCATAAAGCGGTCGTACCGACCGGCATTTTTGTCCCAGAAATTCTTTCGTTCTTTCATAGCCGTTGCCCTTATCTCTTCTTTGTTTCTTTGCCGCCTTGTGCTTCACGGCAAGGCCTCACAGTGCCGCTAAATCTCCCCACGCGGCCTCGATCAGCTCCGGGCCGCCGGTTTTTTCGATGCGCCCCTCCTTGAGCCATGCGGCCCGGTCACACAGGGCGCTTGCACACCGGCGGTCGTGGGTGACGGTAACGATGGTGCTGCCCGTGCGCGTATGCAGAAGGTTCAGCGCTTGGAGCAGCGTCCGAAGCCCCTCTCTGTCCTGCCCCACGGTGGGCTCGTCCAACAGCAGCAGCTCCGGCTGAGAGGCTGCCACGGCGGCAATGGATACCCGGCGCTTCTGCCCCTCGGAAAGGGAGTGGGGATGTCTTTCCGCCAGATGCGCAATGCCGAACAGCTCCATGATCTCCCGCGCAAAGTCCTCGCTTTTGGCGGCAAAGGCCACCTCCTGGGCAACCGTCGGCATAAAGAGCTGGCAGTTGGGGTTCTGATACACCACGCCTACCCGCCGAAACCATGCCCGGCTGCCGCGCCGCTGCCCCAAGGCGGGGTCGATGAGCTGCCGGATCTCTCCCGCCGAGGGACGCGCCAAGCGGGCCATCAGCCGCAGCAGGGAGGTCTTTCCGCAGCCGTTGTCGCCAAGGAGCAAAAGCCGCTCGCCCCGGAACAGGGTCAGATCGACGCCCTCTAAAATGCTGCGTCCGCCCGCGCGCCAGCCCACGCCGCGCAGGGTCATGACCGGCTCCTCCCGCCTTGCCTCTGTGGGGATAGGCTCTGCCGCCTCCAGCTGTGTGGCATAGAGCGATTCCCGGCCAGTCTGCCTCTCAAGGCTTCCGTTTTTGAGCCGCCATACCTCATGGGCAAAGGGCAGGACCTGCTCCAGCCGGTGCTCCACGATCAGCACCGCGTAGCCGGACTCGGTCAGCGTCCGCAGCGACGACATGAGAAACACCGCGCCCTTGCGGTCCAGGTTTGCCAGTGGCTCGTCTAAAAGGAGAATCCTTTGTCCGGTTGCCAGGGCGGAGGCGGTGATCAGCCGCTGCTTCTGCCCGCCGGAGAGGGTGCGGGTGCCCCACTGGGGACACAGCGCCATCCGGCGGCAGGCTTTTTCGATGCAGTCGGTGATCTTCTCCGGCGAAAAGGCGAAGTTCTCGCAGCCAAACGCCAGCTCGTCCTCCACCCGCTGGTGGATGATCTGCGCGTCGGCGTTTTGCAGCACCACGCCCGCCCTGCGGCAAATGTCGCTTATCCTCTGCCCGGATACGTCCTCGCCGCCGACGCGTACCTCGCCGGAAAGCATCCCCTTTGTTACGTTGGGGATAACGCCCGACAGGATGGACAGCACCGTACTTTTCCCCTGCCCCGAATCGCCGTACAGCAGGGCAAGTTTTCCGTATTCCAGCGAAAAGGAGGCGTTTTTCAGCACCGGCTCCGGCATATCCTCATAGCGGAAGGACACATTTTTGAACTCAATGGCTCTCACAGCAGCACCGCCCCCATGGCGCACAGCGCGCTCAGCGCCGCGAACGCCCCGTCCTTGGCCTGCAAATACACAGGCCGGTACACGGTGTACGGCGCGGGATAGGTGGTAAAGCCCCGGGTCTCCACGCTCAGCGCCAGCGTGTCCGACAGGTTGACCAGCCGCACCATCAGCGGGATCAGAAAGGCCCGGTAGAGGATGGCGGGGTTCAAAAGCCCTCCCGCGCCCCGCGTGCGCATGGCCTCCCGGGTCTGCCGCACCTCCGCCCGCAGCAGCGGAAAAAAAGTGAAGGTGATGAGCATGGCAAGCGTCAGCACCCGGGGCAGGCGCATACAGGAAAAGCCCCGGACAAGGCAGACGGGTGCAAGCCCCAGCCCCGGTATGGCCGCGACGCACAGCGCCAGCATCCGCGCGGCGGCGGCAGCGGTCTGGGCGGCGTCCCGGGAGATAGCGTAGGTCAGGGCACAGAAAACGCCGCACAGAAGCGCCGCGGCGGGCAGCACCGCAAGGCAGGGGCGGAGATACCCGAACAGCGCCAGCAGCAGCCATATCCCGCCCAGAAAGAAAAATACGCCGGGGCTTTTTGCCATGGCAAGGCCAAAGGCAAAGGTGAATACGGACACGGCAATGCCCGCCATGGGGAAAAGGGGATGCTTCACATACAGTTTTTCGCTCATTTCTTCAGCACTCCCGATTTTTTCAGCTCCCTTGCGATCTTGATGCCGATCAGCGCTCCCAGCGCGGACACGGCGACGACGGCCAAGGTCATCCCCACGGCGGCAAGCGGCGCTCTGTCCGCCACCGCCGCAAGCGGGCTGTCGGTGCCCTTTATGAGTCGGTTATAGAGGTAGTTGAAGGGCAGCGAAAGGGGCGTATGCAGCATGGCGGCGCAAAATACGGCGCTATCCTTTTCATATCCCCTGAACAGCAGCAGCACGATAAGCTCGATCAAAACGCCGTTCAAAACGCTGGAGAGGAACATGGGCGGCGACATCATCAGCTGGATAAGCCCCATCATCAGCGCCATGATCAGCAGTGAGCCGGGCTTTCGCACCTTATACAGGCCGATGGCGAAGAACACGCCGATCTGAAGCGCCGTGACCAGCTGGGAAATGCCGAAGATCAGCGGCTGCAGGCTGATCACCAGCGGCATCACCGCGCAGGTGGCCAACGCTACCGCCGACATGATGGCAAGGAATACCACGTCCTTGATCTGAAATTTCTGCAGGTATCTGTGATTCATATTGCCTGCTCCTCCATTTGTCCGTTTTCCATTTTGTATACCCGGTCCGCCACCGCCATGGTGGATGCGCGGTGGGATACCAGAATGATGGTCCTGCCCTGCCTGTGCTTCAAAAGCGCCCGCAGGATCACGCCCTCGTTGATGCTGTCCACGTTGCTGGTGGGCTCGTCCAGCAGAATAAGCGGGCAGCCGGAGAGAAACGCCCGCGCCAGCCCGATGCGCTGCCGCTCGCCCATGGACAGCCGCCCGCCCAGCAACCCGGCGGGGGTACTCAGCCCCTCGGGCAGCGCCTGCACCAGCTCCTCGGCGGAGGCCATCCGCAGCGCTGCCATCAACTCCTCGTCCGTGGCGTCGGGCTTTGCGATGCGCAGGTTTTCGGCAATGGTAGCGTCGAACAGATAGGTGCTTTGGCTGACCATGGTGACGTTTCGGTACAGGCTCTCGGTGTTGATTTCGTCAATGTCCGTGCCGTTATAGCGTATCTGGCCGCCGGAGCGCTCCCAGAACCGCAGCAGCAGCTTCAGCAGCGTGGACTTTCCGCAGCCGCTTTCCCCCACGATGCCGACGATCTCGTTTTTGCGGGCGGTCATGGAAACGCCCCTGAGCACCGCCTCCCCGCCATAGGCGAAGGAGAGATCGTGTACCTCCAAGCCCTCGTAGGAGAGTTCCGTGCCGTTCTCCACGGCCTCCACCTCCGGCTGCTCCTCCAGCAGACGGAGGATGCGCTCCCCGCTTGCAAAGGTCTGGTTGAGGTTTGCGGGCAGGGCGGACACGGCGATGACCGGGCCGAAGCTGCCGAACACGGCGGTCACGCCCAGCACCATGCGCCCCGCGCTGAGGCTGCCGCTGCGAACGAGGAGTATCCCCACGGCCAGCACTGCCAGCACCGATAGCGACACGGCGGCCTCCGTAGCGGCGGCGGAAAGGGCCGTTTCCCGCTTGAGGGCCTTCGTCCTGCCCAGCATGGCGTCGGAGCGGCGGTCGACCTCGGCAGCCCGGGCCTCTCCAGCGTTGTAGAGAACCAGTTCCCGTATGCCCTTGATGCTGTCGAGAAAATACGCGCCGAAGTCTCCAAGCTCCCGTCTGTACCGCATACCTGTCTCGGCCATGCGGCGGGAGAAAAACCGGGGCAGCAGAACGCCGATGCACAGATAGGCCGCCGCCGCGATCAATGACAGATACCAGCTTGCGGCAAGCCCGGTGACGACCATCACCGCCAAGGATACAAGCACGGCAATGCAGACGGGGGAAACGGTGTGGGCGTAGAACACCTCCAGCGTTTCGATGTCCGCCGTGATCATAGTGAGTAGGCTGCCCTTCTGCCGGCTTTCCAGCTTGGCGGGGCAAAGTGCCCGGAGCTTGGTAAAGATTTTGTCCCGAAGCACCGCCAGCAGCCGGAAGGCGATATAGTGGTTGCCGTACTGCTCCAAATACCGCAATCCTCCGCGCAGGATGCCGCAGCCCACGCAGAGAGCCGCAATGGCGCCGTAGGACAGGGGGATACTCTCGCCCAGCGCCTTTGCGATACCAACCGCGCCGAAAAAGGGCACGCCCATGGCGCACAGGAAGCCGAGGCTTCCGTTCAATACCGCCAACAGCATAACGGCGGAAAGCCTGCCGCCCAGGAGCTTCATCAGCTCCGCCGCGATTTGCACGCCGCTTCTGCGGGAAAGCTCTTTTTTCATGCCTGCGCCTCCTTTATCAGCCCCAGATAGCCCTGCTCAAGCTCTCGCTGCGCGCAGAACAGCGCGGCATAGCGTCCGCCTCGGGCCATGAGCGAAGGGTGGTCGCCCCGCTCGCAGATACGGCCGTCCTCCATGTACAAAATGCTGTCTGCCGCCGCCACGTTGGCAAGGCGGTGGGTGATGACCGTCACGCCGGCAAAGGTGCTGAGGGAGCGGATGACCTCCATGATGATGCCCTCGCTCTCGGCGTCGATGTTGCCGGTGGCCTCGTCAAAAATATAGATCCGCTTGGGGGCGGTGAGGTTGACGGCCAGTGCCAAGCGCTGCTTCTGCCCGCCGGAGATGTCCGCCGCGTCCTCGTTCAGCTCAAAATCAAGGCCGCCCCGCTCCCGCACAAGGCCATCCAGCCGCACAAGGGCAAGCGCCCGCCACATCTCCTCCTCTGCCGCGTGCGGATTTGCCAGCAGGAAGTTTGCGCGTATGGTGTCGTGAAAGAGAAATGTCTCACAGCTCACATGGGCGAGGGACGCGTAATGCGCTTGCCTGTCAAGGCTTTCGACAGGTCTGCCGTCTAAAAGTACCCGACCGGAGCCGGGGCGCAGCGCCCCGGTCAGCAGCTTGGCGACGGTGGTCTTGCCGCAGCCGCTTTCCCCCACGATGGCGGTCATGCCCCGCTCAGGGAATACGGCCGATACGCCGTGCAGCGTCTCCCGCCCCGGCGCATAGGAAAAATGCACGTCCTCCAGCTCCAGCCGCCCGCCGCCGGGCTGTACCGAGCCCCATGCGGGCTCCGGCTCCTCCAGCAGCGTCAGCATCATTCGCCCCGCACTGATCCCGTTCATGGCCACATGGAACGCGCTTCCGAAGGCACGGAGCGGCAGGAAGAACTCCGCCGCCACCAGCACCAGAAACAGCGCGGCGGCAATGCCTCCGCCGTTCTGCGTCCCCGATACCGCCAGCGCCGCACCGATCCCCGCGCCGCCAAAGGCCACAAGGTCCATGATGGTCACGCTGGCAAGCTGCATGACAAGGACTTTCATGGTGATTTTCCGAAATTCCTCGGCGTTCTCGTTCATATACGCCTGCCGCCTTGCGTCCGCGCGAAAGAGCTTCAGCTCCTTCAGCCCCTGCACGCTGTCTAAAAACACGTCGCCCATGGCGGTGTATTTGCCCCAGTATTTGGCGAATATGCGCTTTGCAAAGCGGGACACCGCCACGATGGACACCGGGATCAGCGGCACGCAGGCCAGCAGCACCGCCGCCACGCGCCAGTTGAGGAAAACGCAGATGCCGAACAGCAGCAGCGGCGAGAGCATGGCGTAGAAAAACTGCGGCAGGTAGGAGGAATAGTACAGATCCAGCTGCTCGATGCCCTCTGTGGCCAGTTGGGTAAGCCCTGCCATTTTTACGGTTTTCGTCTCCCGCACGCCGAGACGCAGGAGCTTTGCGTACAGCTGTGCCCGCAGGCTTTTCTTCACGCTGCGCCCCAGCCTGTCCCGCACCGCCGCGGCGCGAATCGTGGCAAGGAAGCGCACCGCCGCGCATACTGCTCCCAAAGCGAAAGGAAGCAGGTAGAGGGACGCCTTCGCGTCAATAAGGAGCAGATGAAGCCCATAGCACAGGCAGGCCGTAAAGCCGATGCTGCACAAAGAGCCTGTGAGCATCCACGCCACGGCGCGGTAGATATATCGTTTGTCCTCGCCCAACAGGCGCAAAAGCTGTTTATCCGGCATGGGCGTTTCTCCTTTTCCTTCGCATGGTTTCCGCCATATGGCGCAGCACCGGTATGGGGTGGCTCAGCAGCATCCTCGGCCCCGCATAGCGCATCACGGCGCGCATCTGTTGGCGCATTTCCGGCTTGTAGCAATGGATGGGGCAGTTTGAGCAGAAGGGCTTGTTGTCCCCATGCGGGCATCTGTCCCGCCGCTGCCGGGCGTATTCCAGCAGGGCGGCACACGCCGGACAAAGTGCCTCGCCCCTTGTCCCATGCACGCCCCGGCAATACCGGCGCACCATGAGGGTAACAGTTTCGATCTCCTTTTCCTTGTTCAAGCTCTGATTTCCTTTCTGTTTTATATGCAGTTAGTCGCCTCTAACCGCCTGTCAGAAGAAAAGGCAGGCCACCTGTATGCGGTCTGCCTTAAATTCGCTGCACAGCGCAGATATGCCCTTCGACTACGGCGTAACGTCTGGCAGCACCGCTTGCAGCCGTACGCCCATCTCTTTTTTGGGTATGGCTGCCAGCCCCGCCCTTGTCGCGTGTGCCTTGGCAATACAGGCGGTCATGGGTGCCATTTCCGATTTCCTGTTCCTTATTCAAGCTTCGGATCTCTTTCTGCTTCGCATTTTGGTTAGCCGCCTCTAACCGCTTGATAGAAGAACAGGCAGCCCTGTAGCCGAGGCACTCCGCTTTAAAGAGCGGGTCAGCGGCATACTTCACTGCCCCCGTAGTTCTGTATATGTTCTACCTCCAAAAACAAGAACTATTCTTATTCTTGTTTTCCATTATACGCATATTCAACCTGTTGTCAACAGCTATGGAAGACTTCCGCTGTTTTTTTAACCTTCCATACGCAGGGTTGCCTGCGCCGCAAGGGCTTTTCCCATCAGCAAAAAACAGCCCTGCAGGAGGTGCCTCTTGCATGGCTGTTTTCGGAGCATCAAAAAATGCCGTGGTTGTACTTGATTTGCCCATACAGGATAAATGCCAAGCCAATGATAACTGCCGGAAAAACGATATAGGGCATCATGCTCTCATTCCAAAATGCCGCTATATATGCCAGCACAAGAGATATTCCCATAATGAGCGTTCCTGTGCCGACCGCTTTCCCGTATTTAGGAACGTCCTCCTCCTTCACTTTTCTCCGGTTGTAGGAATGTATCGTACTGATATTCCCCCGTATATTTACGATACCGAGGACGGATATACATATCCCCAAAACCAGCAGCATCATATTTTCCATAGTAATCTCCATTCCGCCACCTTTCAGTTGGCGGCACAAATAGTAATTATCATTTTCTTAAAGGGCTGCAACTTTTCCATGAACGCCGCACTTTTTCGCCGCTTCGCTTGCCGCCCTCCGCCGTTCCTCGCTGTACGGTGCAGTCAGCCGAAAGGAGAAACGCCCCTTGCGGACTTCAAACTCCATGCAGCCCGTTTCGAGGTCTGCGTCGGTCTGGCGGCACTCGCCGGGGTAAGCTGCGGCATAGGCGGTCAGCCTGTTCTTGAGTCGGTGTTGTGGGTGCGGATATAGATCAGCGGCTCTTTCTCGTCAAACCATATATCGGTGGTCTTTTCCTGCTTGGTAAGCCCTGTTCTCATGCAAGCTCCTTTCTGCGCCTCTGTTACGCAATAGGGGTGTTTTTCGGGTGTTTTCTCCGGCTCTTGACTTGGGGAAAACGGCGATTTTTCAATGGAAAACGCTCCGGCGATACATTCCTCGTCCGAAGCGCTCCCAGCGTCAAATATGCGATTTTTCCGGCTCTTGACCATCAATCATAAATCAGCTCATGCTTGATAATTTCCTCGGCTCGGCCGCGGATGGTGTTCAAGGAATACCGCAGGGAGTACAAAAAGCGTTTCGCCCGCATCAATGCCGGCAGGCTGACCAAAAGCGCGTTCTACGCCTGGAGCGAGGAGGCCAGAAAGAGAAAAGAGGACTGCGACAGCGGCGTGATCACAACCGAGGAGTTCTCCCGCTGGCTGAAGGAGTCGTGAGAAAGAGGCGCCGCTATTGGGCGGAGATGGTTCCGGAGATGCAGCCCTATCTTGCTTATGGTTCATTCTCCGCCCGCTTTTGCAGGAGGGACAAACCCACAAAGCAGAGTGCAGAGAAGGCGATGCCGCAAAGAATGTATGTCCAGTTAAAGAACAGCAGGTTGACTGCGTACCGCATGGGCATCCGTGTAAAGCGTACCGCATACGGTTCGACCCTTCCGATCGCCTCCATGACCGCTGTGACACGGAAGGGACTGATCCCGCACAGATACGCGCCGAGGAAATACAATGTCAGCTTCTCGGCAACGGCAGGAAGCAGGAGTCCGAGTAAATAAAACCACGGTTTTTGCTTCTTGCAACACTTCCACAGATACAGCGCCCCAAAGCAGTACGGCAGCAGCACAAGACAGATGCCCTGAGCGGTCAGGTGCAGCTGCAGCCCGAATACAAGAAAGACCATACGGATCAAAAGGTATCCGCCGAGAATGATCAACCAGCAGATCAGCAGGGATCTCAAGATGAGTTTCCTATGTGCGGGTGCTTCATGGTTATACATTTTCTTTTCCTCCTTACAGATTCTCATTTTTCAAGGTGTCGATGGGATTGTCCTTTTTTACCTTGCTCATTGAATACATCATGGTGGCGAATACGACCAGAAACACGCTCAGTACGGCGATGCCGATGGCTGCCCACGGTAGATGGAAGGAGGTTTCATAGGCCGTTGTGACCGCACGGTAGATGAGATATGTAATGCCGCAGGACACCGGCAAACCGAGAAGCAGTGCCTTGGAGCCGTACAGCAGGCACTCGCAGTTCATCATCCTGCGAAAGCCCTTCTGCGTCATGCCCACCGATTTCAGCATGGCAAACTCCCGGCGGCGCAGGCTGATATTCGTGGAAATCGTATTGAACACATTGGCCGCGGCAATCAGGGAGATCAGCACGATAAAGCCGTAGGCAAATACCCGGATAATGGTCACAACATTCCGGTTTGTCTCGGCGTTTGCGGCATAGTCGAAGAGCTGCCGGCTGCTGAGACCGTTTTCCGTCAGCACGGTCGCCAGATTTTCAAAGCTCGCGGCGTGATTGCTCGAGGTAAGGAAATACTCTGTATTACGGAATTGATTCAGCGCCGCCTCGGGAACCACGCTCTCCAGCATGCTGTACGGATAGATCATATTGATGGCCACCGGCGTGCTGCGGCTGACAAAGAACGGAGCCTCCTCAATGGTTTTTTCGGACCGCAGCGTGTATTTTGCAAAGGATTCCTCATAGGGCAGCTCAATGATGTCGCTCTCGTTGTCTCTGTTTTGATAGAGAACGACCTTATTGCCATTCTCATCGATCCGGCTGTCTTTTCTGTAATATCCGTCGATCTCTACATAGTAAAGACCCTCGATCACGCACCCATCGCCCTGGAGCGTGTCCAGCGTGACATACTTCTCAAGCCGGCGGTCAAGCTCAATGTTGCGATCCAGGGCAATGCCCAGGGGGTTGTCCCGGTCATAGTAATCCGCTTCCTTCAGGTCGTACTTTTCCAGTAACCTGTTGAACTCGGCGTCCGCAACGAAGTACAGATAACCGGAGATGCCAAGCTCCTTCGGAGCTCTGTCCTCACTTTCCATGCCGAAGTTGGAAAAACGGTCGGCAAACATTGCCGTGACATATTCGCGGGAGATATCGCCCTGCAAAAACTGTTTCTTGGTATAGGTAC
>CAKTPO010000034.1 GCA_934591845.1 uncultured Oscillospiraceae bacterium | reverse complement strand
CCGTCAACCCAAAATCGGTCTATGAGATTCATAACGGACAGTATGACCAGCAGCTGCCAGAAGCCCGCAAGAAAACCACGCGCACCGTTGAGTGCATAGACGCACACCAGCACATAGGCAATGTAGCCGGGAACGCATACCGCTTTGAAAAGCAAAGCGTTCCGCTTTATTCTTTCGTGTGTTGTAAGCCCCAGCGTTACACACCTGTTCTGGACTTCCGGGCTGTAAAGATGCACCATGCCCACCGCGCCCTTGCGGATACCGATGGCGCAAACCGAAATGAGCAGAACGCCCAGCCCGATGCCCTCCAAAATCACCTGTAAAAGCATTACCGATTCCTCCTGAAGCCCGCCTCATCCCGGTATTCGGGGTGCTCCTTCAAATACGGGTCCTGATCGCCGCAGATGGTGTAGTCGCACTGGCAGCCGTCCACGCAGGTAGTTGTCCGCACGAGCTTGGCATGCAGCAGCTCCATGGACGCATAGTCCACATTGCACAGGGCGGGCATAATGTCCGTAAATCCGAACTGCTTGGCAAATTCCGCCGCCGGACACGCCGTAAATTCATAATAGATGGGCTTGCCGCCTTCGTAAGGCGCAACATTCATCTCGTAATCGTGCCATGCATCGCAGCGCTTTTTGGCGGTGGTGAATGCCCGATACATCAGCCTTTTCCAAAACGGCTTATTGATGTCAACGAAGCGCAGCTTCCGGAACGCCGGCAGGATCAGATTCTCTTCGATCTCTTCCATTTCGCGGAATGTGACCACATCCCGGCACACATCGTAAAAGCACATGATGGCGATGCAGTCGTAGGTGCCGCCTGCGCCGTTGTGAAAATTCTTCTTGCCGCCGAGGTCTGTGCGCCAGTCGGAAAGAAGCTCTGCGTATCTCAGCTGCACCTGCTCCCAGACCGCCTCGCGCTCCGCCTCCGGATAGTGCAGGGCGATTTTCGCCAGAATTTCCTTTTTGCAGGGCTTGGAATATAAGACGTGACAGCTGCGGTCAAATTGCAATTCGCTGTCCTTCATCTTCCCACGCCTTTCAGAAAACCGCTCTTTGCATTTTCTTCGGTGTCGTCCGATTCGTCGTAGGCATCATAGGGCGCCGACGGGTCGTGTACCCGTTTTTTGAATGGCGAACAGAGCTTGTCCTTATGGGCAAAAGCAAATTCCAAATTGTCCGTCCATCCCGTGTGACCGGTGATGAAATACGGATGCAAACCGCGTGCGCGCAGCTTACGCTCCAGCTCCGCAAGTGACTGCACAGCCAGCTTATTGTCCTCTGCCAACGAGGAAATGAAGCTATGTCCGCCATCTGCGCCGAACCACAGCGTGTCGCCGGTAAACAAATACTCATCGTCAATGAGGTAGACCATATGACCCCAGGTATGACCGGGAACAAGGAAGCATTCGATTTTGATGCCGTCAATGTCGAAAACCTCGCCGTCATGCAGCAGCACCTTTTCGTTGTTGATCGTGACCTGCGGTAATTTATAGAGATGATAGATCACTTTTCGCCGCACCTCGCCGGTGAGATACCGGTTCTCAACCTCGCCTATGTACAGCTTTGCGTCCCGGAACAATCCCGGACTGTCGGACTCCACTGCGCCCACATGGTCGGTGTCCTGATGGGTGATAAGGATATGGCGTATCGACTTCGGATCAATGCCGAGCCAGCCCATTTTTTCGGCAAGGCGGTCGTAGTTATATCCCGCATCGACCATAATAGTCGTATCGCCCTTGCGGTAGAAGAAGATGTTTGCCACCCATTCGCGCACGCAAGCAACATTCTCATCGATCCAGCCGGTGTTCAACGGCTTGAAGATCTCCTTGCCTCGGTACATCTTGCTCATTTCTTTTTTCTGAAACTCGGTTGCTTTCTTTGACATATCGTCGCCTCCTATTTTGCCTTTCGGCAGATAAACCACGCCATGCTTTTCAGGTTTCTCATGTCCACATCCGCATACATTCCATCCAGCCGTGCCTTCAGGCCGGAAGCCGTCTCATAGGGCGGTGTGAAAAACCCTGCCTTTTCATAAACATGCCGGACAAACCAATCTGTCCGCTTGTGCTCGCCCATCACATAAAAGCAGCCGCAGAATGTCCCGCCGGGTCTCAAAACCCGAAAAACCTCTCGATAAGCGGCCTCCTTGTCTGGAAAAGCGTGAAAGCCGTTCAGCGACAAAACGATGTCAAAAGTGTCGTCTTCATAGGGAAGCACTCCCACATCGCCCTGTTGAAAGGTTATGTTGTTCAGATTCAGTCGACTTGCCTTTTCCTGCGCCTGCTTCATCATATCGGGTGAGTAATCAAGGCAGGTAATGTCCGCCTCCGGTATAGTCTGATAAGCCGGCATGGTCAGAATCCCTGTTCCCACCGGCACTTCCAGCAGCTTACCGGAGAAATGCTCCGGAATCCCGGACAGTGCTTTTCCCAGATAATCGTCGCATTCCGTCTTGTTCATAGCCCACACCAAACGGCACACCGCTTTCCCACTCAGGGTGGAGCAAGTGATCATGCCGTCATAAAAATTGTTTCCACCCGTCATGCGGTATGCGTTGCGAATAGCCTCTTTTCGTTCCATGGTTTTTCCTCCGTGTTTCAATCATCACATGTCCGTTTCCGGCCTATTTCTTCAAAAAGTCCACAATCTTTGCGAAGTCCTCTTTTGCCTCCTGGAAGATCGGCAGCATACAGTAGCAGTGTACCATCTTTGGACGGGCAAAGGCGGTATAGGGTACATTGGCACGTTTACAGGCCTCCTCAAAGTCCGGCAGCGCACCGTAAAGCACCTCGTCGGCAGAGTAGAAGAAGTGAATATCGCCGACACCGGTAAAATCTCCCCGGGAGCCGGAGAGCATATAGTCCGGCACATTTTTACAGCCATGCCGCATGAACTTCTCCACCGTCACCATAAAGGCATAGTCGATGGAGACATCCCGTTCATTGAGGGCCTGCATCCGTGCCTTTTCTGCATCGTTCCACGGCACCTCGCCGGGGGATACGGCAACAATGTGCCTGGGCTGCGGCAGCGGTTCGGGCTGAACGTTGTTGTGTGCGGCAATCCCCAAAGCCAGCGCACCGCCGGAGGAAAAGCCGCAGGTGCTGACATTCCCACCGCCATACAGTTTGATCATTCTGCGGTAGCATTCATACACCATGTCATAGGTCTCGGTAATACAGTGTTCCATACAGAGCGGATAAAACGGGAACCACACATCGCAGCCGGTCTCACGGCACAGTTTACGCATCACGGGCAGGTCGCCCTTGTCCGGGCCGATGACCATGCCACCGCCAAAGAAATAGAGAACGGCACGCTGAGACGGCTTTGGACTTCCCCGCACGATTAGGCAGGGGAAGTCGTTGACCGTGATTGTTTCATAGTAGGCTTTGCGGTCTGTGGGCGTGAAGACACCTCGATTGCGGTTTTGCTTTTCGATAACCGTTCTGATTTCCTCCTCCGGCAGAGCAAAAGCCTTCTTTGCGCCGGAGAGCCTGTACGCCATGCGCAAGGCAGATGCAAAAATGCTCATGAGACCAATCTCCTCATCTCATGTAGACGTTGGTTAGTTTGGGCTAACTGTTTGGCTCATAAAAGCCCGCATTTCTGCGGCATTCCGAAACCGTTCTTTGCAGCCCCCACCGGGAAATCCGGTGCTTACGGATAGCATATGCTAACTCTCCTTCGATTGTACCACCGGACGGGTCGATTATCAATAGCAAATTTGTGTTTTTTGACTTCCATTCCAAATCAAACCATCGGTGGCCGCTGAAAAATACTCCCGGCAAACGCCGTCTTGAACAGGAGAAAAAAGAAGTGTTCATTTCGTATTTTTTCTTGACTTTTTCATGCAATGTTGCTATTATAGGCGAAAAAAGAGGCCGCAGAACATGCGGCTTTTCCAAGACGCCAAGGTTAGTTCAGGCTAACCTGTAATTTTAAAAGAAAGAATTAGCACAGGCTAATAAACAGGTGACTGTAATGGCGGAACGAAAGGATTTTTGGAGCAGAAATGCTCTTCGGTATGACCGTTTTATGCGGAAAGACCGGGCGGCCTATGAGGCACTATATGCGCTGATCCGACCGGTGGTAAAAGACAAAACGGTGCTGGAGCTGGCCACCGGCACCGGAATGATTGCCAAGCATATTGTGAGAGAGGCGAAGCATATCGAGGCCACGGATGCTTCCCCGGAAATGATTGCGGAGGCCAAACGGGAGAACCGTCGGACGAAGCTGTATTTTTCGGTGCAGGATATGTTTCATCTGCCTTATGCCGATCAGTCCTTCGATGTTGTGATCGTGTCCAACGCCCTGCATGTTGTATCCCAGCCGGAAAAAGCCCTTTTGGAGATCCGACGGGTGCTGAAGGATGACGGGGTATTGATTGCCCCTACTTTCACCCATGGAGATAACACGCTCTGCGGCAGGGCCAAGGCGATGTGTATGAAGCTGGCGGGTTTTCCCCTGTGCGGCAAGTGGGGTCGTGCGGATTATCTTGACTTCCTGGAGAAAAACGGTTGGCATGTGCGTAAAAGCACCGTCCTGAAGGCTTCTTTCCCACTGACCTATGCGGAATGCGAAAAAGAAGCGGAATCCAAGGAACCCCAAGAGCACCCCGCAAAGAGCCGGTCATGGCACACCGGGAATCCTGTGAGCACCGTGGGGAAGCCCGCCTAAAAATCTCTTTGAAGAAACATGAGAAGGAGGCTACAAAAATGTCCTTTTTTGAGAATACCCGGAAGCCCCAGGGGTTTGGCGGAAGAATCATGGTCAGCATGATGAACCTTGGCCATGGAGCACTGGCAAAGTGGGGACTGGGTTTCCTGGAGCTTTCCCCGGATGCCAGGGTGCTGGACTGCGGATGCGGCGGCGGGGCGAACATCAAAAAACTGCTGAACCGATGCCCGGACGGCGTGGTAAAAGGCATTGACTACTCCGACGTCAGCGTGGAAACGGCACGGGACCTGAACCGGGCTGCCATTGCACAGGGCCGTTGCGTGGTGTGGCAGGGCAGTGTAGAGCGCATTATTTTTGCCTCCGGCTGGTTTGATGCCGTGACCGCCTTTGAAACGGTGTACTTCTGGCCGGATCTTCCAGTATGCTTTCGGGAGGTCCTCCGGGTTCTGAAACCAGGCGGAACCTTTCTGATTTGCAACGAGAGCAGCGGAGAAAACCCAAAGGATGAAAAATGGACGAAAAGGATTGGCGGCATGACCATCTACCGGGCCGCCGAGCTAAAGGGATTTCTGGAACATGCAGGCTTTCGGGATGTGGCGATACACCAAAAGAAAAACTGGCTGTGTGTTACGGCACGAAAATGAGAGGAGAAGCAAATGGAAACCTTTCTGGGAATACTGATCCCCTTTTTGGGTACGACCTTGGGAGCCGGGTGTGTATTCTTTATGAAAAAGTCCCTGGGCGATCTGGTGCGGCGGTCTCTGGCGGGATTTGCCGCCGGAGTGATGGTGGCGGCATCCATTTGGAGCCTGCTGATCCCGGCGATAGAACAGTCTGAGAATATGGGGAAGCTCCCATTTCTCCCTGCCTTTATAGGCTTCTGGGTGGGTGTGCTGTTTTTGCTTGTGCTGGACCATCTGATTCCGCATCTTCATGTAGGCAGCAATCAAACCGAGGGGCCGAAAACCAAACTTGGCCGCACGACCATGATGGTGCTGGCCGTTACCCTGCACAATATTCCGGAGGGCATGGCTGTCGGCGTGATGTATGCGGGCTTCGTTGCGGAAAGTCCGCAAATCACGGCGGCCAGTGCACTGGCCCTATCCATCGGCATCGCCATTCAGAATTTTCCTGAGGGAGCCATCATCTCCATGCCCCTAAAGGCGGAGGGCGAGAGCAAGGGCCGGGCGTTTCTCGGCGGCGTTCTTTCCGGCGTTGTGGAGCCTATCGGTGCGGTGCTGACGATTTTGGCGGCAAGTCTCGTGATCCCAGCACTGCCCTATCTGTTGAGCTTTGCGGCGGGGGCTATGCTCTATGTGGTCGTAGAAGAACTGATTCCGGAAATGTCTCAGGGACGGCATTCCAACCTTGGCACCGTCTTCTTTGCCGCCGGATTCAGCGTGATGATGGTGCTGGATGTGGCACTGGGATAGGAGAAAGCCGGAGGATCGGTCAGGCACCGTCAAAACCTGGATGCAATATTGAAAGAAGGAACAATCAATGATCAAAACCATCGTAAAAGTAGAGGGCATGGCCTGTTCTATGTGTGAGGCCCATGTCAATGATGCCGTTCGTGGGGCCTTCCCCGTGGACAAGGTCACGTCCTCCCACTCCAAGGGGGAGACGGTGATTCTCTCCAAGGAGCCTTTGGACGAAACCGCCCTCCGGGCCGTGATTGACGGCACCGGTTACAAGGCAGGCTCTGTGACTGCTGCCCCCTACGAGAAAAAAGGATTTTTCCATTTTGGAAAATAATTGAAAAAACCGTTAGATCGGTCCGGGTGCCGTTAAAAGGCCCTCTGGATTTATCTATATACATTCCATATCAGGAGGAATATTAAAATGGACATGAAGAAAATTGGTTTGTTTGCCGCCGGTGTGCTTTTTGGCACCGCCGGGCTGAAGGTTCTGACCAGCAAGGACGCAAAAAAGGCCTACGCCCAGACCACAGCCGCCGCACTGCGGGCAAAGGACAGCGTTATGACCACCGTCACTGCGGTGCGGGAGGGTGCTGACGACATCTACGCCGAGGCCCAGGCCATCAATGACCGCCGTGCCCAGGCGGAGGCAGAGGCCGTGGTGGAGGACACCTCCGAGGAAACAGAGGAAAGCCAGGCGGAGTGACCCATGAAATGCACGATCCAACATGACCTTCCCGGGCGGCTGCGGGTCCATCTGTGCTGCGGAAAGATGACCCTTTCCCAGGCGGATGTACTGGAATACTATCTGCTGTCTGTGGAGGGCGTGAAGTCCGTGAAGGTTTATGACCGGACACGGGACGCGGTGGTGGTGTATGACGGGGCCAGGGCCGGGGTGGTCCGTGCCCTGGCTGCCTTTTCCTTTGCCAAGGCGGAAAAGCTGGAGCTGGTGCCGGAGCATACCTCCCGGGCATTGAACCGGGAATTTGAAGACAAGCTGGCGGTCACCGTAATGCGCCGGTGTGTCTCCCGGCTGTTTTTGCCGGTGCCCATCACTTCGGCTCTGGCGGTGCTTCGCTCCGTCAAGTACATCCGGGAGGGACTTCTGGCCCTGTGGCATCGGAAGCTGTCCGTTGCCGTGCTGGACGGCACCGCTGTGGCGGTGTCCATCCTCCGGGGAGATTACAATACCGCCGGTTCCGTCATGTTCATGCTGCGGCTGGGGGAGATTCTGGAGGAGTGGACCCACAAAAAGTCCGTGGCCGATCTGGCCTCTGCCATGAGTCTGAAGGTGGACAAGGTCTGGCTCCGGACGGAGGGAACGGAGGTACTGACCGATGTCCGTTCCGTCCGTCCCGGGGACCGCATCGTCATCCGCACCGGAGGCATGATCCCCCTGGACGGCAGCGTGGTAGAGGGAGAGGCCATGGTCAATCAGTCCTCTCTCACCGGTGAATCCATGCCCGTGGCTAAGAGACCGGGAAGCCCCGTCTATGCCGGCACCGTGGCTGAGGAGGGCGAATGCGTCATCTCCGTGGAAAAGGTATCCGGCAGCGGCCGGTATGACCGGGTGGTCCAGATGATCGAGGAGTCGGAAAAGCTCAAATCCACCGCCGAGGACAAGGCCGCCCGGATGGCGGACAACCTGGTACCCTACACCCTGGGCGGCACGGCACTGACCTATCTTGTGACCCGAAACGTGACCAAAATGCTGGCGGTGCTGATGGTGGACTTTTCCTGTGCCTTAAAGCTGGCCATTCCCATTGCCGTACTGTCGGCCATGCGGGAAAGTGCCGGATACCACATTTCCGTCAAGGGCGGCCGCTTCCTGGAAGCGGTGGCCAAAGCGGATACCATTGTCTTTGACAAGACCGGCACCCTGACCTACGCCACGCCCACCGTGGCGGCCATCATTCCTTTCGGCGGGCAGCAGGAGGCGGAAATGCTGCGGCTTGCCGCCTGTTTGGAGGAGCACTACCCCCACTCCATGGCCAATGCCGTGGTGGAGGAGGCCAAGCACCGGGGCCTTTCCCATGAGGAATACCATTCCCAGGTCCAGTATGTGGTGGCCCATGGTATTTCCAGCATGGTGGAGGAGAAAAAGGTCATTATCGGCAGTGCCCACTTTGTCTTTGAGGACGAAGGCTGCCGTGTCCCTGAGGGAGAACAGGAAAAATTCGATGCCATTCCGGCGGCCTACTCCCACCTGTATCTGTGCATTGACGGCGTTCTGGCGGCGGTGATTTGCATTCACGATCCCCTGCGCCGGGAGGCCCGGGAGGCGGTAAAGGCCCTGCATGACAGCGGTTTTTCAAGCGTGGTTATGATGACCGGCGACAACCGCCGCACGGCGGAGTCCGTGGCCCGGGAGGTAGGCGTGGACGCGGTTTACGCCGAGGTCCTGCCGGAGGACAAGGCCGCCTTCATCCGGGCCGAAAAGGCAAAGGGCCACACCGTCATCATGGTGGGTGACGGCGTCAACGATTCTCCCGCCCTGTCGGAGGCGGATGCGGGCATTGCCATTTCCACCGGCGCCGCCATCGCCCGGGAAATCGCAGACATCACTGTTGCCTCTGAAAACCTGTTTGAGCTGGTGATCTTGCGAAAGCTCAGCCAGGCTCTGATGGGCCGGATCCATGGCAGCTACCGCTTCATTGTGGGTTTCAACCTGTCCTTGATTGCCCTGGGCGTGGCGGGAATATTGCCGCCTACCACCTCTGCGTTGCTGCACAACGGCTCTACTCTGGGCATCAGTCTGAAAAATATGACTGATCTTCTGGATGAAGAGAGCACTTCCCAAACATGATCAAAACCGGGGGGCGAAGAAACGAATCTGTTTCTCCGCTCCCGGCGGTCTTCCTGCTGTCAGAGAAATGGCAGCTTATTTTATAACATGAATGTTAGCGAAAGCTAACATTCATACAACCAAAATACTTATGAATACCGGGAGAAGATGATGAAAAATCCATTCAAATTGCTCTGGATCGTGCTGGGCTTTGTGTGTCTGGGACTGGGCACCGTCGGCGTGGTGATCCCTGTTCTGCCTACCGTTCCGTTTTACATGTCCACTCTGTTCTGCTTTGCAAAAAGCTCCCAGAAGCTGCATGACTGGTTTCAGGGTACGGGGCTGTATCAAAAGCATCTGCGCAGCTTTGTGCAGGAACGGGCCATGACGGCGGGAACAAAATGCCGGATCATGGCCATGGTGACAGCAGTAATGGCCCTGGGCTTTCTTTGCATGAAGAACGCCCCCATCGGCAGGATCTGCATTGCGGTGGTTTGGGTATGCCATTTGCTGTATTTCCTGCTGCGAATCAAGACCATACCCACCAACGGGACGTTGGAGGCATCGGAATGAAGGACTGTGTGGAAGACAAGCGGCTGCGGGAGCAGTGCGTACTGGAAGAAATGATCCGGCTGTACTGCCGGAAGCAGCATCCGGGACAGACCATGCCGGGTAGGGCGTACTGTCCTGACTGTCAGGCCCTTTTGGAATACGCAAAAAGCAGAAGCCAGAAGTGTCCATTTATGGAGGAGAAGACATTTTGCTCCAACTGCAAGGTGCATTGCTACAAACCGGAAATGCGCCAGCGCATCCGGCAGGTCATGGCCTTTTCCGGCCCCAGAATGCTGCTGTATCATCCAGGGATGGCTATCTGGCATCTGGTGTGCAGACTTCAGAATAAAAGAAAACGTTGAGAGGAATAAGATGATCAAAACACGATTGGTGGGACTGCTGTCCCAGTCGAAAAAGTATATTGTGTTCACGGTTTTATGGCAGTGGCTTGCACTGCTGACCCAAATTCTGGCGGTTTTTACCATGGCGGGGCTGCTGGAACAGATGGTGTCCGGTACATGCACCCGGCAGGATGTGTTGCGGGCAGGACTGATTTTTGTTCTGGTCCCGGTTTTGCGGTTTCTGTGCGAGCGGAGACAGGCCAGGGCTTCGTATCTTGCCTGTGTGGATGTAAAGCGTGTCCTGCGGGAAAAAATCTACGAAAAAATGTTGCGGTTGGGGGCCTCCTACAGCCAGCAGGTGTCTTCCTCGGAGGTGGTGCAGGTGTCTACGGAGGGGGTGGAGCAACTGGAAACCTATTTTGGAAAATACCTGCCCCAGCTGTTTTACAGTCTGCTGGCACCCCTGACCCTGTTTGCGGTTCTCAGCCCGGTGAGCTTCAAGGCCAGCTGCATTTTGCTGCTCTGCGTGCCCCTGATTCCTATTTCCATCGTGGTGGTGCAGAAAATCGCCAAAAAGCTGCTGGACCGATATTGGAGTGCCTATACAGGGCTGGGAGATTCCTTTCTGGAAAATCTGCAGGGGCTTACAACCTTGAAAATCTATCAGGCAGACCAGCTGAAAGCGGAGGAGATGGACCGGGAGTCCCAGAAATTCCGCCGGATCACCATGAAAGTTTTGACCATGCAGCTCAATTCCACCAGCGTTATGGATGTGGTAGCCTACGGCGGGGCGGCTGTCGGCATGGCGGTGGCGGTGACGGAATTTTTACGGGGAACGCTCTCTCTTTCCGGGACGCTTTCAATCGTTCTGCTGGCCAGCGAGTTTTTCCTGCCCCTACGGCTGCTGGGTTCTTTCTTTCATATCGCCATGAACGGCATGGCGGCCAGTGACAAAATTTTCAGCATCCTGGACCTGCCGGAGCCGGAGGACGGAGAAAAAACCCTTCCGGCGGGGCCGCTGGATGTTGCGTTGCAGGATGTTCACTTCTCCTATGAAGCGGACCGGGAGATTCTGAAAGGCATTGATCTGTGTCTGTCTGCCGGAAGCTTTGTATCCCTGGTGGGTGAATCCGGCTGCGGGAAAAGCACCGTTGCCGGAATCCTTGGTGGCAGAAACCGAGGGTATTCAGGCTCCGTCACCGTTGGCGGCATTCCTCTTTCCCAGGTGCGGGAAGAAGAACTTATGAAACGGGTGGTGATGGTTCGGAGCAACAGTTACCTGTTCAAGGGTACGGTAGAGGAGAACCTGAAAATGGCGAAGCCTGATGCCACAAAAGAAGAAATGGAGACTGTGCTGCAAAAGGTGAATCTGCTGGGATTCCTGGAGACCCAGGCCGGACTGCAAACGCAGCTGCTGGAAAAGGCAGCCAATCTCTCCGGCGGCCAGTGTCAACGCCTGGCCATTGCCAGAGCTTTGCTTCGGAGAGAGGCTTCGGTTTTTATCTTCGATGAAGCGGCCTCCAATATCGATGTGGAAAGCGAGGCACTGATCATGGAGGTGATCCACGAATTGGCAAAAACAAAGACGGTGCTGTTGATCTCTCACAGGCTTGCCAACGTGGTGCAGTCGGATAAAATCTATTTTCTCCGGGACGGAGAAATTCAGGAAAGCGGTACCCATGAAGCACTGATGGCGGCCAAAGGGGTCTACAGCCGCTTGTTTGACAGTCAAATGGCTCTGGAGCGTTACGGAAAAGGGGGAGTGGCCTGATGGTTCGGAACGAGGTGAAGCGAAGAAGTGGTCTGCAAATCATGGGAAGCCTTATCGGCCTGGTAAGGCCCCTGCTGCTTTTGATGCTGGCGGCCATTATCCTTGGAACGGCGGGGTACCTGTGCGCCATCTCTCTGACGATTCTGGCAGAGCAGGCCATTTTGCGGGGGCTGACGGCTGCCGTGCCTATGGCCCAGCCCGTCCTTTCCAACGTGCCAGTCAAAACGGTCCTTACGTTGATGCTGACATTGGCGGTGCTGCGGGGGATTTTGCACTATTTGGAACAGTATTGCAATCACTATATTGCCTTCAAGCTGCTGGCCATTATTCGCCACAAAGTCTTTGAGGCTCTGCGCAAGCTCTGCCCGGCCAAGCTGGAGGGGCGGGACAAGGGAAACCTGATCTCCATCATCACCACAGACATTGAGCTGCTGGAGGTGTTCTACGCCCATACCATTTCTCCCATTGCCATCGCCATTCTCACTTCCGGCATCATGGTAGCGTTTTTGGGAAGCTATCACTATCTTGCGGGACTTCTGGCTCTGACGGCGTACCTGACGGTGGGTGTCCTAATCCCCATGCTAAACGGGAAGCGGGGCGGCCAGCAGGGCATGGCCTTTCGGACGGCCTTTGGGGAGTTGAACAGCTTCACCCTGGATTCCCTGCGGGGGTTGGATGAAACCATTCAGTACGGCCAAGGCAAAACCCGGGAAGCAGAAATGACCCGCCGCTCCCAGGACCTGGGAAAACAGCAGGAGACCCTTAGCCGCCTGGAAGGCACCCAGCGTGCCTGTACAAATCTGGCCATTCTGCTGGCCTCCTTCGGGATGCTGGGGCTGACCGTGGCCATGTATACGGCGGGCCTTATGGGCTTTGACGGTGTTCTGACCTGTACCGTTGCCATGATGGGTTCTTTCGGCCCGGTGGTAGCTCTTTCTGGCCTCTCCAACAACCTGAATCAGACCTTGGCCAGCGGAGAGCGGGTGCTGTCCCTTTTGGAGGAGACCCCAGCGGTGGAGGAGATTCCTGGGGTGGAACCCCAAACGGCCCATGACTTTTCTGGAGCGGAGGCGGCGCATGTCAGCTTTTCCTATGACCGGGAGCAGATTTTGAAGGACTACTCTTTGCAGCTCCGGTCCGGCATGATCACCGGTATCCACGGAGCCAGCGGCTCCGGAAAATCTACCCTCCTAAAACTGCTGATGCGCTTTTGGGATGTTTCCCAGGGCAGCGTATCCGTTGACGGCAGGGATGTAAAGACCGTTCCCACCAAGGCCTTGCGGGATATGGAGAGCTATGTGACCCAGCAAACCCACCTGTTCCATGACTCCATCGCCAATAACATCGCCATTGCCAAGCCCGGTGCCGCCAAAGAGGAAATCATAGCGGCAGCAAAAAAGGCCTCCCTTCACGAGTTCGTAATGACCCTGCCCAAGGGTTACGACACGGAGGTGGGAGAGCTGGGAGATACCCTCTCCGGCGGCGAAAAGCAGCGCATCGGCATCGCCAGAGCCTTCCTCCACGATGCTCCGCTGCTCCTGCTGGATGAACCCACCAGCAACCTGGATTCCCTGAACGAAGGAATAATCCTCAAATCCCTGAAAGAATCCGCCGGACAGAAAACCGTTGTCCTGGTGTCCCACAGAGCCTCCACTATGAGCGTAGCCCAGGTGGTTTACGAAATGGAAAACGGAAGAATTTCCTAGTGGAAGATGCGTGAAATAGCGAAAAAGCCCTTGACAAATCTCGCCCAAATGTTCCATTTCAGAAATGGCTGAAGCACAAAATTTCTTTTTGAAATCAGATGCCCAAACAACAGCTCCATTGCCCTGTAGAACCAACTTTTCCCAGAAATAAGAAAAAATCAAAAAGTGCCTAATTTTCCTTATTTTTCGGAAAACTAGGCACTTTTTGGCACCCCAAGGAGGATTCGAACCTCTGACCTATCGCTTAGGAGTATGGCTTACCATGTGATACACGGTTCGGATGTAACTTCCAATATCATCCCTTACGCAGAATGACTT
>CAKTPO010000033.1 GCA_934591845.1 uncultured Oscillospiraceae bacterium | reverse complement strand
GTCCGTCCGTTAAAGTATGTAGGGAACGGCCTATGTGCCGTTCCGGGAGCGTGGCAATTATAACCTGTGCGGATAAACAAATCCACCCCCCGACATGTCCTTCCGAGCGAACGAAGCGGAGTGGAAGAATCCACCACGTGGCAGAAAAGCACAAGGTAAAATCTGCTACTTGGGAAGATTCTCCGACTCACTGCGTTTCGCTCGGAAGGACATGTTGGGGGGCCATTTTATCCACACGGGTTGTATTTGTCACGCAGCGGAACGGTACATAGGCCGTTCCCTACGGTTTCGCTGGGGGGCTATCACGTATGACCGGGGCTGGGGGAGAAGAACGGAGGTTTTTGGGGCGTACTATTTCTGTATCCACTGGTTTTACAATGAAAATCGTTGCCTCGCATAGAATTCTTGTTGTTTGAGAAGTCATCTCGGTTCGCTGCGTTGTCTGCTGTCCACCCTTCGTAGTAGAATATAACGTTCCACGATTGTGACAATAGTTTCTTTGCATGACAAGGCATTGCTTTCTTCCGTTGTTTCAGGAAAAAGTAGTGCATTTCTCTTTAAACATGCGAGAGATATGTCGCACTGTCCCTGTAATAAATGATTTGCATATTCACGTCACAGTAAAATTCCGGAGAAGTGTGGGAAAAGGTAATCTCCTTTTTTTACAGAAACATCGTAGTGATTAGTGGAAACACAGACTTTTGGCTTTTTGAATATCGATTTCCGCTGGATACGCACCTTAGAAATGCGGAAGTAAAGGAATCTAATTGCGAACCAGGTTTTTGGGCGGTGACCTCTATTATGCAATGGTGCCGCCGATTTTATGACACTTCCCGTAATTCTTGACAAAATCACCAATTGTCAACCAAGGAATTTGTATGCAATTTGCCAAAGTTGGCGTTGAAAAAAATGGAAAGTTATAGTATTATATTGATAAAAAGAGAGCGAAAGGAGGAAAGAAGCGTTTCTATGAGCAAAGCGATCATTACTGTCGCAGGAAAGGGTGGCGTTGGGAAAACATCCATTTCTGCGGCAATTGTTCGTCAATTGGTAAAAGCCCATCCGGAGGACCACATTCTGGCCATTGACGCCGACCCTGCCGTAGGTCTGGCCACGGCTCTGGGGGTGGAGGTGGGAACCACTGTGGACGATATCCGGAAAGCCATTACCCAGGCCGGGCAGGAGGAACGGGACAAGCGGCGGGCCAAGGCCATGCTGGGGGAAGTCAAGTTCCGGCTGTTTGATGCCATGGTGGAGACCAACGGATTTGCCTTTATCGCCGTAGGCCGCCCGGAGGCTGCGGGCTGCTACTGTGGCATCAACGCCTACCTCAAAGAGGTCATCAGCATGATGAGCGAGGAGTTTGATTACGTGGTGATCGACGGGGAAGCCGGTATCGAGCAGGTCAACCGCCGGGTCATGGAAAAGGTGAGCCATATGCTCCTGGTCAGCGACCCCAGCAAAAAGGGGACCACGGTGATCAATACCATCAAAAAGGTGGCCGATGAACTGGTCATGTATGAGAAAATCGGGGTCATCATCAATCGGCTGGGGGAGGAAAGCCAGAAGCAGTACATTGATACGGGAGACTTACCGATCCTTGCCTACATCCCGGAGGACAAGGCCCTACAGATGGCGGATATAAAGGGCGAAAGCGTTCTGAATCTGCCGGATGATTCCCTTTTGGTGGGCGGTGTCCAACAGGCGTTGGAAAAGATCGGTATTTTGAGGAAACTCTGAAAAAATCGTCTGGGGCTGGACAGCGGATTCAGCCGATTGAATCAGAGCTTCCTTATAATTTTGAAAGAGGTGAAACGGTGAAAGACTTAAAACATTTGTATTACTTTGAGAACCTGCTGCAGGATGCCAACAATGCCCTGGTGCGGCAGGCGCAGGAAGAAGGGGGCCTGGCCATAGGCTACACCTGCTTCCACATGCCGGAGGTTCTGCTGAATCTGGGCAAGTGCTTCTCCGTAAGATTGCGTGCCCCCAACACCGGCTCTATGGAGGTTGCCACCTACTATATGTGCAACGGCAGCTGCGAGTACAGCCGGGCGCTGCTGGAACGGGCGTTGGAGGGAAACTACCGGTTCCTGGATGCCATGGCCGGTGTAGACCTGTGCGAGGCCATGAACCGCTGCATGGAGAACATGGAGTTGTTGCAGATCCAGGATCCGGACAAGAAGAATTTCTTCTGGACCAATACGGACGTGGCCTATTCCGATGACGAGGCCAGCGTCAAGCACACGGTGGAGCAGCTTCGCCGGAAGCTCTTAAAGCCCCTCCACGACAACTACGGTGTGGATGTATCGGATGATGCCCTCCGGGCGGCGGTGGCAGAGCATAACGAGATTTGCCGCCTGATCACCCAGATCGGGGAGTACCGGAAGCTGGATAACCCCACCATTACGGGGTATGAATTCCATGTTCTGACCCTGGCCACCTATGTCTGCCCCAAATACCTGATCATTGACAAGCTCCGGGAAACCCTGGAGGAACTGAAAACCAGAGAGCCGGACAAGAAGCCCAAGCACCGCATCCGTGTGGTGGTGGTTGGTTCTGAGATCGATGACCCGGAGCTGATTTCCCTGATGGAAGAAAACGGTGCCATGGTGGTGGCGGATCGGTTCTGCTACGGCAGCATTCCCGGCAGGCAGGAGATCATTCTCAATGACGAGGAAGATGTGCTGACCCAGATTTGCCGCCGATACCTACAGGATACCGAGTGTCCCCGGCACTGCGCCCCCCACAAGGTTCAGTACCGCTATGACCATGTGGCCCAGTTGGTAAAGGACTACAAGGCCGATGGCGTGATTTACGAGCAGATGAAGTTCTGTACCTATTGGAGCTATGAGCGGACACTGGCCTCCCATGTGATGGCCGATGAGTACGGCATTCCCACCCTCTCCATTGACCGCCCCTACCGCAGCGGCAGCAGCGGCCAGCTCCGTACCCGTATCCAGGCCTTTGTGGAGAACGTGGAGATCAAGAAAATCAAGGCCCGCCGGGCCGAAAAAGCCCAGGAGGTGCAAGAAAATGGCGTATAACCCCAAAACAGGTAAGGGCCTGGGCAATCTCTACCGTGCCGACAGCAGAGCCATGGCCCACCGGGAATGGAAAGGCTTCAAGGACACCATGTATGATTTTGGCCGCTGGCTCAAGTGCTACGGTTTTATCGCCGTGACCCTGGGCGGCCACCCCATTCTGATGGTCAAGGCCATGAAGCGGTATCGCTGGATGCTCTCTTATCTCACCGCCGCCAACATGATCGATCGTCACACCATTGGCCTGCGGGGCAAGGAGTTGCGCTACGTCCATGAGGAACTATTCGCTCTGGTTCACAATGCCACCATCAACGTCAAGAAGATCATTGAGCGGGACGAGCATCTGCGGCCCAACAGCAAAAAGGCCAAGGCCCTGCGGGATAACACAGTCATGTTTGACGAAATGACCCCCTCCAACATCATGTGGGGCTTCCCGACTCTGGACTGGATGGACGTCGCCATGATGACCATCGGTATGCCCGGTGAGGTGGATCAGCAGGCCAACATCTATTACATTGACCGGATCGAGGAGTTTGGCATGGCGGCAGACGTTTGCCCCCTGCCTGCGGCAGAGTGCGGCTGCGCCGTGGTCAATGACTACCCCATTCTGGGCAAGACCTACATCACCAGCACCATGCCCTGTGACGGCTCCATTGGCCAGACCACCTTTATGGGCCGGTACTTCCGGAATCTGCCCATCTATCAGATCACGCCCCCTCAGCGGTTCAATGAGCCGGAGGTTCAGGAGTTTGCGGTTCACAATCTGAAAGGCTGCATCAAGTTCATTGAGGACAACTACGGAGTCAAGTGGGACTGGGATGCTTTCTGGAAAAACGCCCAGGAATACAACAGGTCCACCCAGGCGGTCATCGACAAGTGGGACATCAACTGCACCGATTATCCCCAGGTCTGCGGCGCGGCCCTGTCCCTGACCCGGGAGTATGAATTCCAGGGGGCAGGCTGCATGGATCCCTACCTCTACAAAGCCCAGCTGAAAACCACGGAAATGGCCAAGAAGGGCTATGAGGAGGATGCAGCCAAGGGCGTGAAGAACTATCGCCACCGTGCCATCGTCTGGGCCTGCCCCGCCCACTATTATACCAACTTCACCTACTGGGCAGACCACTGCTGGGGTGTTAAGACTCTGGTGGATATGGAGTGCATGCTTTCCTACCATATGTATCACATCGGTGATGAGGAACAGGCCATGATCGATATGGCCAGCAGCTACGAGCGGATGATGATGCGCTCCCACACCAACGGCGGCTACGTCAATTCCCTGGACGAGCTGTGGAAGATGGTGAAGAAATTCAATGCGGATATGGTCATTATGTATGACCATGTTTCCTGCAAGAACGTGGGTTGCCTCCACGGACTCTACGAGGATCAGGCCAGAGAACACGGTGTCCATATGGTTTGGGTCCCCCACGACCTGATGGATCCCCGTACCGTTTCCCGTGTGGCCATGCGTGACGCGTTCAATAAGTACATGACCAACGTCTTCCGGGAAGAGCCTCTGGATCCCACCTTTGTGGACTACGAAGACCCCCTGACCTGGTAAAATATAAGGATTGAATACAGAAAGGAATAGAGTATGAAATATTTCGGCGGATGCGACGTAGGCTCCACCTATACCAAATGCGTCATCATTGACGAAACCGGTAAAATGGTTGCCAATACCACCATTCGAAGCAAAATCAACGCGGAAATCAGCGCCAAAGATGCCCTGACCCAGACCATCGCCCAGGTGGCGGATCTGCATGACATCGGGGACCTTGCCTATCTGGTGGGTACCGGCTATGGCCGGAACAAGGTACCCCAGGCAGATGAAAATATCTCGGAGATCTCCTGCCACGCCATGGGTGTCCACGTGACCAATCCCGATGTCAAGGCCATTATCGACATCGGTGGCCAGGACGTGAAAGGCATTGCCATTGATGCGGACGGCACAGTCCAGACCTTTGCCATGAACGACAAGTGCGCAGCAGGCACCGGACGTTTCTTTGAGGCCATGGCCAATGCCTTTGAGTGCAGCTTGGAGGAGTTCTCCAACCTGTCCCTGACGGCGAAAAATGTGATCCCCATTACCGCCCAGTGTACGGTTTTTGCCGAGTCTGAGGTCATTACCCTGGTAGGCGAGGGCAAGCCCCGTGACGAAATCGCCGCGGGCATCCAGCAGGCCGTGGCAAAGCGCTGCTTCGTCATGGCCAAAAAGGCCGGTGCCAAGGACCAGATCACCCTGACCGGCGGCTGCGCCAAGAATACGGGCCTCAAGAGAGCCATTGAAAAGGTGCTTCGTATCCAGGTGGTGGAGCTTTCTACGGATCCCCAGCTGATGGGCGCTCTGGGTGCCGCGGAATACGCCCGCCAGAAGGGCCTGGACCAGGAATAAGGAGGCAGTTATGGCTTGGTATTGGATCGTGGCAATTGTAATTGTCGCTTTGTTTGCCCTGCTGTTTGTGGTATATATGACCAATGCGGATTTGAAGCTGGTGGAAAAAATCTATGACGCAATGATCAAATACCACGATCAGCAGCATATTGAGACGAAACTGTAATGACTATTTTTGACGAACTGATTCAAAAAACCTATGACCTTCTTCCCCAGGGCGGCAAGCGTACCGCTGCCCTGCCGGATCCTGCATCCCACCAGGGAAAACGCAGCGAGCTGATTTTGGGCAGGGAAACGGCCTTTGAGTTGGGGGGCGGCAACGCCCCCTGCACCTCCTGCATCATGTACACCGAAAACGAAGACCTGGTGCCTCAGGATGAGGTGGTGGTCTATGGGCCTGATTTGACCCAGATAAAAGCCGACTGCGCCTTTGCAAGAATCGCCCTCATCCGGACGGATTATATCGAAGCCCAGGGAGAGCAGGGGGCCTACGGGATTCTGGAAAATATCGGCCTGAGAAAATACGATGTTTTCCCCAAGGGCTACATGGTGCGGACTTCCGCTCTGAGCAACCGGGAGCAGATCCGGGTGTCCAAAACGGCGGTAAAAGAACAACTTACTTTCGCTCACGTGGGCAGTATGTATATTTCCGAGTTCCACAAAAACGAACACGTCCAGGCGGTGAAGATGATTTTCGTGACCCTGCCGGATTTTGACTACCGGAAGCTGGACCATCTGGGAACCCTTTCTCTGGAAGTGTTCAGGGCCTTGAACCACATGCTGACAGACCTGAAAATGGACTGCAAGGCCTGTGAGTGGAAAATCGTCTGCGATGAGGTGGAGGGCATGAAGACCCTGCACCAGGAGCGGCTCAGCAAGGAGCAAAAAAATAAACAGGAGGAATTATCTTGAGTAATTTTAGGGTAGACCCTGAAATCCAGGAGCTTTGCGACAGCTTTGGCAACTGGTTTCAGGATGGGTGCAAAAATCAGGCGGGCAATGCCGCCAAGATGACCAAGGAGCTTTACCCCTATACGTCCATCTTCTCTCCCATCCGGGTGAACCGCCTGACCATCAAAAACCGTGTGGTCATGGCACCTATGGGCAACCTGATGATGGCCGAGGAGCATGGCCGCCCCAATGAAAAAATGATCCAGTATTTCCTGGCCAGGGCCAAGGGCGGCGTAGGTCTGCTGACTTCCGGCCTGGTGCCCATCAGTGACGGCATCGACAATACGGTGCAGGAGCCGGATAAGAAGGTGATGATGCCCCGGATCAGCCCTGCCCGTACCCTGATGTCCGGTTGGAGAGACCTGGCCCAGGGCTGCCATGCCTACGGCTCCCGGTTCTTCATTCAGCTGACCCCGGGCCTGGGCCGAGTCGGTCCCCCTACTTGCCTGGTGCAGCAGCATAAGTTCCCGGTGTCCGCTTCTTTTAATCCCAACTTCTACATCCCGGAAGTACCCTGCATGCGGCTGACGGACCACAGCCTGAACAAGATCATCAAAAATGCCGGTCAGGCTGCCGCCGATGCAAAGGAATGCCTGATTGACGGCGTGTACCTCCACGGCCACGAGGGCTATTTGCTGGAGCAGATGACCAACAAGGCTTTCAACCATCGGAAGATGGGCAAATTTGCGGATTGGCAACGTTTTGGCATTGACATGGTCAAGGAAATCCGGAACCGTGTGGGCCCCAACTATCCCATTATGTACCGCATTGATTTGTCCCTGGCTCTGAACGAGACCTACGGCGAGAGCGGCATGGACCGGGTAAACTCCCTGAAAAAGTTCAAGAATGGCCGTAATATTGCGGAGACCCTCAACTATATGGAGAACCTGGTGAAAGCCGGTGTGGATCTGTTTGACGTGGATATTGGCTGCTATGACAACTGGTGGCTGCCCCATCCTCCTGCAGGCATGCCCGCTGGCTGCTTCCTGGATGTTTCCAAAATCGTCAAGGACCACTTTGAAAAGAATAAGATTTTGTCCAATGCCGGTATTCCTGTCCCTGTGGTGGCGGTGGGCAAGCTGGGCTACCCCGATGTTTCCGAGCGGGCCATCCGGGAGGGCATGTGCGATATGGTCATGCTGGGCCGTCCGCTGCTGGCAGACCCTGAGTGGTGCAACAAAGCCTATGCCGGTGACGTAGACAAGATTTGCCCCTGCATCGGCTGTCAGGAGGGCTGTGTCAACGAGTTCGTGGAAGGCGGTCATATTCAGTGCGCCGTCAACGCCAGAACCGGCTTTGAGGAGATCATTCCGGAAATCCCGCCCAGAGCGGAGAAGCCCAAGAAAATCGGCGTGGTAGGCGGCGGCCCTGCCGGTATCGTCTTTGCGGTGAATGCCGCCAAGCGGGGCCATACCGTAGAGCTGTTGGAGCGGAGCGACCGGTTAGGTGGCCGTGTGGTTCCCGGCAGCGTACCGGCCATCAAGTTTGATTTCGCCAACTATCTGGAATGGCTTCATAACCAGGTGAAAGAGGCGGAAGCGAACTATAATTTCACCCTGAAAATGAACACACCGGTAGATAAGGACTATCTGGCAGCCCAGAAATACGACACCATCGTTTTTGCCATGGGTACCAAGAACGCCTTCCCACCTATCCCCGGCATTGACAAGGTGAAGACCGTCCAGGCCGTAGACCTGCTGGTGCATCCGGAGCTCATGGAAGGAGCTCAGAAGGTGGTGGTCTGCGGCGGCGGCGTTGTGGGCTGCGAAACGGCCTACTGGCTGAACTATGAGCACGGCAAAGACGTGAAGGTCATCGAAATGATGAAGAACTTCATGGAAGGTGTCTGCACCGCCAACCGGGGCCATCTGCTGCACTATATGGAGGGCAGGGTAGAGCTCATCAACTGCGCCCGGGTCACCTCCTTTGAGCCGGGGAAGGTCCATTATAACCGCAATGTCTCTAAGGGCGTACCCAACCCCTACAATACCTGGCAGCCTCTGTTGCCTCCCAACATTCCCAATCCCATGGAAAAGAAGTTGGGACCGGAGACCCAGGACTTTACGGCAGAGGCCGACCTGATCGTTCTGGCCATGGGTGGCCGTCCGGATGATGCGCTGTATGTGGAGGCTCTGCGGGGAAACCTGGCACCGGAAATCTGCAACATCGGTGACAGCTTCGCCGGTGGCAGAGTTCTGGAAGCCAATCGCGCGGCTTTCCGTTTGGCACAGCGTATCTGATTCTTTCAGACAGGTTCAAAAAAAGGAAGCCACATCGGTTCAACAGGGCCGATGTGGCTTCTTTGCGGTGGATGCCGGAAAATCCAAAAAACGAATTTGTGAAAAAAGTGTTGACAAATGGAGAACACCGTTGTATAATACCCTAGCTGTCAGCGAGACAGCGCATCGCAAAGATGCCTCTGTAGCTCAGTAGGTAGAGCAGCGGACTGAAAATCCGCGTGTCGTTGGTTCGATTCCGACCGGAGGCACCATATTACCTGAGATTTTTCAGGTAATAGATGCGGGTGTAGCTCATCCGGTAGAGCGCCACCTTGCCAAGGTGGAGGTAGCGAGTTCGAGCCTCGTCACCCGCTCCATAAAATAAGAGATCTGCGAAAGCGGGTCTCTTTTTTTGTGGGCGTTTTGAAATCTGAAATCCGCCCCCAAAAAACGGGAAGCCCAGGCTCCGCTTTTGGCGAAACCGGGCTTCCCTGGGGCTGCAACCATTCGATTCCGGAAGAACCCTGATGGAGACCGCAAGGGGGATTTTTACATCTGGAAAATGTTCCCCAAAACCGCACCGCCCCGGTCTTCTTCCTTGGGCTTTAGTTCCCCGTAGGCCAGGGCGTAGGTCACATTCAGCTTGTTATACAGCAGATAGAACAGAACAAAGTTGGCGGCCAGGGAGAGCAGGGCAAAGAGGTAGAAAGATGCGCTGTCGCTCAGGGGCAGGGTGATGCCCGCAAAGGACAGCAGCCAGTCCCCATAGGCCAGCGCGTTGGCCAAAAACAGCAGCACATAGTACCACCAGAAACTCAAATCCAGCCGAAATAGCCCCCAGCGGTTGCCCCGCATCATCTGGCGGCTTTCCCGCAGGGCATATAGGGCTCCTGCCTCCGGGTGGTCCAGAAGCACAAAGTCCGCCATCCGGTAGCGGTACACAATGGGCAGCACAAAGGCCAGGAACACCACCAGGAAAATCAGTACAATGGGTAGCATCATCCAGGACAGCTGTTCTAAAGCGGCGGCATCAATTTGAATCATACCGCTGCCGCCCAGAATGCTGCCGCCGGAGAGATAGGGCTCCAGCATTTGGTTGAAACTGTCAGAAAGCGGTGACAGCAGAAACACCATAATGGACAGGTAAAAGGCGGCCATGCTGGCCCCCAGGATGATGCACCCCTGCAATAGCTTCATTCGAACCAGCGGCCAGAACCGCTCAAAGCCGGTTTTCAGAGCATTCCGGGAGGCGTACTGCCCCCGGCTGATCCGGAGCATCCCCCCTGCGTAGCCAAAGCCCAGGCAAAGGGTGAGGATGCTGCACACCACCGGCAGAAAGGTGGATACCGAAGACAGGAAGGAGCGGAAGCCCATATTGGCAAGCCCTCCCGTATTGGCAATCTGGCTGGATACAAGCTCCTGCAGCAGCAGATTCAGAAGACCAATGCCCACGACCAGGCTGCTGTAAAGCAGCACGATCTGCCGCTCGTTTTGAGCCGCTGCCAGTTTTTCTGATGCCGTTTGTTTGAGTTTACGGCTTTGAAAGGTCATAAATTCCATCCTCCATTTGATTCATTATTACAGTTATAACCCAAAGGGGACAAAATAGCAAATGAATTTTTTGTGTTCGATGGATTTTGACCGCTGCATCTGCTATAATCAAAGAAAACTCTGATGAAACCCCAATCTTAGTCGGTTTATTCAGGGCATCCATGTAAAAAAGGAGGGACCAATGTGAAACTAGGCGCGCGTATTAAACAGGCCCGGCTGGAAGCAGGGCTGAGCCAGCGGGCGCTGTGCGGAGACCGGATCACCCGGAATATGCTGTCTCAAATCGAGCATGGTACGGCCAGTCCCTCTATGCAGACCCTGCTGTATTTGGCGGAACGTTTGGAAAAACCGGTAAGCTTCTTTCTGGACGAAGCGGCGGTGACCCCCAACCAAATCGCCATGGACAAGGCCCGCCGGGCCTACCTTCGGGGCAACGGCCGGGAAGCACTGCTGGCCCTGGAAGACTATGTTGCCCCAGACAGAGCTCTGGACTGGGAGTTTGCCCTGCTGGCTTTTCTGTGCTGCCTGGAGCAGGCGGAAAAGGACCTGACCCAGGGCCGGGGGCCTGTGGCGGAAAAGCTGCTGTCCCAGACCTTTCTGTATGACAGCCCCTATATTACCCCGGAGCTGCGCCAGCGCCGGGACCGGCTGAGCTTTCGTCTGGGGAAAAAGAATATGCCCCAGAGTTTCCCGTCCCTGGATGAGGAACTGCTGCGGCGGGGAGAAGCTGCCCTGGGGGAAGGAAAGCCGGAGCGAGCCCGCAGCCTTTTGGAGGCGACGGAAGCCCGGGACGGAAACTATTTCTATTTCAGCGGAAAAATCTTTATCCTGCAGGAAAACTACCGGGCGGCCAGAGATGCCTTTCTGGAAGCGGAGTCCCGGGGGGAGAATTGTGACGGTTTTTTGGAGCTTTGCTTTCGGGAACTGGGGGATTATAAAAATGCCTACGAATATGCCCGTAGACGTAAAAAGTAGGTAGTATTCTAAACAAATGCGGATTTTCTGAAAAAAGTAACAAGTTTATAGTCTGTTCCTATGAAAAATTCTGTTTTTTTGAAGCAGGGGAATAGACACAATTTCAGGAAAAGAACTTGAAATTTATCGCATAATGCAGTAAAATATAAGGGACTATGAATTAAGAAAAAAGTTGGTGCGCCGTTACGTTGGAAGCCGCCGACGAAAGCAGGTCTGTTCGCATAGGACCTGAGAGGAGTGAAGGATCAATCATGACAAGAGGAAAAGTCCGTTGGCCGCTGGTGATATATGATGTGCTGATTCTGCTGGCGGTGGATGTTCTCCTTCTGGGCTTTTATCGAAGCAACGAAAGGCTTTCCTGGAGCGGTGTGGCGTTTCATACCACCATCTCCTTTATCTGCGTGTTTTCTGCCAGATGTATCGGCAATATTTACCAGCAGATCTGGCGTTATGGCGGCATCCAGTGCTATATTCGGCTGCTGCTGGTGGATGCCGGGGCGTTTCTGGTGTTCCTGGCCGTTGAGCAGGGCATCCAAGCCTACCATCCCATTGAGCAGGTGACCTTTGCACGGCTCGTTTCCATTTCCAGCATCAATTTGCTGATGTCTCTGTCCATGCGCATGTTTTACCGGTACGCATTCAAATGCGGCACGGAGGATACGGCCCTGGGCAGATTCTTACGTATTTGCCTGCGCATTTTCGCCGGTGAGGAAATGATCCATGAGGTGGACCGGGAAAAGCGTACCAAGGTGGCCATCATTGGCGCAGGCCGTGTAGGCGTGAACCTGGCAGAGGAGCTGCTGGGCAACAGCGCTTCCAGCTATGTTCCCAGATGCTTCGTGGACTCTGATGACGAGAAAGCCGGAAAAGAAATTCATGGTATTCCCGTTTGGAAAGAGGACGATGCCACCGTAGAGCGGCTGCATAAGGTAGAGGTTCAGGAGGTGGTTTTCGCCATCCCCAACATGACCGATGAAAAAAAGCGAGAGCTCTGCAAAATGTACATGGACGGGGGGTTCAAGGTCAAGGTCTATGATTACCCCGTGATCCAGACCGCCGGGCAAAAGCGGCACCTCCGGGATTTTGACATTGAGGAGCTGCTGTTCCGAAAGCCCATTACCATTTCTAATCAGCGTACCAGCGAGTATTACCGGGACAAGGTGGTACTCATTACCGGCGGTGGCGGCTCCATTGGTTCGGAGTTGTGCCGTCAGTTGGCTAAAATGGAGCCCCGGCAAATTATTCTTCTGGACATTTATGAGAATGGGGTATATGATATTCAGCAGGAGCTGAAGATCGCCTATGGAAACCGGCTGGATCTGCAGCTGGAAATCTGCTCTATTACCAATCGGAAGGCTCTGGAACGGGTCTTCGCCCGCTACAGCCCCCAGATCGTCATCAACGCCGCAGCCCACAAGCATGTGCCCCTGATGGAAAAGAACTGTGTGGAAGCGGTATATAATAATGTATTCGGCACCCGGAACCTGATCGACTGTTGTGAGGCCTACGGGGCAGAGCGAATGATGATGGTCTCCACGGACAAGGCGGTAAATCCCACTAATGTCATGGGGGCTACCAAGCGGATGTGTGAAATGCTGGTTCAGAGCGCTGCCACCTGGGGCCGTGTCAATTACAGCGCTACAAGGTTTGGCAATGTTTTGGGCTCTGCCGGTTCTGTTATTCCTCTTTTTCGGCGGCAAATCGCTGCAGGCGGCCCGGTGACTCTGACGGATAAGCGGATCATCCGCTATTTTATGACCATCCCTGAGGCATCCCAGCTGGTGCTGGAATCCGGCCCCATGGCCAAAAACGGGGAACTGTTCGTGCTGGATATGGGCCAGCCGGTAAAGATCCTGGAACTGGCGGAGAACATGATCCGCCTCTCCGGTGCCCAGGGCGTTGAAATCGTAGAAACCGGTTTGCGGCCCGGCGAAAAGCTCTATGAGGAGCTGCTGGTCAAAACCGAGGAGTTGGACAAAACCGACAATAGCCTGATCTTTATTGAAAAGGATTGCCCCCTGCCCCGGGTGGAGATGGACCGGCGGATGGAACTGCTGGCCCGGGCCGTGGAAAGCGGCAGTGATGCCAAGACCCGCAAGGCCCTCAAGCAGGCCGTGCCCACCTTCCGTTCCCCGGAGGAGGTCAACGCCAGTGCGGAGCAGGCGGAGGAAATGAAAATGCAGCGGGAAGCCGTCTGCGTGTGAGAATCTTCTAGGAGGTAAACTATGGAAGCTGCAAATGAAAAACGGACCACAAATCTGCGTATTTTACTTCTTCTTATGCTATGATTTGCACTATGGTTTTTGGTTGCTTCAGGCCCTACAACAGCCATTGTCCAATCTTGGTTCGAGCAAACATTGCTTGGTATTATCGTGAGGAGGTTGGCAGCAAATACTGCTTGTCCAGCATCTAAGCTTGGTGTTATCTGTAGCCGTTCCCTTCACCTCTATGCGTGAATTGCTCAGAAAATCTCACTCCCACCTCAACGCCGAGGGCCGACCCATCTGGAAGCCCATGCACATGCAGCCCATGCAGTTTGCGGCATAGGTTGAGGAATCTAGTTGAGGCGGAATCATTACCGC
>CAKTPO010000032.1 GCA_934591845.1 uncultured Oscillospiraceae bacterium | reverse complement strand
AATGTGGCGGGCAAGATCGACGATGCCCGGTTTGCCAAAATGTCCAAACGCTACGAACAGGAGCAGGGCGAGAACGCCAAGAAGATCAAGGCGCTGCGGCTGGAACTGAAAAAGGACGAAAGCAAGCGCATGGACATTGACGATTTCCTTGAAACGGTGCGGCGGTATACGGACGCGACCACCATTACAAAGCGCATGGTCGCGGAGCTAATCGATCACATTGAGGTGTACCACGCCGAAAAGCAGGACGGCATTACCAACCAGCGCGTCGATATTCACTATAACTGCATCGGTGCCTTTGATGTGCCGGATCGCCGGAAGATCCCGGAGGCCGACATTATCATGGAAACGAGAAAAGGCGTAGCACTCAGCTACGCCCCGGAACAGGTTGCAGTATAGGAGGTACAACACGATGAAAGCCTATTTCTATTGCCGCGTCGCTCACGATGATAGCTTTTCTTTGGAACGGCAGGCCGCTGAACTTCGCCGCTATGCGGAACAAGCCGGGTACACCATCGTTGGTGCTGCCGCCGAGCACGGCTCCGGAATGACCCTTGACCGTCCGGCTCTGCAAGAGGTGATGAAGGCCGTCCTTGCCGGAAAGGTGGATGTGGTGCTGATAAGCAGCCTTGACCGTATAGGGCGGGACTGGGGCATGACAAAGCAGTACATCGCCCTGCTGACCGAGCATAAGGTCAAGCTGCTGTGCCTGCGGGAACGGGTGAGCAGCGACATCTCCGGCGTTTCACCATTCTCTACATAAAAAAGCAGAGTGTCCATTACAGGATACTCAGATCCTATAAGGACACTCTGCATGGTCCGAGTGACTGGATTCGAACCAGCGGCCTCTTGAACCCCATTCAAGCGCGATACCAAACTTCGCCACACCCGGATATTCACTTGCTGTTCCCTGACAGCTTGGATATTCTAGCATAGTTTCCAGCAATTGTCAAGGGCTTTTTCTTCTTTTTTCGCCGTTCCCCGGCAAGGTGTTTCCATGCCGGGGAATGGATGGGAAAATGTTCTAAAAATGCCCTTTATCGGAAACTTTTGACCCAATTCAGCAGGGAATCCCGGTAGACGTTTTCCGCCACGTCCCGGTACATCCGGTCCGTCACGGGACCGTTGGCCGCAAGTTTTGCCAGAATGGCCTGTTGCAGTTCCTCCACAGAGCATTCTTCATAGGGCTTTTGGGAGGCTTGCGGCTCCAATCTTGCTTCCTCCTGGGTATCCACGGTCTGGGCAGATACCGGCTCCTCAGGAGCCTCGTAGGCAATGGCTTCTACCTTGGGAAGCCCTTGTTCCATGCCCTCCGGCAGCCAGATCTCCGCTCCATAGGATGGCAGCGTAACAGAAAGCGTTCCATCCTGCACGCAGGCACACTGGCCATACAGCGTCCCCCGGTAGGTTCCCTGGGAAAGCCCTGCCAGGGTCATGGACTGGCTCTGGGCCGTGTTGTTGACCGTCACCAGCACCGTGGTTCCCTCGTAGGTTCTTGAGAAGCCATAGGCTTGGGTGGTCAGGAATTTTTCTTCGTAGTCTCCATAGGACAGGGCCGGAACACTTCTGCGCAGATTTCCCAGAGCGGCAATGAGGCTGGCATGGGTGTTGCCCTCAAAGTCCTCCAAATGCAGCTCCGGACGGAGGGAATCGTCAGAACCCCGCTCTTTTTTACCGGCAATACCGAATTCGGAGCCGTAATACACCGAGGGGATCCCCGGCAAGGTGAACAGCAGCACATGGACCGGCAGAAAATTGCCCCGGGCACCCAGCTTGGAGGCGATTCGTGCCACATCATGGTTGTCTACAAAATTATAGAGCTTCCACCGGGTCTCCCGGACCGTATGGGCGATTTCAAAATAATTGTGGTCATTGTGGCCGGAGTACAGGGCCTTGTGCAACCGATAGTTGGTAACGCTGTGCAGCATTCCCGGAGCCAGCCAACGGCCATAGTCCCCGTGGATGACCTCACCCATGAGCCAGAAGTCTTTCTTTAACCCATCGGTAGTCCGCCGCAAAGCGGCCATAAAATCAAAATCCAGCACGTCCGCCGCATCCAGCCGCAGACCGTCAATGCCAAACTCCGAAACCCAGAACCGAACGGATTCCAGCAGGTATTCCCGGACCTGGGGATTGGAGAGATTCAGCTTGGCCAGCAGATCATAGCCGCCCCAGTTTTCGTAGGAAAAGCCATCGTGAAAGCTGTTGTCCCCGTCAAAGCGTACATTGCGGTACCAGTCCCGGTAGGAAGACGCTTCCCGTTTTTCCCGCAGGTCCCGAAAAGCAAAGAAATCCCGGCCCGTATGGTTGAACACCCCGTCCAGCACCACCCGAATACCGTTTTCATGGCAGTACTCCACAAACGCCTTCAAGTCTTCATTGGTACCCAGGCGGCTATCCAGCTTCCGGTAGTCCGTTGTCTCATAGCCGTGGCCCACGGATTCAAAGAGGGGGCCAATATACAGGGCATTAAAGCCCATCTGCCGGATGTGGTCTACCCAGGGACAAAGGGTGCGCAGCCGGGATACGGGAGGGCCGTAGTCATTCTGTTTCGGCGCACCCGTCAGTCCCAGGGGATAAATGTGATAAAATACCGCTTCTTCATACCAGGCCATTGGTTTTTCCTCCAATTCTGCTGTAAATCAAACGTGATTTCCCAACTGCCAAAGCAGGGGTTCAAATTTAAGACCATACTTTCGGGTGTCCGTTTGGGCAGTCAGGGCAATGGCCCGGGCGGTAAAGTCCGAGGCCGCCACAGCCGCCTCCCAAAGGGATTTTCCGGACAGCAGGAAGCCCGTCAAACAAGCGGCGAACAGGTCTCCCGTGCCGTGATAGGTTCCGGGCAGCTTTTCGTGGCCATAAAACCGCACCGTCTCCCCCTCTTTCACCGCAAAGCCCGTCTGCCCCTCCCGGGAGACTGCCCCGGTCAGCACCGCTTTTCTTTGGGGCAGGGCCAGGAGCATGGCCCGGGCCGCCGATTCACTGCCGTCATCGGCAATGCCCGTTAGAAACGAAGCTTCCGTCCGGTTGGGCAGCAGTACCTCCGCCCGCCCGCACAAATCCCGCATTTTTTCGGCGTAGGCTCCATCCAGGCCCTTATAAAACCGGCCCCCATCTGCCATGGCCGGGTCTACGATGATCATGCCCCCAGGGGCAAGCAACGTGTCAAACAGGTCACACACCGGCTCCACATCCTCCGGTTTTCCCAGATAGCCTGTGAGAATGGCATCAAAACGAAGGCCCTCCCGCTGCCAATGTTCCCGGATGGGGGTAATGCTCTCGGTGAGTTGGCGCACATAGGGGCGAGAAAAGGCCGTATGGGTGGATAACAGTGCCGTTGGCAGCAGACAGGTTTCCAGGCCAAAGGCCGACAGCACCGGCAGTGCCACCGCCCCGGAACACTGGCCCAGGCAGGACAAGTCCTGCACCGTTAAAACACGCTTGTATTCCATGGCTCAGTCCACCACATCCATATCCAGCCCCAACTCTCTCGGCAAGAACCGGGGGCATACATTCTCCGTCGTAACGATCACGGAAGCTGCCAGATAGGTACCGATCTCGCAAGCCTCTTTCAGGCTTTTTCCATAGGTCAGGCCCACGGAAAGTCCGGCGCAGAAAGAATCCCCGGCACCGGTGGTATCCTTTACCTCCACCGTCCGGGCGGGGCAATAGCCCTTGTCCCCATTGCAGTCCGCATAAACTGCCCCCTGACCGCCCAGTGTCACCACCAATTTGGGAATTCTCGCCTGGATCACCCGCTGGGAGATCATGTTTACCAGCTCCTGAGGGGTATTTTCCGAAAAGTCCATACAGAACAGCAGCCCCGCCTCCTGGATGTTGCAGACGAAAGCGGAAAGCTCCTTCAAAAAGTCCCGGCGTTCCAGGCCAATGCTCATATTGGCCACCACTCCGTAAACCGGCTTCCCATATTTCTTTGCCAGAGCCAGGGTCTTTTTCACAATGGCCTTGTCCATATCCACTTCAATGACAACGCTGTCGGCCTGGGAGAAAATCTCGTCTCCCTTTTCTTCCAGGGTGTTCAAAATGGGCATCAGGTTGGGCCGCTTGGAAATGGAGGCCACCACATCCCCCTTATGGTCAAATACCGCAAGCCAGGTACCCATGCCGTCAGGAACCTGGCGCATATACTGGGTATTGACCTTGTGATTTTTCAGTTTGCGGATCACATCGGCCCCCAGGGCGGTATCGTCCACCAGGCTGACAAAGGTGGGCCGCAATTCGCAGTTGGCAATGTCCTCTGTGACATTTCTGGAAACACCGCCGTAAATCTGCTCCACCCGTCCGGCGTTGCGGCCTGCCGGAATATAAACGCCCTCCGGGTAGCCCTTGATGTCCACAAAGACCGCACCCAAAACAACAATTCCCATGGGAAAAACCTCTCTTTTCTGTTTGCCTCTATTATACAGATCTTTTGCAGCTTTGCAATGGTTTTAATATCTCCGTAAGAAAAGCTTCATTGGAACTTATGGACAAATGGGCGAAAATATGATATATTGTAATGTAATTGAAATTTTGCCCCATAATATCGGGCAGACTAAGGATAGCCACCATATGAAGGAGGTATCATCATGGTATATGTACTGTTGGGCACCGGCTTTGAAGAAGTAGAGGCTCTGGCTCCCGTGGATCTTCTGCGGCGGGCGGGAGTCCAGGTTCAGACCGTGGGCATCACCGGGAAAATGGTTTACGGCAGCCACCGTATTGGTGTGGAAGCCGATATTCTCCCGGAGGAAATGGATTTGGATGCCATGGAAATGATCGTATTGCCCGGAGGTCTGGGGGGCGTTGCCAGTGCCCGGGCCAGCCAAGCGGCACTGGATGCCTTGCGCTGGGGCTGGGAGCATGACCGGTTTGTGGCAGCCATCTGCGCCGGACCTACAGTTCTGGCGGACCTGGGCATCCCCGATGGCCGCAAGGCCACCTGCTTCCCCGGCTGTGAAACCCAGATGGGCAAGGCCCAGATGGTGGCCAATGCCGCCTGCGTGCGGGACGGACGTCTCATCACCGGCACCTCCGCAGGCTGCGCCATTCCCTTTGCCCTGGCCCTGGTAGAAGCCCTGAAAGGCAAGCCAGAAGCAGAGCGCATTGCCGGGCAAATCGTAATTCGTACCTAAAGGAGCAAGCCCATGCAAGAAAATCCCAATGAAAAAAAGAAGCCCCGCTTTCTATCTGAAAATGGGGAAAAGGCCCTGGGAAAAGGGGGCTATAAAGGCCGTTTTCTGAACGATCCCCCGGCGAAAGAAGACGCCCCGGAAGCGTCCGATCATCTTCCCCCGGTGACCGCCGATGACTTTCTATCCCAGGTCGCAGAGCCGGAAGATCCGGTAGAAACCACCCAGGACGAAAATACCGTATCGGAAAACACAGTGCCTTTAGAGGGTGACATTCTTACGGGAGAGGCCCTGGCAGAAGATACCCAGAATCTGTTCCCCGCAGACGACCCAGTGGATGTTACCCCGGTATCTGAGGATTTTACCTTTGACCAGGAGGCCATTCCCCATACCGATGAGACCTCTATACCAGCTGAGGACATTCAAGAGCATTCCATGCCCGAGGATGGCGCTGACATTGTGCTGCCGGAGGAATACGGTGATTTCACCCTGCCGGAAGACGAGGAAGAAGCTCAGCCGGAAGAACATCGGGTTTTGACCCCCTCTGACTTTGCCCAGCAGCTTTCCAACCCCCAAACCCAGGATGACCAGGATTTTGAGGAGATGTTCACCGCCCAACCGGAGCCGGAGGAACCCCAGGTGCCTGTCCGGACCCACCCGGCCAAAAAGGGCCGGCCCAAGCGCCGCAGTGCGGAGGGTCTCTTTGGTATTCCCAATATTCTTGTGACGGTGGTGTGGATCGCCATCACCCTGGCCATTGGTGTGACCCTGGGGCGCATGGCCTGGATGTGCGCTGCGGATGTACTGGCCTTTGGCCGGGAGGACCACAAGGTCACCGTGACCATTTCTACCACCGATGACATTGATGCCGTTGCCACCAAGCTGAAAAACGCCAATCTCATCCGCTATCCCGGTCTGTTTAAGCTCTACGCCAGCTTTGCCGTAGACGATGGAGACATTCAGCCCGGTATTTGGGATCTCAACACCCTGTATGACTACCATGCGCTGGTGAAAATGATGTCTCCCAGCTCTCAGCGCAGTGTCATTACCGTCATGATTCCCGAGGGCTACAGCTGCCGACAGATTTTTGAACTGCTGCAGGAAAAGCGGGTTTGCACCGTAGAGAGTCTGGAAAGCTATGCAGCTTCCGGGGAGCTGGAGGACTACTGGTTCCTGGAGGGACGGGAGCGGGGCAGCAAATACTGCCTGGAGGGCTACCTGTTCCCGGATACCTATGAGTTCTACACCAACGACACTGCCCAGAATGTTCTGACCAAGATGCTCAACAACTTTGACAAGCGTGTTGATGAAAGCATTACCGGTCAGCTGGAGAGCCTGAACGCCCACATCAGCAAGATGATGGAGGGTGACGGACGGAGCAAGGACTATATTGCCAGCCATCAGATGACCATGGCCGATGTGATCACCGTGGCCTCCCTGATTGAAAAGGAAAGTGCCAGTGCAGAGGAAAGCTACGCCATCGCCTCTGTCATTTACAACCGTCTGTACGCCTGGAACGGCACACCGGCCTACCTGAATATCGATGCTTCCGTCATCTATGCCCTGGGCGGCAAGACCGACCTGACCCAGGAGGATCTGGCCACGGACAGCCCCTACAACACCTATCTGAACGTAGGACTAACCCCCGGCCCCATTACAAACCCGGGCCTCAACAGCATCAAGGCCGCTTTGGAGCCTCAGGATACGGGTTACTACTATTATATTCTGGACCCCGCCACCGGAACCCACCACTTCTCCTCTACCCTGGAGGAGCATGAAGCTTTCCGGGAGGCCATTCGTGGATAATATGAGAAAACTGGAACTACTCTCCCCTGCCGGGGATCTGGAACAACTGAATATGTCCGTGCTCTACGGTGCGGACGCGGTCTATCTGGCAGGTACCAGCTTCGGTATGCGGTCTTTTGCGGGGAATTTTTCCCCGGAGGCCCTGCCGGAGGCGGTGCGCTTCGCCCACAGCCATGGGGTCAAGGTGCATGTCACCGTAAACACCATGCCCCGCAACGAGGAAATCGCCCAGCTTCCCGCCTACTTAAAGCAGCTGGACAGTGCCGGGGTGGATGCCCTGATCATTGCGGATTTGGGAGCTTTTACCCTGGCGGGGAAATACGCCCCCCACTGCCAGCGGCATATTTCCACCCAGCAGTCCATTGCCAACTATGAATGCGCCCAAGCCTGGTTTGATTTGGGGGCCAGTCGGGTGGTGCTTGCCCGGGAACTGAGCCTTGCCGAAATCAGTGGTATCCGGCAGAAAGTGGATCCCAAGCTGGAAATTGAAACCTTTGGCCACGGGGCCATGTGCGTCAGCTACTCCGGCCGGTGTCTGCTGAGCAACTACATGACGGGCCGGGACTCCAACCGGGGTGCCTGCGCCCAGCCCTGCCGGTATCAGTACGCCCTGATGGAGGAAAAACGTCCCGGCGAATACTTCCCGGTCTATGAGGACGAAAAAGGCACTTACATCTTAAACTCCAAGGATATGTGCATGATCGACCACCTGCAAGATTTGATGGATGCGGGCGTGGACTGCATCAAGTTGGAGGGCCGGGCCAAATCCGGCTACTATGCCGCAATTGTCACCGGCGCCTACCGGCACTGCATTGATGCAGCCGCCCAGGGACTGCCCCTGGATCCCGTATGGCGGGACGAAGTGGATCACATTTCCCACCGGGTCTATTCCACCGGCTTTTACTACGGCCAGCCGGGGCAGTACACGGAAACCTCCCGTTACATTCGCCAGTGGCAAATCGTTGCCATGGTGGAATCCTGCGACGAAAAGGGTCTGGCCCGGTGCTCCCTGCGAAACAAATTTTCCAGAGGAGACCGGCTTGAATGTGTAGGGCCTGACTGCAAGCCCTTTGCGCTGGAAGCCGGGGCCATGTGGGACAGCCTGGGGGATGCACTGGAAGAACCCAGAACCCCGCAGATGGAATTTACCATGCAGCTGCCACAGCCGGTCCCCCCCTACTCCATGCTCCGCAGAGCCGTAGCGCTTTCCGCCAAGTGAGTTGTCCCCCTCCGGTTCTCTGAACCGGAGGGATTTTTATGCCCCATTTGTGATGCCCATTCGGTTTTTGGAACGATTCAACGGTTATTTCATGGTTTTTCCCAGTGGAACCGGCTTTTTTTGAAAAAAACCTTTCTTTTCTTTGTGCAATATGCTGAGCATTCCGGTAAGCAGGACCAGGGATTCTCTTGGAATTCTCCAATTTTTAGGAAATATTTTGAGAAAGCGTTCTTCTTACTTGATTTCCCAATAATTCCATGTATAATAATATACATAAGCGCCAATGAAAGGAGGCTTGTTCCATGAAAAAGATCATCTGCAAGAAAGAGTATGATACCGATACGGCGACTTTGATCAAGAAGTTCACCAGCGGTGCTCTGGGTGATCCTGCCGGTTATGAGGAATCCCTGTATCAGACCGAGGGCGGTTTGTACTTCCTGTATGTTTGCGGCGGTGAGGCTTCTCCCTATCCCACGGAGGATATTATTCGTCTGGCTAAGACCAAGGTCACTGACTGGACCGAAAAGCACTGATATTGCATACCCAAAAGGCCCTGTTCGCAGGGCCTTTCTTTCTTATTTCTGATTAGGAACTGTCTATGAAAAAACATTTTTTATGTACTCCCCTGCTGCTTTCCCTACTGCTTTTGCTGGCTGGCTGCGCCAAAGCCCCGGAACCGGTTGATGTGGCCGCCACCACCCTACCGGTTTACGAATTCACCCAGGCCCTGTGCCAGGGGACAGATCTTCGTGTCGGGCGGCTGGTGACGGAATCCGTTTCCTGTCTCCATGACTATTCTCTGAATGTGAACCAGGTGCGGCTGGCGGAGCAGGCAGAGGTTCTTGTTCTGTCCGGGGCGGGGCTTGAGGACTTTATGGAGGACCTGCTTGCAGAAAAAACTGCCATTGATGCCTCCCAGGGCATCGCCCTTTTAGAGGGCGAGGAACACGACCACGAGGAGCATGGTGAACACGATGGCCATCACCACGAATCTGACCCCCACATTTGGCTTTCCCCGGAGAATGCCAAAATCATGGCTCAAAACATCAGCCAGGGGCTAATCCGGCAGTACCCCCAGTGGGCGCCGGTTTTTACAGACAATCTGCAAGGTCTTTTGACCCGGCTGGATGCCTTGGAACAATACGGGCAGGATACTTTAAAAACCCTTTCCTGCCGGGAGCTTCTCACCTTTCACGATGGCTTCTCCTATTTTGCCCAGGCCTTTGACCTGCATATTCTTGCCGCCCTGGAAGAAGAATCCGGCAGTGAAGCCTCCGCAAAAGAGCTGATCAGCCTCATTCGCCTGGCCCGGGCGCATTCCCTGCCCGCGGTTTTTGTGGAGAAAAACGGCAGTGCTTCCGCGGCGGACATTCTGTGCCGGGAGACCGGGGCCAAAAAAGCCACGCTGGACATGGCCATGGCTGGGGATAGTTATTTTGATGCCATGTACCACAACATTGATACCATCAAGGAGGCCTTGAAATGAGCGAACTTCACATCAATGACTGCGGCCATTCCTGCTGCCTGCGGGTCGAAAATCTTTCCGTCACCATCGGCGGAAACCAAATCCTCCGGGACATGAATCTGCATGTACACTGTGGAGAAATGGTTGCCCTGATCGGACCCAACGGCGCGGGAAAAAGCACCTTTCTGAAAGCCATTCTGGGACAGCGGCCCTACAGCGGCGTGATCGCTTTTTCCGAACCGGGACAGCGGAGTCACAAGCCCCGGATCGGCTATGTTCCCCAGAGTCCCACCTTTGACCCCGGAGAGCCTTTGGACGTGGCGGATCTCTTTACCTGCTGCATGGGCAAACGCCCTGCCTTCTGGGGAATCAGCAAGGCCATGGAGGCTTCTATCTGTGAATGCCTGGACCGGGTACACGGGGTAGAACTGCTGCACAAGCGGGTGGGTACCCTCTCCGGCGGCGAGTTGCAGCGGGTGCTGCTGGCCCTGGCCCTGGAGCCAATGCCCAATATTCTGATTCTGGATGAACCTCTCTCCGGCGTAGACGTAGAGGGCATGACCACTCTCATGGACATGCTGGACGAAATTCGGAAAACCTATGACCTGTCCATTCTGATGACCACCCACGATTTTTCCATGCTGCCCAAGTATGCTGACCAAGTCGTTCTGATCGATGGCGGCATCCGTACCCAGGGACGCCCTCAGGAGGTTTTGACCTCGCAGGAATTCCAGTCCATCTTCCATATGAAAGGAGGGTCCTTATGAGTCTGTGGTATACCATCTGTAATGCCATTCCCTTGGAAATGCTTCAATGGGATTTTATGAAGAATGCGCTGCTGGCCCTGCTTCTCATGGCCCCCCTCTTTGGCATTCTATCCACCATGATCGTCACCGGGCATATGAGTTTCTTCTCCGATGCCCTGGGACACTCGGCTTTTACAGGCATTGCCCTGGGCTCTATGTTCGGTATTGCGGCCCCTACCTGGGCAGCGGTCCTCTTTAGCGTGGTCTTTGCCCTGCTGTTTTCCTACATTCGCCGGGGCAGCAACCAGGCGGCAGACACCCTGATCGGTGTCTTTTCCAGCGGTGCGGTGGCCTTGGGCATTCTGGTGGCCACCTTGGGCGGAGGCAGCTTTACCAAATACAATAAGTATCTGATTGGTGATGTGCTGTCCATTACCCCCGGAGAAATCGGTCTTCTGGCCCTGGTGCTGGTGGGCATTCTGGTATTCTGGAGCCTGTACGCCAACCGGCTGACCTTGACGGCGGTCTACCCCCAGCTGGCATCCTCCCGGGGCATTCCGGTGGCGGCTTCCCAGACCCTCTTTACCGTGGCCATTGCCGTGGTGGTCACCCTGTCTATTTCCAGCATGGGCCTTTTGATCCTCAATTCCCTGCTGGTGCTGCCCGGTGCCGCCTCCCGAAACATTGCCCGGAATCAGAAACAGTATCACCTGTATGCCGTCCTCTTTGCCCTGGTGGCAGGTCTGGCAGGCCTCGCCATTTCCTATGGCTTCGGCTGCTCCGCCGGTGCCGCCATCAGCCTGGTACTCACCGGTATTTTTACGCTGACCTATTTTTTCCGAGGGAGGAACGCCTGAATGCAAACCATGCAGCTGCATCCTGTTGCCTATATGCGCAGTGATTTTCCCAGTAAATTCGGCATTCCCCGGCAGAGCGGACTTGTGGAAGAACTGCGCTCCATGATCGTCTTTGAGCCGGAATACCGAAACGATGATGCCCTCCGGGGCATTGAGGAATACTCCCATCTGTGGCTCATCTGGCAGTTTTCCCAGGCGGTGCGGCAGGACTGGTCCCCCACCGTTCGGCCCCCCCGGCTGGGCGGCAACGTCCGCATGGGGGTCTTTGCCACCCGCTCCCCTTTCCGGCCTAACCACTTGGGGCTTTCCTGCGTGCGGCTTCTTGAAAAGCGGCACACCAAGGAGTTTGGGACTGTTCTGGTGGTAGGCGGTGCCGATTTAATGGACGGCACCCCGATTTTTGACATCAAGCCCTACATTCCCTATGGCGACTGCATTCCCCAGGCCACCGGCGGCTTTACAGACCGGGTAGGCGATTTTCTTTTGAGTGTGGACTTTCCTACGGAATTGCTGGAAAAGCTGCCAGAGGAAAAGCGAGGGGCCGCCATTGGCGTCCTCTCCCATGACCCCCGACCCTCCTATCAGAAAGCCCCGGACCGGGTGTACGGTCTGACTTTTTCCGGCTTTGACATCCGTTTCAGAGTCTCGGAGGATCATTTGCTGGTAGAAAGCGTGGAGCCGGCAACGCCCTGAGGAAGCTTCCATTCTTCCCAGTCCAGGTCTTTGTAAGGATACACCCGCTGCCAACCCCTGTTCGTTTTTCGGTAGCTGCTGCGGTGTGAGGACAGGAGCTTGACGATCTGGTAGACATCGATCCAGATTTCGCTGTTACATTCCTTTTGGCTTTCATCGAATATCAACTGCATCCCAAAATGCAGGTGGACCGTTTCGATGTTATTGACGTTTTCCTGATCTGAATAGCCAGTGCGGCCCATGAAGCCCAGGAGCTGCCCGGCCTCTACCATGTCCCCTACCGCCAGTCCCGGTGCGAAGGGGGCATCTTTTTTCAGGTGGGCATAATAATAGTACCGTTTTCCGTCAAAGGAACGGATGCCCACCCGCCAGCCGCCGTAGCGGTTCCAGCCCATGGCCTCTACCACGCCGCCCTCCACCGCCACAATTGGGGTACCCAAGCTCCCCATCAAATCATTTCCCAGGTGCTTGCGTTTGAATCCAAAACTGCGGCCCACGCCAAAATCATCACAATGGCTGTAGCCATACCCGGCGGCCACAGGAGAAAAGGCTTTCAGGCCATAAATGCTTCGCCATTCTCCGTCCTTTTGAATGGCAAAGCTCCCCACGAGACCTCCCAGAGCCGCCTGGTAAGCATCATAATAATAGTCAAAGTATTTTCCCAGTTCCCCTGCCGCCTCCCGGGGGCTACAGTCCCCTGTCAAATCTTTTGCCGCCTGCCGCACTGCTTTCATAGGGCAAACACCTCCGGTGCGGCAAGCTGCCAAAGCCAGAATGTCGATCCAGGAGCAATGCTTCTCCCCTTCAAAAGATGCAATATCCTGTTCCAACGCCCAGGCCATGGCCTCTGCGGGAACTGTAAAATCCACCCAGGAAATGGGTTTGGCAGATGCGGGTACTACCAGCAGTGTCCCCAGAAGCAGCGCCGCAAAAAGCCGTTTCACATTCCTCACCTCTTTAGGGCTAGGATGTGAAACGGCTTTCGTGTTTATCCCATTCTTTTACTGCAAATCTCTGGAAATTTCCTTGGCCACCCGGTAAATATCTTCCATGGTGGTCATGGAAGAAATCTGCTGCTTATAAAATCCGCTGTGGGAAACGCCCCGGAGATACCAGGCAAAATGCTTCCGGGCTTCCAGACAGGCCACATGCTCGCCGTGGTCCTGCTCGGCAAGCTGAAACTGCTCCACGGCCACCTGCACCCGGTCTTTTAAGGGCGGACGCTGGGGGATCGGCTTCCCCTCCAGGGCCACCCGGACCTCCTCAAAAAGCCAGGGATCTCCGAAGCAGCCCCGGCCGATCATCAGGCCGTCCGCTCCGGTCCACTTGGCGCACCGCAAGGCAGTTTCGGCACTGACAATATCCCCGTTGGCGATCACCGGAATGGACAGTTGCTCCTTGACCTTGCGAATGGTGTCCCAATCTGCCGTACCGGAATAAAGCTGGGTTCTGGTTCTTCCATGAACCGTCACCATAGCGGCCCCGGCCTGCTCCATCCGCTTGGTAAAATCCAGGACGTTGATATTGCCCTTGTCCCAACCCAGGCGGCATTTGACCGTTACCGGCACCTCCACGGCACGAACCACCGCTTTTACGATCTGCTCCGCCAATTCCGGGGTACGCATCAGGCCGCAGCCGTCGCCAGAATTGGCGATTTTCGGCATGGGGCAGCCCATGTTGATGTCTAAAAAGTCACAGCCGGAGATTTCCAGGGCCAGTCTTGCGCCCTGGGCCATGATTTCCGGGTCGTTTCCGAAAATCTGCGCCCCGCAGAGGCTTCCCTCATTCTTCCGCAGAAGCCGGGCGGTCTTTTTATCCTGATACACCAAGGCCCGGGAGGACACCATTTCCGTCACCGTGACCCCTGCCCCCAGACGGGCGCAGACGGTGCGGAATGCCCAGTCCGTCACACCGGCCATGGGGGCCAAAAACAGAGGATTTTCTACTGTCAGATTTCCGATTTGCATGGATTTTCTCTCTTTCTTACAATTCTATATCATACGAACAAACTGGTAAGGACCCAGGCGATCCCCGTAAGCAACGCCCCACAGGCGGCCCAGAAGACTCCATAAAGGATGAACCCTTTTTTCCGATCCTGGCCCCCGCTCCGAAGAACCCGCTGCGCCTGGGCAAGCAGAGCATCGTCACTGACGCCTTGGGATACCGCATCGTCTTTCAGAATGAAAATTGCCTGGTCAAACAGCTTTTTGTCCGGGGACGGCACCACAATGACCTGCCGGGAAATGCCTTTTACCATGGCCACACCTCCTTCATTTTTTGATTGGAAGTATGTCCATAAATTGGAGATTTATTCCTCCCCCGGTTGTTTTTACCGCCTTTATTCCTCGTCCTTGGGCCGCTTGTAGCGTCCCTGGGGTTCCCAGGCTTCCAGGGGATAACGCTGCATGGCCCCAAAAATCCGCTCTTTTAGGTCCGGATAGGTCTTGACCAATTCAAAAATCAAATCCTTGACCTCCTCCCGCTTGGTGTGCTTATCCACAGGGCAGCGATTTTCCAGCACCGGAAGATCTTCCCGCCGGGCAAAGGCATCCACGGTTTTCTCGTGGATATAAAGCATGGGTCGGATCTGGGTAATGCCGGTGCGGTCCAGATGAGTCACAGGCTGAAAACAGCTGATCCGGCCCTCGTACAGCAGGGACATGAGAAAGGTCTCCACCGCATCATCATAGTGATGGCCCATGGCCAGCTTGTTAAAGCCGTTTTCCAGCAGTGCCTGATTGAGGGCACCCCGGCGCATTTTAGAACACATGGAGCAGGGATTTTTCTCCCGGCGGTAGTCAAAAATAATAGGGCCGATCTCCGTCCTGACCACCGTATAGGGAACCTCCAGTTCCCGGCACAGCTCCTCAATAGGCCCATAGTCCATACCAAGGCCCATATCAATGGTGATGGCTTCCAGCTGGAAAGATTTATTATGGTAGCTTTGCAGGGCCGCCAGCAGCTTCAGAAGCACCAGGGAGTCCTTTCCCCCGGACACACCCACGGCGATTTTATCTCCGTCTTCAATCATATGATAGTCTTCAACACACCTGCGAACCAGGCCAACCAGTCTTTGCATGTATCTTTTTCCTCCAAATCAGGGTAAAATCCGCAAGTGAGAATTCAGGAGCATTCAAGAGCTTTTGAGAGATTTTAAGAGATTTTCCAAAGCTGCATAAAAATCTTCAAAAAAGGTGTTGACATTTGAATTTTCTTATGGTATAAGTTTCAAGCGGTTTGAAGATATTGTACTTCAAACACATGAGAATGTCAAAATATTTTACCAAAAAATTGGAGGAACCCATATGTCCACTACCCTCGCCAAGAAGGAGACCGTGGTGCGCAATTGGTACGTCATCGATGCAGCCGGTAAGCCCCTGGGCCGTACCGCTGTGATCGCTGCCAACCTGCTGCGCGGCAAGCACAAGGTCGATTTCACTCCCAACGTTGACTGCGGTGACAACGTGATCATCATCAATACCGACAAGGCTGTTCTGACCGGCAAGAAGGCAGAGCAGAAGATTTACTACCGTGTATCCGGCTGGATCGGCGGCCTGAAGGAAACCAAGGCCCGCACCATGATGGAGAACCGTTCCGACTACGCTATGGAAGTCGCCGTCAAGGGCATGCTGCCCAAGAACACTCTGGGCCGCAACTGCATGACCCGTCTGCACCTGTACAAGGGTGCTGAGCATCCTCATGCTGCCCAGAAGCCCGAAGCCTGGACTCTGGACTAATTGGAGGTAACACAGAATGTACGAGAGCAAGAAGAAGTATTTTTACGGCACCGGCCGTCGTAAGTCCAGCGTGGCCCGTGTTCGTGTTTATGAGAACGGCACCGGCTCCATCATCATCAATGGCCGGGACATCGACAACTACTTTGGTCTGGAGACCCTGAAGCTGGTCGTCCGTCAGCCCCTGGTCACCACCGAGCTGGTTGACAAGGTTGACGTTGTTGTTTCCGTCTGCGGCGGCGGCGTTTCCGGCCAGGCCGGTGCGATCCGTCACGGCATTTCCCGCGCCCTGCTGACCCTGAACCCCGAGTACCGGGCTTCCCTGAAGGCCGCCGGTTTCCTGACCCGTGACCCCAGAATGAAGGAAAGAAAGAAGTACGGTCTCAAAGCAGCTCGTCGCGCTCCGCAGTTCAGCAAGCGATAATCGACTGCTCAGGCTATATCAAAATGGTT
>CAKTPO010000031.1 GCA_934591845.1 uncultured Oscillospiraceae bacterium | reverse complement strand
TGGATCAGCCGTTTCAAATACGGCAACATCAACGACAAGGCCTATCAGCGAGAAATGATCGATACATTTTTGAACTCTGTGTATGTGTATGATGATAAAATTGTGTTTACCTACAATTTCCGGGATCATGCAGAAACCGTGACCCTGGACGAAATTGAATATGTGTTTTGTTCGGATGTAAACGACTGTCCCCCACCAACAAAAAAGGACATCCAATGGATGTCCTTTTTTGTTGGTAAAGGGAAAAGGTGGATTCGAACCCAATTAAATCCAACAGGCCAGTGGCCTGTTGGGAAAACCAGTTCGCAAACTGGTTTTCTCCTTATTGCTTTGCCCTGCAAAGCAAGCCATCGAATCCACCTTCCCCCCGCTCCGGATACCGCCTGCCTACCTCAAAAGCTTCCCATTTTATAAAGCATTGCAATCGTCCTTTGGATTTGCTATAATTTCCCCAGAATCAGTGACATAGGTGGGGACCATTATGAGCGAATTTTCACATCTGAAAAGCAAGCTTCTGGCGGAGCAGGTGGAGGATCAGATCTATCATTATATTCTCGACACCCCCTTTGAGCCGGGGGCCAAGCTGCCCAATGAGTTTGAGTTGGGGGAACGGTTTGGGGTTGGCCGCAGTACCGTTCGGGAGGCGGTGAAGCTGCTGTCCAGCAAGGGGATCGTGGAGGTGCGCCGGGGTTCGGGAACCTATGTGGTGACCACCACCAAGGGGCTGTCCGACCCTTTGGGACTGCGCTCTGTGCGGGATAAAAACGCTTTGGCCCTGGACCTTGTGAATGTTCGTCTGCTGCTGGAACCGGGCATTGCGGAAATGGCGGCCCGGAATGCGACCCAGGAGGACATCGAGCGGCTGCGCCGGTTGTGTGAGCGGGTGGAGCAGAAGATCCATGACGGAGACCGGTATATTGAAGATGACATTGCCTTTCACACCTGTATTGCCGAGAGCAGCAAAAACCTGGTGGTGGGGCAGCTGATCCCCGTTATTGATACGGCGGTAATGATGTTTGTAAATGTGACCCACAAGAAACTGATCGATGAAACCATGATGACCCACCGGATGATCGTGGAAGCCATTGCCAACCACGACCCCATCGGGGCCAGGTCTGCCATGGTCATGCACCTGAACTTTAACAGGACCTACATCAAAAAGGTGTATGATGCGGAAAATCCTGAAAAAACCGCCGCTGTTGAGCGATAAAAGAAAGCCCTGTCCGGGATTTTTCCGGGCAGGGTTCTTTTTTGCGAAAGTCATCAGACAACTTTACTTGCAGAACTTCTCAATGGGTCCTCCGGGAATTGGATTCCGGGTGAAAAAGGGCTTCAAATTGGTGATAATGCTACAAGAGAACAGAAAGTTTTGAACATAAAGTAGAAACGGGTGGGGATAACTTGCAATGCATATTTTAAGGAATTATAATATAGCCATAAGATGACTGATGGAAAACGTCAAGAAAATAATTTTTAGGAGGTAGTAAAATGCAATTACGTTCCCAAGAAGTCCGCACATTGGCTCCGGAAAATGACCCGCTGAAAATGGGCATGGGCTGGACGGTGGAGGACCTCTCCAAGCCTCAGATCCTGGTGGAGAGCACCTTCGGTGACAGCCATCCGGGCAGTGCCCATCTGAACGGGTTTGTGGAACAGGCGGTGCAGGCCGTCCGGGACAACGGCGGCAAGGCCGCCCGGTACTTCGCCACAGACATGTGCGACGGCATTGCCCAGGGCCATGACGGCATCAATTATTCCCTGCCCCATCGGGATGCCATTGTCAACCTGGTGGAGGCCCAGGCCAATGCCAGCGTGTATGACGGCGGCGTGTTCATTGCCAGCTGTGACAAGTCTGTACCGGCGATGCTCATGAGCATCGGGCGGCTGAAAGACATGAGTGCCATTGTGGTCACAGGCGGCGTTATGGAGGCCCACACTCTGCCCAAGGACTATGTGGTGGAAGACCCGGCCTGTGCCATCAACGAGCTGCTGACCCTGGAGCAGATCGGCAAGTTCGATGCCTGGGAGAAAACCGGCGTGATCCCCAACAGTCAGCTGGACTACTACAAGCACCATGCCTGTCCCAGCTGCGGTGCCTGTTCCTTTATGGGTACCGCCTCTACCATGCAGATCATGGCTGAGGCCCTGGGCCTGATGCTTCCCGGCACTGCCCTGATGCCCGCAACGGCCCCGGAGCTGAAACAGGCCGCCTATGACGCGGGCCAGCAGCTCATGGAGCTGGTACGCAAGGGCATCCGGGCCAAGGACATTGTGACCAAGGAAAGCTTTGAAAACGCCATTATGGTCCATGCGGCCATTTCCGGCTCCACCAACGCCACCATGCACCTGCCCGCCATTGCCCATGAGTTCGGCATTGAAATCGATGCGGATACCTTTGACCGGATGCACCGGGGTGCCCACTATCTGCTGAACATCCGCCCCTCCGGTGACTGGCCCGCCCAATACTTCTACTATGCCGGTGGTGTCCCCCGGGTGATGGAGGAGATCAAGTCCATGCTCCACCTGGATGTGATGACCGTTACCGGTAAGACCCTGGGGGAGAATCTGGAAGATCTCAAAAACAGCGGCTTCTATGCACACTGTGATGCCATTCTGGCAGAAAAAGCCCAAGGTCTTTCCCGGAAAGTGACCCGGGAAGACATTATCCACAGCTTTGACAATGCCAAGGGCACCGACGGCAGCATTGCCATTCTCAAAGGCAACCTGGCCCCGGAGGGCTGTGTCATCAAGCACACCGCCTGTCCCAAAACCATGTTCCAGGCCACCCTGCGGGCAAAGCCCTTTGACAGCGAGGAAGCCTGCATCCATGCGGTGCTTCACGGAAAGGTCAAGCCCGGAGATGCCATCTTTATTCGCTACGAAGGCCCCCGGGGCAGCGGCATGCCGGAGATGTTCTACACCGGCGAGGCCATTTGTGCCGACCCAAAGCTCGCTTCCAGCGTGGCCCTCATCACGGACGGACGGTTCTCCGGTGCCAGCCGGGGCCCGGTGATCGGCCATGTCAGCCCGGAAGCGGCAGCAGGCGGCCCCATCGCCCTGGTAGAAGAAGGAGATTTGATCAACATTGACATTCCCAACCGGCGCCTTGCCATTGTAGGCGTTCAGGGTGTGGAAAAATCCCAAGAGGAGATGGAAGAAATTCTTGCCCAGCGCCGGAAAAACTGGACACCCAAGGCCCCCCGGTATACCACGGGCCTGTTGAAGCTCTATTCTCAGCACGCAGTCAGCCCCATGAAGGGCGCATATATGGAATAAAAAGATCAAATAGGGAGGATCAAATATGTTGGCAGTTTTTAACCCCGAGGCGGCACGGCTGGTATTTGCTGCTGTAGCAGGTCTTGTTTTATTGTTGGTTCTGATCATAAAGTTTAAGGTTCACGCCATGGTTTCCATTCTGGTGGGCGCTGTGGCCATCGGCCTGATGGCGGGGATGCCCCTGGCGGACATTGTGGCATCCGTAAACGAGGGCATTGGTACGACTCTGCGGGGCATTGCCCTGCTGGTAGGTCTTGGCTCCATGTTCGGTGCCATCCTGGAAGAATCCGGCGGTGCCCAGACCCTGGCCCTGGTGCTGGTTCGGAAATTCGGAGATGAAAAAGCCGCCTGGGCCTTGGGCATTACCGGCCTGGTCATCGCCATGCCTGTATTTTTCGATGCGGGCCTGATCATCCTGATTCCTCTGGCCTTCTCTCTGGCCAAGCGCACCGGGCGGTCTGTTCTGTACTATGTGATCCCGCTGCTGGCAGGTCTTGCGGTAGGCCATGCCTTTATTCCCCCCACGCCCGGCCCGGTGCTGGTGGCGACCATGCTGGGGGTAGACCTGGGTTGGGTCATTCTCATTGGCGTGTTCTGCGGCATCTTCGCCATGATCGTGGCTGGCCCCATCTGGGGCAGCATCTGCGGGAAAAAGTTCCAGATCTCCGTCCCCGACTATCTTGCCCAGCAGGAAGACATTGACGAAAGCAAGCTGCCCAAGTTTGGCACCATCGTGGGCATTATCCTCATCCCCCTGGTTCTGATCATTGCCAATTCCGTTGCCAAAGTTGTTCCGGCCCTTTCCGGTGTGCAGCCGGTGCTGGCGTTCCTGGGAGAACCCTTTATGGCACTGCTGCTGGCAACCATTGCCGCCATGTTCCTGCTGGGTACACGCCACGGCTATTCCATGGAGCAGTTGGAAAAAATTATGACCAAATCTTTGGAGCCCACCGGCCTGATTTTGCTGGTGACTGCCTGCGGCGGCGTGCTGCGGTATATGCTCCAGAATTCCGGCCTGGGTGATGTGATCGGCAACGCCGTGGCCACCGCCAGTCTGCCCCTGGTACTGGTTGCGTTCATTGTGGCCGCACTGGTGCGTATTTCCGTAGGCTCCTCCACGGTGGCCATGACCATGGCCGCAGGAATCATTGCCGCCATGCCTGGGATAGAGGCACTGAGTCCTCTGTACCTGGCCTGTGTCACTGCCGCCATTGCAGGAGGCTCCACCGTATGCTCCCACTTTAACGATTCCGGCTTCTGGCTGGTAAAAAGCCTGGTGGGCCTGGACGAAAAGACCACTCTTAAAACCTGGACGGTCATGGAGACCCTAGTGGGTACCACCGGTTTCCTGGTTGCGCTGATCATCTCTTTCTTCGCCTGATGGGCTGAAGAACAAAAATAAAGGAGGAAATCATCATGGAAGTAATGGAAAGACTGGCCCGGTCCATTGTGGTACCGGTGGTTGTACTGGATGAGGTGGAAAAGGCAGTCCCCACGGCCCAGGCCCTGCTGGCGGGCGGCGTGGACACCATGGAGATCACGTTCCGCACCCCCTGCGCCGCCCAGTGCATCCAGGCAGTGGCGGACAGCTGCCCGGATATGCTGGTAGGTGCCGGTACGGTGCTGAATGTGGAGCAAGCCAAGCTGGCAGTCTCCATGGGTGCCAAATTCATCGTCTCTCCCGGCTTTGATGCCGGGGTGGTGGACTGGTGCCTGGAAAACGGCGTTGCTGTGACCCCTGGCTGCGTAACGCCTACGGAAATCACCATGGCGGTAAACCGGGGCCTGAAAGTAGTCAAGTTCTTCCCCGCCAATGTGTATGGGGGCCTGAACGCCATGAAGAATCTGTCCGCACCCTTTGTGGGCATCAAGTTCCTGCCCACCGGCGGTGTGAACACCGGCAACATTAAAGAGTATGTGGATGCACCCTTCATCTTTGCCGTAGGCGGCAGCTGGGTCTGCCCCAAGGGGGAGATCCAGTCCGGAAACTTTGAGAAAATCACGGATTTGTGCCGGGAAGCCCGCAGTGCTGCCCAGGGTCAATAAGGAAAGGATGGAATAAAAATGGCTAAAATCGTTACTTTCGGTGAGCTGATGCTGCGGCTGCAGCCCTATAACTACGAACGTTTCGTCCAGTGCGACCATGTGGAATTCACCTTCGGCGGCGGCGAAGCCAATGTGGCCGTGTCCCTGGCAAATTACGGTATGGATGCGGCTTTCGTCACCAAGCTGCCCGCCCACGCCATCGGTCAGGCGGCGGTGAACAGCCTGCGCCGCTACGGCGTGGATACCTCCAAAATCGTCCGTGGCGGCGACCGGGTGGGCATTTACTTCAACGAAAAGGGGGCTTCCCAGCGGGGTTCCGTCTGCATCTACGACCGGGCGCATTCTGCCATCCAGGAGGCCCAGCCGGAGGATTTTGACTGGGATTCCATTTTTGAGGGGGCCGAATGGTTCCACTTTACCGGCATTACCCCAGCCCTTGGGGAAAACGTGGTGGAGATTTGCCGTCAGGCCTGTAAGGCTGCCAAGGCCCATGGCTGCAAAATTTCCTGTGACCTCAACTACAGGGGCAAGCTCTGGACCCGGGAACAGGCCCGGGAGGCCATGACCGACCTGTGCCAGTACGTAGACGTGTGCATCTCCAACGAGGAAGATGCCAAGGATGTTTTCGGCATTGAAGCGGAAGCCACGGACATCTACGGCGGCAGTCTGAACCATGAGGGCTACAAGTCTGTTGCCAAGCAACTGGCAGACAAGTTCGGCTTCCAGATGGTAGCCATCACCCTGCGGGAAAGCCACTCTGCCTTTGACAACGGCTGGTCTGCCATGCTGTATAACGCAGCAAAGGATGAGTACTGCTTCTCCAAGAAGTACGACCTGCACATCATCGACCGGGTAGGCGGCGGTGACAGCTTTGGCGGCGGTCTGATCTACTCTCTGATGAACGGTAAGGACACCCAGGCGGCGGTAGAGTTCGCCGTGGCAGCATCTGCGTTGAAGCACTCCATCGAGGGGGACTACAATATGGTCACCGTTCCCGAAGTAGAAAAACTGGCCGGTGGCGACGGCTCTGGCAGAATTCAGAGATAAAAAGCAAGACCGTTCCGGTGAAATTTGCCGGAACGGTCAACTTTATAGAAACGGAACCGTTGCCGATAAAAACCAGACACGTCCCACCGTTATGTCATTCCGACCGTAGCGCAAGCGGAGTGGAGGAATCCACCACGTGGGATGAAGAACCACCACAAGATAAAACAGGCCACTTGGGAAGATTCCTCGACTCACTGCGTTCGCTCGGAATGACAGAATCGGGGGGTGGTTTCGTTTTATCCGCAGGGGTTGTATTCGCAACGCAGCGGAACGGCACATAGGCCGTTCCCTACAGTGAGACTCGGCATGACTACCTCTGCACCCATTGTTCCTATAACATACAACGTATTAGCGCCCGTCCTTAGAATCCGTCGGTTGAAAAGTATTCCAACTAGCGAAACCGTAGGGAACGGCCTATGTGCCGTTCCGCACGTTTAAGGACGGAACCAGTTCCCGATAAAAACCAGACACGTTCCCCCATATGTCATTCCGACCGTAGCGCAAGCGGAGTGGAGGAATCTTCTACGTGGCAGAAAAGTACCAACACAAGGTAAAATCTGCCACTTGGGTGGATTCCTCGACTCCGTTTCACTACGCTCGGAATGACATGTCGGGGGGTGGTTCCGTTTTGTTTACACAGGTTATAATTGCCACGTGGCGGAACGGCACATAGGCCGTTCCCTACGGTGAGACTCGGTATGTCTACCTCTGCGCCCATTGTTCCTACAATGTTTAACGCCGTACCGCCCCTCATCCACCGCCTGCGGGCGGTCCCCCTTCCCCGGCGGGGAAGGTTTTTTTGGAGCTTCCCTGGGCCGTTCCCTACATACTTTAACGGACGTATAGAAAAGAACAACGTTGGTTGTCCCAATAACTGTCAACTGTCAACTGAAAAGAATTGTCAATTTTTACATCGCCTCTTGCTTTTTACGGTGTTTTACGTTATAATATACCGGTTTTTGTATGTAATTGAAATAGACGGACGGAAGGAGATTTTTCATGCAGGGAGAAACGTTACAGGAGAATAAAATGGGCGTGATGCCCGTGGGGCGGTTGTTGGTGAATATGGCGCTGCCCATGATCATTTCCATGCTGGTGCAGGCACTCTATAATATTGTAGACAGCATTTATGTGTCCCAGGTGTCGGAGAGTGCGGTGACGGCGCTGTCCCTGGCTTTTCCGGTGCAGAATATGCAGATCGGCTTTGCGGTAGGCGTAGGCGTGGGTGTCAATGCCTTTTTGTCCCAGAGCCTGGGGCGGAAAGATCAGGAGAGTGCCAACTGGGCGGCGGGTCAGGGATTTTTCCTGATGCTCATTTGCACCGCCATGTTTATGCTCTTTGGCTTTTTTGGGGTACGGCCCTACTATGAAATGCAGTCCAGCGTTCAGGAGACGGTGGAGGGCGGCATTGCCTATACCAGCATTTGCTGCCTGTTTACCGTAGGAGTCTTTATCCAGGTCCTCTGCGAGCGGCTGCTGCAGGCCACTGGCCGGGCCACCCAGACCATGATCCTCCAGGCCACCGGTGCCATTTTGAACATCATCCTTGACCCGGTGTTTATCCACGGCCGCTGGGGTATGCCCAAAATGGGCGTGGCCGGTGCGGCGGTGGCCACAGTCATTGGCCAGTGCGTGGCGGCGGTGCTGGGTATTTATATGAACATCCGGCACAATCCCGATGTGCAGCTGGGATTCAAGTATATGAAGCCCAACTGGAAAATCATCTCCCCCATTCTCACGGTGGGCATTCCCAGTGTGATCATGAACGGCATCGGCTCCGTGATGAATTTCGGCATGAACCAGATTTTGCAAGGCTTCCATGAGACGGCCACCGGCGTGTTTGGCATCTACTTTAAGCTTCAAAGCCTGTTCTTTATGCCCCTGTTTGGCATCAACAACGCCACCATTTCCATTATCGCCTACAACTACGGTGCCAGGAAGCCCAAGCGCATTGTCCACACCCTGAAACTGGCCACCGCCGTGGCGGTGTGCATCATGCTGGTGGGTCTGACCATTTTCCAGCTGTTCCCGGATAAGCTTCTGGATTTGTTCAATCCCACAGAGGACTTTATGGCCATCGGTGTCCGGGCGTTGCGCATCCTGAGTCTGCCTTTCCCGGTGGCGGCGGTGTGCATTGCCCTCAGTGCCTCTTTCCAGGCCCTGGGCAACGGCATTTATTCAACCATTGTCTCTTTGTGCCGCCAGCTGCTGGTGCTGCTGCCGGTGGCGTATCTGCTGAGCCTGACGGGGGATGTAAACGCCGTGTGGTGGTCCTACCCCGTGGCGGAAGTTGCCTCCGCCCTGGTCACGGCCCTGCTCTTTGCCAAACTGTACCGGCAGAAGGTCAAGCCCCTGTTCGCCGGAACCCCGGAATGACCATACGAAACGAAACTTCGTTTTGGAGGCGCACCATGAACCGGGATTTAACCAAAGGGCCTGTTGTCCAGTCCATGCTGCTGTTTGCCATCCCCATGATTTTGGGGGATCTGCTTCAGCAGTGCTATAATATTGCCGATACCCTAATCGTGGGGCAATTTTTGGGGCGAAATGCCCTGGCGGCGGTAGGCTCCTCCTTTACCCTGATGACCTTTCTGACATCCATCATCCTTGGCCTGTGTATGGGCAGCGGTGCGCTGTTTTCCATACGTTTCGGCCAGCGGGATGAACAGGCCCTGGGGGAAGAACTTTGTGCTTCCTTCTTCTTTATTGCCTTTGTTACCGTGGTTTTGAATGTGCTGGCCTTTGTCTTCCTGGACAGCCTGCGCACCTTTCTGCGTGTACCCGCCCAGGTCTGGGGGGATATGCGGGCATATCTGCTTGTGATTTTCCTGGGCATTCCCGCCGTTTTTCTGTATAACTATTTTGCTTCCTTTCTGCGCTCCATTGGCAACTCCGTCATCCCCCTTGTTTTTCTTGCTGCATCGGCCCTACTGAATATCGTTCTGGATCTCTGGTTTGTCATTGGCTTTGGCAGAGGCGTATCCGGGGCTGCGGAAGCAACGGTTCTTGCCCAGTATCTTTCGGGGGTCGGCATTGCCCTTTACACACTGCTGCGCTTTCCCCAGGTGCGCTCCATCTGGGACGCTCGCCGTCTGCGGAGAGAACGCATCCGTGGCATTATTTCCTTTTCCACCCTGACCTGTGTGCAGCAATCGGTTATGAACCTGGGCATCCTCATGGTACAAGGACTGGTCAACAGTTTTGGCCCGGTCGTAATGGCCGCCTTTGCCGCTGCGGTGAAAATCGATGCCTTTGCCTACATGCCGGTGCAGGACTTTGGCAATGCCTTTTCCACGTTCATTGCCCAAAACTATGGGGCCAAGGCCCATAGCCGCATCCGCTCGGGGCTTAAAAGCGCCGTGGGCATTTCCATGGTCTTCTGTGTGATCATCTCCGCACTGGTCTGGGTCTTTGCCCAACCCTTGATGACTCTTTTTGTGGATGCGGGGGAAACCGACGTCATACTGGAAGGGGTCACTTACCTTCGTATTGAGGGGGCCTTTTACTGCGGCATCGGCTGCCTGTTCCTGCTTTACGGGCTGTACCGGGCATTGGGAAAACCGGGCATGAGTGTTGTGCTTACCGTGATCTCCTTAGGCACCCGGGTCTTGCTGGCATACCTGCTCTCCGGCATTCCGGCCTTGGGCGTAAAGGGCATCTGGTGGTCGGTTCCCATCGGCTGGGGTCTGGCGGACCTAGTGGGGCTGCTCTATTACAGGATCAAGAAAAATGCACTGCTTGCGGAAACCGAATAACCCGGTAAAAACAGCGCAACCTGAAAAGGGGGTATCCCCGAAAGGAGCGCAAACGTGAAAAAAGAAGAAAAGAAGCCCGTACCCTGGGAGGCCACCGATCCCAAGCCTCCGGTGATCCGGTCCGGGCATATGGAAAACCGGATCCGAAATCAATAGGCACTTGTCGGAAAGACCCCCAGGGGTTTTTCCGACAAAATTTTTATGACTGGCCCACTGCCCCATTCTCCCAACTCCTGACTCTTTGACAAAATAAGGAGAATGTCAAAAATAGACAAATTTTATAGAAAAGGTCGTGCTCAACCGCAACGCCACCGCCCAGGATTTTAGATGCCCGGAATGCGGCAGTCAGGATATGGAGATCCTGTCCGGCAACGACGTTTTGATACGGGAAATCCAGTGCTCGTAAAGCACGGGCATCAGGTCACAATGTTCAGAATGAAGACCAAAAGCAGCATATGGGCCGGGTAGAATCCGTAGCACACGTACTGGAAAGGTTTGCTGTGGTATCCCTGGCGGCCACGGTAGAGCCAGATGGGGATCAGGGCCAGGAGGGCAAAGCCTTGCTGGCAGAGTTCCAGTTCCATCCCCAGCAACTCCACAGGGTACATAAGTCCCCCCAGCAGTTCCACGTTGATCCAGTAAAGGCCCAGAATTTGCCCCAGGAGGCACCACCATTTCCGGCCCCGGAAAAAGTAGAACACGAAGATGGTCAAAACCCCGGCCCCGTAGTAGTCCACCATCCCCAAAGTGCCCAGAATGGCTCCTGCCAGGGTAATGGCCAGACAGGCCAGAATGTACAGCCAGGTTTTGCCGGTTTTTCTGGCCTTTTCCATGAGGTAAATGCCCACAAGGCCCAGAAGCAGTGTCCAGATCACGTTCTGGTGGACGGGATAGAACCAGGTGCCGCCGTACATCAAATCAAAGGGAATCTCCGACAGCACCGCAAAAATGAGCATCCGCAGGGCGTATTTTTTGAAGTTTCTGGTATGGAAATAGCCCTCCACCGCCATAAAGGCGAAAATCGGGAAAGCCACCCGACCGGCGCAGGTCAGCCAGTCCTGGGCGGGCAGCAGGGTGGCCCAGAGGTGATCCATCAGCATCAGGGCCATGGCCAGAATGTGCAGTGCTGCGGCACTGAGGTCAAAAGGGCGTTTGCCGGTGGTTTCAAATTCAGAAGTCGTCACAGTATTGCTCCTTTATGTTTTTTATATCTTACAGCATGGAAACAGCTTCCCGGTAAAATGTGGGGAAGCTGTTTTTTGATGACGGTTATTCGCTGTATTCGCCTTCTTCGCCATACTTGCGGTAGACGAACACCGCACCGCCGATGGCGCAGCCTGCCAGAACCACCAGGAGGATGGGGACGATGATGGGAATGCCCTTCTTCTTGGTGGGCTTCTGGGCCTCCTCGGTGGTCATGGGCACGGTTTCGGTGGTGGGAACCGTGGTAGGTGCCGTGGTGGGGGCAGTGGTAGGCGCGGTGGTGGGGGCGGTGGTCTCTGCCACCGTCCGGCGGAAAGTGGCCTCAATGGTGTGGTCGGCCTTTACATCCGTAAAGGTGTAAACGCCTACGGAACCCATGCTCTTTCCGTCTACTTTGACATCCGCCACTTCAAAGTTCTTATCCGCCACAATGGTAAAGCTGGCACTCTTGCCGGACTGGATGGAGACCTTGCCGGACTGGGTAATGGTGCCGCCGGAACCGGCAGAGGCGGTGACGGTATAGGTCTTGCCGGTGGTGTGGGTGGTGCCCGTATTGCCGCCGGTGGTGGGCTTGGTGGTATTGCTGTTATTGGAGGCGTCGGATTTTTTGATCACCAGCTTGGCGATGTTGCTGACGGCATCGGTATAGTTGCCTCCTGCGGGGATGTAGGCCCGGACATAATAGGTTCCTACGGCAGAGGGGGGCGTGGTGGTCTGGCCTTTGGTCAGGGCTTCATCTGTAAAGTAGGTGTAGATGATGCCGCCTTTGTAGGTCTCCCCGTTGACCCCCTTGACCTGAATGCCGTCCATGGGGTGGGTCTTGCCGTCGTGGGTCACGGTCAGGTCTTTGATGGTGGCGGTGGGGGTGGCGGGGTTGATTTTCACCGTAACCATACCGGAAACATCTTCACAGCCCTGCTGGGTGACCTGGTAGTACACCTTGTAAGTACCCGCATTGGTATAGGTGGGGATGGAGGTCAGCTCGTAAGCTCCCGAATCGGTTTCCCGGAAGCGGATGGTGGCCCCGGCGGGAATGCTGACGGAGGGAGAGGCACTTTTCCCGTCATAGGTCTTTTCCAGGCCCTGAACATCCACATCCATTGCGGTTAGCCCCTTTTGCAAGGTCACGGCCAGGGCATTGCTGACAGGAGAGTCCTTCGTTTGGTCATTGCCCCCAAAGTAGGCAAAGAAATAGTAGGTCTTCCCCGGGGTCAACCCGGTAAAGGTGTTGCTGGTCGTCCAATCCGTATCGGGCTTCTCCGGCGTGGCCCCGTAGGCATAGTAGGTGGTGCCCACGCCCTGGACTTCTTTGAGGGTCACAGAGCTGGGGGTCTGGGCAGCGCATTGCAGATCCTGCGGTGGGGACTGGTTCGCTTTGGTGTCTGTGGTGGTATTTTGCTTGTTGTCTGTGTTGGTATCCGGTTTGGAACCCGTATTCGTACCCGTGTTTGTATCTGTATTCGTACCCGTGTTCGTACCCGTGTTCGTACCCGTGTTCGTACCCGTGTTCGTATTCGTGTTTGTATTCGTGTTTGTATTCGTGTTTGTATTCGTGTTCGTGTTTGTGTTCGTGTTTGTGTTCGTATTTGTGCCCGTATTCGAGCCCGTGTTTGTATCTGTATTTGTATCCTCCGGCTTGGTATCCGTTCCCGCTGCGGCCAGAGTCAGAATGCCGGTTTCACCGGCGGTGATGGGGTCGCCTGTATAGGTCGCACTGCCTACGGTAACGGCGGTGGCCTTGGTGTCCTGGGGCAGGTACAGATACACCGTGCCCGTCTCGTCTGTTACCACGCCGGTAAGGCCGTAGCTCTCCTCCGGGGTCAGGGCCAGTGCTGTGACGGCAGTGCCCGCCACGGGCTGATTCTCTCCGTCCTTCAGCGTTACCTGGGTCTGGGTCAGGGGCTTGTCATTGTTCACAACGGTGATGGACTCCCCGGCTTCACCGGCACCCTTGCCGCCGTCAGTGCCGGGTTGGCCGCCGGTGAGATTCAGGCTGCCGCCGGTGACAGTGACAGTGTTGGCATCAATGGCTTTGCCGCCGTTGCCGCCCTTTGCTTCCTCGGTGCCCGGGGTTCCGTCGCCGCCCCGGACTACCAGGGTGCCGCCGGTAACGGCCAGCTTCTTGGCACCGATGCCGCTGGAACTCTGGCCGCCCTGAACCCGCAGAAAGCCAATGCCGGAGACGGTAATGACCTCCCCACCGGAAATAGCCTCCCGGTCCTGGGCGGTCAGGCTGTTGCTGCCCACCAACGAGAGCTTCAAAACGTTCTCCGCCGTCAGGGCACTTTTCCCGGACTCCGCCTGGATGGTCACGTCCTTGAGGGTAACGCTCGCCTCGGCGGTGGTGCGGATGGTATCTTCCGAGGCTTCCCCGGCCTTGAGGTTGGTCACCGTCACAGGCTTGCTGCCCATGATCACCAGCTCCTTGGCGGTGGCATCATAGGCATAGTCCTCTCCGTCTTTCAGCTCCTCGCCGGACAGCCGCAGCTGGCCGCAGTCCACCCACTGCAAGGGGCTGACCTGGGCCTCGTTTAAGTAGTTTGTAATGGCTTTCAAGGCCTCAAACTGGGGGGTGTTTTCCAGCTCCTTCTGAACCTGCTCGCTCTGGTTGTAAAATCCGTTTTCCCAGATGCCGTCAATCTGTTCATACAGGGCCTGCTGCTCTGCCGCCGAGAGCTTTTTCACCGTATCCAGCCCCGGCATCCCCTGGGCCTGTTTCTTAAAATCCACTGCCTCCGCCGCAAACACCGGCAATGCCGACCCAACCGTCAGCACCAGGGCACACAGCAGGCAGAATCCTTTTCTGAGTCTCATAAAGCGTTCCTCCTTTTCGCTTACGCTTGTACCAGTATACCACAATTCCAAAAACGGAACAATAGACAATCTGTGAACAAGGCCCTTTTCCAGGTATTCCCAGAAAATCTTATAGATTTCTTAACCTTTGCCCCGGCAGGAAGTGTCCGTATTCAATGGACGGCCATCCCCACGTGGCAGAAAAGCTGATTATTTTTACGATTTCCAACATTTCTTCCTGAGCGTTCATTGACATTCCTTTTTTCTGTGGTAAACTGGTCGTAGAATATGCGATTTTTGGAAAGGAGCAAATTTTATGGAACCTATGAAAAAGCGGTTGCTTTCCGGTATCCTGGCAGGGCTTACGCTGCTCAGCTGCGGACCGGTGCCCGCCCTCGCAGTGTCGGGGGGGGGGGGGAGAGACCCTATGTTCCCACCATCCTGCCCACACGGAGGAATGCGGCTACGTAGCCGATGAGCACCCCTGCACCTTCCTGTGCGAGGAATGCGCTGCCCAGGCAGAAGACGAGACCGAGCCGGAAACGGAACCGGTCACCGAACCGGAGACCGAGCCCGTAACCGAGCCGGTCACAGAACCGGTAACGGAACCCGTAACGGAACCGGAAACCGAACCGGTGACAGAGCCAGTGACGGAACCGGGGACCGAGCCTGTAACAGAACCGGTAACCGAGCCCAGTGAGGATCCAGAAGATTCTGCCCTGGCAGAGGTTGCGGCCCTTCTGGCGGCCCTCCCCACCCGGGAAGCTCTGGAACAGATGTCCCAGGAGGAACAGGCCGCCGCATACGAACAGATCCAGCTGGCCTACGAAGCCTTTGACTGCCTGACCCAGGAACAACAGCAGCAGTTCCCGGCAGCGGAAGAACAGTTTGAGCAGCTGTTCTCTTTCTTTAACCAGCAGACTGCGGCAGCGGCTGCTCAGGAAGAAAACAAGTGCGGTGAAAACCTGACTTGGAAACTGTCTCAGGATGGAACGTTGACCATTTCTGGCAACGGGCCAATGGCAGAATATGACGATGATACACCTGCTCCTTGGGGAAATCAGGCCAGTAAAATCAAAGAAATCGTTATCGAGGATGGCGTTACAAGTATTGGCAAATCTGCATTTTACGGCATCTTCAACTCCAAAATTCAGATTCCTACCAGTGTGACAAGCATCAATATGACGGTCGGGAATAATAATCAGTGTACCTATTCCGGTACCATGGCTCAGTGGCGACAGATAAAATTTGCCTATACTTCAAATTACTGTTATGCTCCCGGTGCAATCTGTACCGACGGCACCATTCTAGCCATGGGTTATTGTGGCAAATTTAGCAGCAACCCTCCCACCTACTATTTGGATGGAGATGGATGCCTGCATATTGAGGGAACAGGTGACGTCAAGTGGATGAATGGTCAAAGTAACCAGCACTGGAGCGGCAATAAAGACCAGATTGTTTCCGTTAAAATCAGTGAAGGAATCACACGTTTCCCCGATAATGCTTTTAACGGCCTCCGCAAGCTGAAAAGTATTACCATCCCGGAAGGCGTATTGACAGCAGGTGGGTTTCAGTATACAGAATCTTTAGAAGAAATCACGCTCCCGGCATCCCTGATTAGCATTCCCAGCTTCATGCATTCGGGGCTGAAAAAAATCACCATTCAGAATTCAGAAATCCAAATACCTGAAGATTTATATAGGAACAACCCATTTACTTCAACAAACATAAAGGATGTCTATTTTAACGGCACTGAGGAACAATGGAATAACATTGCCAGTACTGGTGTAAAGAAGTCTTTGAGTCATGCCACTATGCATTGCATACCGCACAGTTGCACCTTAGAACACCACGAAAAAGCAGAGGCCTCTTGTGTAAAACCTGGTACAATAGAATACTGGTACTGCGCTGGATGTGGCAAATACTATTCCGATAAAGACGGCAATACCGCAATAAGTGTGGGTGCGTTGGCCATTCCCGCAACAGGTCACAAGATGACCAAAACCGAAGCAAAGGAAGCCACCTGTACCGAAGCTGGTAACAACGAATACTATACCTGTGACAACTGCCACAACGTATTCAAAGACCAGGCCGCAAAGAAACCAACAACGGTAGA
>CAKTPO010000030.1 GCA_934591845.1 uncultured Oscillospiraceae bacterium | reverse complement strand
TCTGAAATGAATATGAAAGCAGCGCGCAGGTGCCGCCTACGGGCGGTGAAAAGGGAACCCGGTGAAAATCCGGGACGATGCAGTCACTGTGATGGGGAGCGTTTCCTTCATGCCACTGGGAAACCGGGAAGGCGAAAACGCACGGAACCGAGTCAGGAGACCTGCCTGGGCGTGGAATCTCCGATTTGCTGTCTACAAATCGACCTTCCAGCATGTGTTTTCTTCGGGATGCGGGTTCCGGAGAAGATTGTTGTTGCCAGGAAGTGCGGCTGCCGGAGATGCAGCCGCTTTTATATTTTGTCAGATGGTGTTTTGAGGAAAACCCCGGAACACAAAATATTCGAAAGAAGGAACAAAAATGAAAAAGCTGATTGCTCTGCTGCTGATGGGCTGCATGGTTCTGTCCATGGCTGCCTGCGGCGGTAACGCTGCCACTGCTACCACTGCCGCCACTACCGAGGCTGCCACGGAGGCTACCACCGAAGCCACTACCGAGGCCACCCAGTCTCAGGAGGAGATCGACCAGGCTGCTGCCGATGAAGTTGCCGCGCTGATCGATGCCATTTATGTTCAGACCCGCAATGAGAACACCGATGCCCAGTGCGAGGAAGCCAAGGCTGCTTGGGATGCGCTGACCGATGCCCAGAAGGAACTGGTGGAGGGCGAAGAAGCCAGCCCTGAGTACTTTGGCCTGGATACCGGTGATGCCAAGCTGGACGATCCCCGGAACCAGGACGAGATCGGCGAGAAAGAGCTGCTGGTAGTTTCCTTCGGCACCTCTTTCAATGACAGCCGTGCCACCGACATCAAGGGTATTGAGGATGCTCTGGCCGAGGCGTTCCCCGAGTGGTCCGTCCGCCGTGCGTTCACCGCTCAGATCATCATCAACCATGTCCAGGCCCGTGACGGCGAGAAGATCGACAACATGGACCAGGCTCTGGAGCGTGCCGTTGCCAACGGAGTCAAGACCCTGGTGGTGCAGCCCACTCACCTGATGCACGGTGCCGAGTACGACGAAATGTGCGAGGCTCTGGATGCCTACAAGGATAAGATCGAGAACATCGTGGTTGCGGAGCCCCTGCTGGGCGAGGTGGGCAGCGATGCCACCGTCATCAACGCCGACAAGGAAGCCGTTGCCAAGGCTGTGGTTGCCGCTGCCGAGGCTGACGGCAACTTTGAGAGCATGGCCAAGGCCGCCGAGGAAGGCACCGCTCTGGTGCTGATGGGCCACGGCACTGCCCACGTTGCCAAGGTCACCTACAGCCAGATGCAGACCCAGATGAACGAGCTGGGCTACAAGAACGTCTTCATCGGCACCGTGGAAGGCGAGCCCGAGGAGACCTCCTGCGAGTCCATCATCGAGGCTGTGAAGGCCGCCGGTTACACCAAGGTCGTTCTGCGTCCTCTGATGGTCGTTGCCGGTGACCATGCCAACAACGACATGGCAGGTGCCGATGAGGATTCCTGGAAGTCCATGATCGAGGCCGCCGGTCTGACCACGGAAAGCCAGATCGCTGGTCTGGGCAGAATCGATGCCGTTCAGGCTCTGTATGTTGCTCACACCCAGGCTGCCATTGACACCCTGAAGTAATTGAATCTTCCCGGGAGGCCCGCACCTCCCGGGATACCTGTGTTTTTTTATTGAAAGGGTACTGAATCATTCCGTACCTTTTCAACAGAAAAGTATACAAAGGGGAAAGAAACATGAAAAAACTAACTGTACTTGTTTTGGCGGCACTGTTGGTGCTGTCCATGGCAGCCTGCGGCCAAAGCACCGCTGCCACCGAAACCACTGTAGAGACGACTGTGGAGACCACCCTGGAAACCACGGCGGAAACCACCGAGGCAACCGCCCCGGAGACCACGGAGTCGGCAGCCCCCGCTCTGGCAGACGGCGTGTATCTGGCGGAGTTCAATACCGACAGCTCCATGTTCCATGCCAACGAGGCCTGTGACGGCAAGGGCACCCTGACCGTCAAGGACGGCAAAATGACCATCCATGTGAGCCTGGCTTCCACCTCCATCGTGAACCTCTATCCCGGTCTTGCAGAGGATGCCCAGAAAGAGGGCGCGGAGCTTTTGCAGCCCACCAAGGACGAGGTGACCTATCCCGATGGCCTGAAAGACACCGTCAACGGTTTCGATATTCCCGTCCCCGCTCTGGACGAGGAGTTTGACCTGGCTCTGATCGGCAAGAAAGGTAAATGGTATGACCATAAGGTTTCTGTGACCAATCCCCAGCCCCAGGAGCAGGAGCCTCTGGCTGACGGTGAGTATACTGTGGAGGCTCTGCTCTCCGGCGGTACCGGCAAGGCCAAGCTCTTAAACCCCACCGCTCTGACCGTTGCCGAGGGGAAAATCACTGCTACCGTGATTTGGAGCAGCAGCAAGTATGACTACATGATCGTAGAGGGCGAAAAGTATCTGCCCATCACCACCGAGGGCGGCTCCACATTCCAGATTCCTGTGGCGAACCTGGGCGTGGAAATTCCCGTGACGGCGGACACCGTGGCCATGGGTACCCCCCACGAGATCGAGTACACCATCCTGTTCCAGGCGGACACCCTGACCCCCAAGGCATGAAAAAAAGACTGATGTTGATTCTGGCGGCACTGGCCCTGTTTCTGGGGGGCTGTGCCGCCCAGACTCCAATAGAGGAGTCCCAGGCGGAGACTACCGCCAAAGAAGACCTTTGCTGGTCTGACCTGGACTTTCAGCAGGAGCCTCTTTCCTATGCCAAGGAATTCACCCTGGCCCAGGCCCAGGGCTATCAAAAATTAACCGTGGGCACCGACCAGACTTTTCTGGTAGTGCCGGAAGGCAGTGCGCTTCCGGAGGATGTTCCCCAGAATGTGACGGTACTGCGGCAGCCGCTGCAAAATATCTATATGGTGGCCAGTGCCTCCATGGATTACTTCTGCAAGCTGGATGCCCTGGACGCCATCAAGCTCAGCAGCCAGAAAGAAACCTCCTGGTATCTCCCCCAGGCCAGACAGGCCATGGAGGAGGGGAAAATTCTCTACGCCGGAAAGTACTCCACCCCGGACTACGAAACCATTCTGGCATCCAACTGTGACCTGGCTGTGGAAAACGCCATGATTTACCACACCCCGGACGTGTTGGAGCAAATTCAGCATCTGGGCATTCCGGTGCTGGTGGACCGTTCCAGCTATGAGTCCCACCCTCTGGGCCGGATGGAGTGGATCAAGTTTTATGGGGCACTGCTGAACCGGCAGCAGGAGTCCCGGGACTATTATGAGGGGCTTCTTACAAGCCTTGCCCCCATCCTCAATGAAGCGGACACGGGGAAAACCGTGGCGTTTTTCTATATCACCGCCTCCGGGGCTGTGAATGTGCGCAAGGGGACGGACTATATTACAAAGTCCATTGCCCTGGCGGGCTGTGACAGCGTGCTCTTTACCCAGGAGGAGGACACCGGGGCCACCTCCTCCCAGACCATTCAGATGGAGGCCTTTTACAATGGGGCCGTCAATGCGGACATTCTGATTTACAACAGCACCGTAGACGGAGAACTGGATTCCCTGGCGGCGCTGCTGGCCAAGGCCCCCTTGCTTGAAAACTTCAAGGCCGTGAAAGATGGCCAGGTTTACTGCATCTCCAAAAACTTCTATCAGGAGTCTCTTGCTCTGGGGGACTTTATTCTGGACGTGAATACTGTGGCATCCGGTGCAGACCGGACACTGTATTTCTTAAAACAGCTGCACTAAAGGAGGCGCGCCATGACCAAGAAAGGAAGATCCAGACTCTTGGTGGGCTTCTGCCTCCTGCTGGGACTGGTGGCGGTGTTTCTGCTGTGGAACCTGAATGCAGGCTCCGTGGCCATTTCTCCCCAGGAGGTCTGGAACATTCTTCTGGGCCGAGGGGAGGATGAGACCAAGTGGAACATTATCTGCTCCATTCGGCTGCCAAGACTTTTGTCTGCCCTGATTCTGGGGGGCGCACTGTCGGTCTCCGGCTATCTGCTGCAAACCTTTTTCCATAATCCCATTGCCGGACCCTTTGTACTGGGTATTTCCTCCGGTGCCAAGCTGACGGTTTCCATTACCATGATCTTCCTGCTGAGCCGTGGGGCGGTTTCCAGCTCTGCCAGCCTGATTTTCTCCGCCTTTTTTGGAGCCATGATTTCCATGGGTTTCGTGCTGCTGATTTCCCAGAAAGTCAAGCAGATGAGCCTGTTGGTGGTCTGCGGTGTGATGATCGGCTATATCTGCTCGGCACTGACGGATTTTCTGGTGACCTTTGCGGATGACTCCAATATTGTGAACCTGCACAACTGGTCCGTTGGCTCCTTTTCCGGCAGGACCTGGACGGATGTCCGGGCCATGGTGCTGGTCTGCGGTGTGGCGGTGGCCCTGTCGTTCCTGCTGAGCAAGCCCATCCGGGCCTACCAGCTGGGGGAGGTCTACGCCCAGAATATGGGAGTCCACCTGAAAGCCTTTCGGGCGGCACTGATTTTACTCTCCAGCATTTTGTCCGCCTGTGTCACGGCCTTTGCAGGCCCCATTTCCTTTGTGGGCATTGCGGTACCACACCTCATGAAGCGCCTGTTCGGCACGGCTGAGCCCATGCTGATGATCCCCGCCTGTTTCTTAGGGGGCGGTGCGTTCTGCCTCATGTGTGACCTGATTGCCCGGACGGCCTTTGCCCCTACGGAGGTCAGCATCAGCTCGGTGACGGCGGTGTTCGGCGCCCCCATTGTGATTTACATGATGCTCCACGGAAAGGCGGCGAGGGAATGAGCGGATTTTTGGAAACGGAAAAGCTTTCTGTGGGCTATGACGGAAAGCCACTGATCCGGGACGTGTGCCTACAGGTTCAGCGGGGGAAAATCGTGACCCTCATCGGCCCCAACGGCTCCGGCAAGTCCACCATTCTTAAGACCATCGTGGGCCAGCTGTCCAAGGTTTCCGGTACGGTGCTGCTGGACAATACCCCCATGGAGCGGTGCAGCCAAAAAGATATTGCCAAGCGCATGGCCATTCTGATGACCGAACGCATTCACCCGGAGCTGATGACTTGCTACGATGTGGTCAGCACCGGCCGCTACCCCTACACCGGGGCTTTGGGACTTCTGGGGAAGGAAGACAAACGCATTGTGGAGGAGTCACTGGAACTGGTTCATGGCCTGGATATGGCGGACCGTCCCTTTGATGCCATCAGTGACGGCCAGCGGCAGCGGATTCTTCTGGCCCGGGCGTTGTGCCAGACCCCGGAGATCATCGTTCTGGACGAACCCACAAGCTACCTGGACATTCGCTACAAGCTGGAGCTTTTGACCATCCTCAAAACCATGGTTCGGGAAAAGAATCTGGCGGTGCTGGTGTCCCTCCACGAGCTGGATCTGGCCCAGCGGGTGTCGGACACGGTGGTCTGCGTGGCCGGGGATCGCATTGACCGCATGGGGAAGCCTGAGGAGATTTTCTCCAATGACTATATAGCGAAGCTCTACCACATGGAGCCGGGGAAGTATGACCCCTGTTTTGACACCTTGGAGTATGTCCCCAGGTAAATACAAGAGAGAAAACCGGCTCCGTTTGTACACGGGGCCGTTTTTGATGAAAAGCTTTCCTTGACCTTTCCGAGGAAAAGAAGTATAATAAACGTACATTTATTACATAGACGAGGAGCGTTTATCCATGGTTTATCATATGACTGTAGCAGGCCTTGAGCGGGACCTGCCCATTTGTCCTGTCAACGAGAACCTTTCCATTGCCGGTTTCGTCATTTTCGGTGACCAGGAGCTGACGGTGGCCTGCGCCCGGGAGCTGCTTAAAAAGGCCCCGGAGTATGACTACCTGATCACGGCTGAGGCCAAGGGTATTCCTCTGGCCCACGAAATGGCCCGTCAGGCCGGTGACGACAAGTATTTTGTGGCCCGGAAGGGTTCCAAACTGTACATGCGGGATACCTTCGGCGTGGCAGTCCGTTCCATCACCACCGACCGGGAGCAGCACCTGTATTTGGACGGCAACGATGCCAAGCTGATGCAGGGCAAGCGGATTTTGCTGCTGGACGACGTGATCTCCACCGGCGAGAGCCTGACGGCCCTGGAAGCACTGGTTGAGAAGGCCGGCGGCATCATCTGCGGCCGTATGGCCATTCTGGCCGAGGGCGAGGCCAAGGATCGAGAGGACATTCTGTATCTGGAACCCCTGCCCCTGTTTAACCCCGACGGCACCCCCAAGGCGTAAACCAACCGATCAGACCTGCGCAAAACTGCGTGGGCCTGATTTTTTTGAAGGAAAATACTTGTTTTTATCAGGACAAGGTGATAAAATAACGAAAAATAGACCCTTTTGGAAGGGCCAGGAAAGGATGGGGCGGTAGCATGATCCAGTTTGGAACCGGCGGATGGCGGGCCATCATTGCCGATGGATTTACCAAGGAAAATATTCGCCTGGTGGCGGCGGGCCTTTGCGGCCTGATGAAAGAGGAGGGGCTGGAAGGGTGCCCGGTCTGCGTGGGCTATGACCGGCGATTCCTCTCCAAAGAGTCCTGCCATTGGCTGGCAGAGGTGCTGGCGGGCTACGGCCACAAGACCATGGTGGTAAATCGCTCCTCACCTACGCCCCTGATCATGTTTACGGTAAAGCAGCTGGGGCTCCACTACGGCATGGCGGTGACGGCCAGCCACAACCCGGCCATCTACAATGGCATCAAGGTCTTTACCGCCGGGGGCCGGGATGCAGACCAGCAGGTCACCGGGAAAATCGAGGAGCAGATCCGAAAAGTAGAGGGACAGCCTATTCCCACCGTAGATTACGATGTGGCTCTGGAACAGGGGCTCATTCAGGAAATCTACCCCTTTAATGAATACATTGACAGCATTCTGAGGGTGCTGGATGTGAAGAAAATCAAAGAGGCCCGGCTGCGCATTGCCATTGACCCCATGTACGGTGTGAGCCAGAGCAGCCTGCGGACCATTCTTTTGACCTGCCGGTGCGACGTAGACGTGATCCACGAGCAGCACGACACCCTCTTTGGAGGCCGGATGCCCGCCCCCAGTGCCGAGGCCTTGCGGCTACTGAGCAACTATGTGATTGAAAACCGGTGCAGTCTGGGCCTTGCCACCGACGGGGATGCAGACCGGCTGGGAGTCATTGACGAACAGGGCAACTTCCTCCACCCCAATACCTTGCTGGTGCTGCTGTATTACTATCTGGTCAAATACCGGGGCTGGACCGGACCCTGTGTCCGCAACAACTCTACCACCCATTTGTTGGACCGGGTGGCGGCGGACTTTGGACAGGAGTGCTATGAAGTGCCGGTGGGCTTCAAGCACATCTCCGCCAAAATGGCCCAGACCGATGCCATTATCGGCGGCGAGTCCTCCGGCGGTCTGGCAGTCCGGGGCCATATTGCGGGGAAAGACGGCATTTACGCCGCCGCACTGCTGGTGGAAATGCTGGCGATAACAGGGAAAAGTGTCTCGGAACTCTACCGGGAGATCACTGACCGGTACGGCCAATTCTACTATGAGGACGGGGCCTTTACCATGAAGCCCGCCCGGAAGCAGGAACTGCAAAAGCTGCTGTTTGAGGATTTGGAAGTGCCGGACTTTGGAAAACCGGTGGACCACATCAGCCGGGAAGACGGCTGCAAGGTCTATTTTGCCGATGGCAGCTGGGTTATCTGCCGGTTCTCCGGCACGGAACCGCTGCTGCGGATGGCTGCCGAGGCCGGAAGCCGGGGCCAGGCACTGGAATATCTGCACACCTGGAAAAAAGCACTGGATTTGTAAAGGGGCAGGGCAATGGATAAATGGTTTTCTCCCGATGCCCCTTTGAGCCAGGGCCTTGGCCGTCTGGCAGACCTGGTGATGCTCAATGTGGTGTTTTTATTGACCTGTCTGCCCCTGTTTACCGTGGGGGCGGCGGTGACGGCTCTGTACGCCGTGTGTTATCCCATGTCCCAAGACCGGGAGGGGAAGCTCTTTGCCGCCTACTTCCGCTCCTTCCGGCGGAACTTTGCCCAGGGGACGGTGCTGTGGCTGCTGTGCCTGGCTTTCTGCGGGGGAAATTTTGCCTGCGTGGTGCTGTTGAGAAACCAGCCCGGGGCGTTGGGGTATCTGTCTGTACTCTTTGGAGTATTGTTCGTTGTGTCCGTGGTGGCCTTTGGCTATGTGTTCCCCCTGCTCAGCCAGTTCCGGAATGACAGCCTCTCCACCTTACAAAACGGGCTGCTGCTGGGGCTGGGGTATCTTCCCAGGTCCCTTATCATGGCGGTATTGAATATCTTCCCCTGGGCCATGCTTCTGGCAATGCCCCAGGCGTTTCTGGGCCTGGGGATCCTGTGGTTCAGCCTTTGGTTTGCCGGGGCAGCTTATATCAACTGTCTGCTTCTGAAAAAGGTCTTTGCCCCCTATTTTGAAAAGGAAGCTTAAAAGAAAGCAGCTGTCACCGGGCTTTGTACCCAATGACAGCTGTTTTTTCTTTTACACGGCAAAGAGTACCACGCACAAAAAGTGCAGGAGGCTCCCCAAATCTACGAAAATGTGGAACACGGAGTGCATCCATTTTTTCTTGCTGCCAATGCCGTAGAGTACCGCCCCGATGGTGTAGGCAATGCCGCCGGAGAGCAGTAGCCAGAAGCCCGCGGGACTCAGCACCTGCCACACCACCTTGGCAAAGGGGATAATGGCCCAGCCCATGCCGATGTAGCAGATCATGGAAAATACCCGGTAGGCCCGCAGGTCGATGGCCGTCAGAACCGTGGCGATCAGTGCCATGGCCCATTCAAAGCCAAAGAGCCACCAGCCAAGTTTGGGGTAGACGGGCCGAATGGCCGACAGGGCTATGACGGTATAGGTTCCACAGATGAGGAAGTAAATGGTGCAGTGGTCAATGACCTGCATGACCTTTTTCCCCATGCCGGGCTTTAGCCCATGGTACACGCTGGACACACTGTAGAGTGCCACCATGCAGAAGCCGTAAATGGCAGAGCAGACGATGCCGTATATATTCTGGTGGAGAGACGAGAAAGCCACACACAGGCTCAGGGCGGACACGCCCATGGCACCGCCGATAATATGTGTGACCGTATTCATAATTTCTTCTCCCACGGAGTAATTGGGGAGAGCACGGTCGGCAAGCTTTGTTCGCTTCATTGTTTCATTCCCTTGGGAAGCCCGTGGGCTTCCGTCCTTTCTCCATTTTAGGTACCCTGGGTTGACCCGCTGGGCCTTTGGGGACAAGCAGCTTTCCCTTGCGCCCATGGCGCCGGGGCACCATTTGTTTTCTTTCAGTATAGCACCGACCCGGGGAAAAAAGTACCTACAAAGGGAAATTCTACCCTCTCCTACCGGGAGAGACCCCCTTCTCCTGGGGGTAGAGTGGTAGAAACGCAAAAGTTACCGTAGAATCGTCCTTTATCATGGAGTCCCGCCCCTCAGGCCTGTGGCAGCGCCGGTGGGCCGTGGGGGAGCAGGGCTATTGTGCAATTTTCATAAAACAGCTGGGATCATTTTCGTTATTTCATGTTTGGTTCGTCAATAATTGTTCATGCTTTTTTGGCTCCGCTGTGCTATAATAATACGGCAGTAGGTGAAGACCCCCTGCTGCGGAAAAGGAGAAGGTCATGAACAATATCTTGTTTTTTCTGCTGCCCAAGGCTATGTGCGCATACCTATATGATGACGCCACCATCCGTCAAGCCATAGAGAAAATGGAGGCGGCGGGATATTCGTCCATTCCCATTCTCAATAAGCAGGGGGAGTACCGGGGCACCCTGACAGAGGGAGATCTGCTGTGGGCGTTGCGGTGCCTGTGCGATATGGATATGCGCCAGGCAGAAGCCCACCGCATCTGTGAGATCTCCCGGCGAAAAGACAACGTCCCCGTCCGGGTCACCACCTCCATGCACGACCTCATCGACCGGGCCTCCACCCAGAACTTTGTCCCGGTAGTGGACGACAAGGAAGCCTTCATCGGCATCGTCACCAGACGTTCCATCATCCAGTATTGCAAGCAGAGCCTATTCCCCGAGGATTAGAACCAAGGCTTAAAGTACATAAACCACGCCTCAGACCGGGGCGTGGTTTTTTGTTGGTGGGGTGAACGAGATGGGACAGTTGACAGTTGACAGTGGACAGTTGACAGTTATTGAGGCGACCAACGTGGTTCATTTCTGTACGTCCGTTAAAGAATGTAGGGAACGGCGGGAAAATTGACAATTGACAATGGACAATTGACAATTATTTGGGCGACCAACGTTGTATATTTGTATCCATCCGTTAAAGAATGTAGGGAACGGCCTATGTGCCGTTCCGTTACGTTGCGAATATAACCTGTGCAAATAAACAAAACCACCCACCGACATGTCATTCCGAGCGGAGTGAAACGGAGTCGAGGAATCTTCCCAAGTGGCAGAGTTTACCTTGCGTAGGAACTTTCTGCCACGTGGTGGATTCCTCCACTCCGCTGGCGCTCCGGTCGGAATGACATAATGGGGGACGTGTCCCTATTTTATCGGGAACAGTTCCGTCCTTAAACGCACGGAACGGCACATAGGCCGTTCCCTACGGTTTCGCTGATTGGTTGGCGTTTTCAACCGGGGTATTTCAAATGAGGGCCAGCGTGATCCACTGTAGGAACAACAAACGTAAAGGTAAAACGTCCGTTCCCCCAAAAAAATTGTCAATTGTCAATTGTCCATTGTCAATTTTGGAAAACTGTCAACTGTCAACTGTCAACTCTCGCCCCTCACCCTTTCCCCGCTCCCTGCCCCAGATACTGCTCCCACACATACGGGCCGCCCTCCTGGGTCAGGTTGAAGGCTTGGCGGATGCCGGTGCAGATGCGCAGAAGTTTGGCTTTCAGGATGGGGGAGGTGAACAGAGCTTCGTTTCCGGGATTGGTGGCGCATTCAAAAATCCGTGCCCGGTCCTCGGCGGGGTAGGTCATGGAGTAGGCATCGATAAAGGCCCGGTCGTCGCCCTCTAAGAAGCTGCCGTAGGCCTCCAAGTCCACCTGATAGTCCAGGGCGTAGGCAAAATCCTGGGGATTCAAGTCGTTCCAGTTGTCATAGACACTACACCGGGTCAGCACCTGGGTGTCGATCAGGTGGCTGCATTCATGGAACAGGGTGTAGCGCAGACTCTCGGGAGAGGAGGGAGCCAGGGCCAGATAGAAATGACTGCCGGACTGGAATTGCAGACCCTCTGCCGTGTCCAGGCTGCCGGAACCGGCGGTGCCTTCAATGGCGCTGACCAGGCACAGGGTCAGATCGTCCCAGCCTTTGCGGAGTTTGGAGAGAAATCCCTGGGGGAAGGTAGCCAGGGCTTCGTCCAGGCATTGCAGCTGCCACTGGGTTTCCTCCACCCGGTAGGCGGCGGTAAAACGGTAGTCCCATGGGGCGGCCTGGGCGGCCTGGTCAAAGAGGAGGATGGAAATGCCGTATTGTTCTTCCAGATTGTCCGCCGTCTCCCGGCACTGGGCCATACCAGCCCGGTTGGGGTTCTGCCGGGTGTAATAGGGAACCAGGCAGGAATCGGTGTTTTCCGGCGGGAAAGCATCATAGTTCCAGCGGAGAATCCACCAGAGTCCCGTGTCTTGGTGTCGGGCGGTGAGGTAGAGACTGCCGTCACCGGTAAAACAGCCGTTTCCCAGGGTATCGATTCCGGGCAATTCCACCTGGCTCAGCAGCATTCGGGAGGAAAAGCTATAGAGCCGCAGAGTCAGGCCCGTGGTGCTGGGGGTCTGGGTGATGACGAAGCCATCCAGAAAACAGAGAACTTCCTCGGTGGGGCCTAAAGGCAGCTGCCCCGCAGTGCCGCCGGGGGTCAGCAGCAGCACCAGGGGGGCACCTGCATCCGGCAAGAGCATTTGAAGGCCTGCCTGGGACCAGGCAGCATCCTGGGGGGCATAGTCCTGGTATTGGGTGCTGCCATCCTGGGCGGATACCAGAAGCCGCTGGGGGCTGCCGTCCTCCCGGGTCAGCCGCAGGAACAAAAGCTCCTGGGTCAGGGCCGTGACGGAGCCATCATAGAAATTCATGTTGTCCCGCAAAAGGCTGGAAAGTCCGGTGGAGCAGTCCAGGACTTTGAGACACTCCCGGTCTAAGTAGTATAGATACCGGCTGTCCGGGCTGAGCCCCGGAATGCCGCTGAGGGTATCCGGCAGGGAAATGGTTTGCAATTCCTGCAAATCGCCGTCCAGAACGGAAACGGTGTGGCTGGTAAGCACCCAGGCCCCGTCAGCATCCGTTCGCAACACCACTTGGGTGCTGCCCTGGGCGGTTTCCTGTAGCCCCGGGCCGGAGAGCCGGGTGATGCTGCCGCCGCACTGCAAAAGCAGGTCCTCTCCCATGGGGTGGATGTGGCAAAAGCCGGTTTCCTGGGTGGGGAACACCTGCATGACCCCCTGGGTCTGGGTTTCTAAGGTATGGCCGGGGGCATAGAGGGCCTGGGTGGATTCCGTAGGGGGCAGGTTTTCCACTTTGGGGCCGGTGCAGCCTGTCAGCAGAAAAAGGGCCAATAGGACAGCAAGAAATTTCATGGTCATTGCCTCCTGGCAAGGGTATAGTCGTCGCCCTGACGGTAGTAAGGGCAACGCTGGCTCTGAGAGGAGAGAATGCGGTAGACCTCATCCTCGTCCAAATCCATCATGCAGTAGTATTCGTCATACTCCTCATCATAATCATAATACCAGCAGCTGTCGCATTGGGTCGAATCCATACTTATTCCTCCATGACCCGGAAGAAAAAGCTTCCGTCCTCATAAATGAGGTAGCTGTGGCTGCCGTCCTTGGGAATGGACACGCTGCCGGGGTTCAGGCAGCGAATGCCGTCAACGGTTTCATCCAGCTTTACATGGGTGTGGCCGGAGAGAAAAACGCTTCCCTGGGGCAGCGGGGGCAGGGCCTGAGGATTTGCATGGTGGCCGTGGGTTAAGTAGAAGGTCTTTCCGTCCACCAGAAGCTGGGCATAATCTGCCATGCAGGGGAAAGGCAGCACCATCTGATCCACCTCGGCCTCGCAGTTGCCCCGAACGGCAATGATCTTCTGGGACAGGGCACTCAGCATGGGGATGACCTTTTTGGGGGCATAGTCCCGGGGCAAATCATTTCTGGGGCCGTGGTAGAGTAGGTCTCCCAATAAAATCAGCTTGTCCGGGTGTTCCTTTTCCATTTCTTCACAAAGCCGACCGCACCAATAGGCGCTGCCGTGAATATCAGAGGCAATGAGCAGTTTCATATTCAAATACTCCTTTATATAGTAGAGACGTGTCGCCTGGGTCACACGCAACACGTCCGATTGTGTAGGTCAAAGCGTTTCCAGATAGGGTTCCACCTGGAAGGGCTTCAGAGGCTCGTCTTTTCGTAAGTACAGGGGGTGGTGGGGGTGGCCTTTTTTGGTGATGGCACCGGCGCAATACCACCGGGCATCATATTCCTTGCCAATGTCCAACATATCCCGGACGCACCGGGAAAGATAGCCCCGCTTTTCAATAACGGCTCCCCAGGCGGCCCATACCGCCGGTTCCCGGGACAGGGACAGCACATACCGGAAGGCGGCCATGTTTTCCCGGTGAAGCACCGGATTCAGTTCCTTTTCCATGGCGTTGGGGTCTGTTGCCCGCTGGGCGTAGACGTTGAACATGAGAAAGCTGTCGTAGCCGTTGCCCAGGGCAATGCGCTCCACGGATTTCAGGGTGTTGTCCAGGGCATCAGGCCGGGCGGTGGAGGGATTCACACCAATGCAGATCAGGGGCTTTTGCCCCCGGGTGCCCAGGATGTACCGGTATTCGGAATAGAAATTGGGGGCATAGAGCCATTTTTGAATGTCATAATCCGGGCTGGGGGTGTTGGCAGCATCCAGGGCCTGCTGAAAGGTCACCAGCTCCAGCTGGGCGGTAGTCCCGCTTGGAATATGGCCCATGGTCAGTCTTCCTCATGGGGAAACCACCAGCTTTTCTGGGGGTCGTGGAAGTCGCAGTTTTCCGGGTCAAGGCCCTTTTGCTGGCACCAGTGGGTAAAGGCCGTATCCAGGAAGGGGTAGACCCCCTCCATGGTGGATTGCAGGCTGACGGTTTTCCCGTTTTCCAGCTGCAATTCTACCACGATGTTGCCGCCGGTGATGAGGTACAGCTTTTGCCCTACAATGGCACTGTAAGGGTAAGAGGTGCTTTTTTTGAACAAGGTGGACACCAGAAAGCTGTCAGCCCCGTAAAAAATGCCAAAGCCCAGGTAATAGACCGCCAGAGAAAGGCCCAGCAGCAGCACAATAATGCCGCCCCAGAACAACACCCGGTCGCTATTCATGCCGCTTACGATAGCGGCTACGCCCAGAGCCGAGAGGATCACCCCAAAGACACCGTAGCGTTTGTTGACCCGGACGGCTTGACCGGACAGATGCTCCGCTTTATTTCGAAACAGCTTTTGAAAGCCCTTGTCCACCAGACGGCAAAGGCCAAAAACCGCTGCCGCTGTGAGAATCCAAATCAGTGCTTCCATAAAATCTCCTTATTCTTATGCCCAGAGGACGGTGTCCACGGGAATGTCAAATTCTTCGGTTTCCAGCTGGGGCAGCACCTGAAAATCGTAGCACAGTGCCACGGTGGGGTGGTTCGGTTCCCGGCTTAAAAACTTGTCATAAAAGCCGCCGCCGTAGCCGATGCGGTGGCCCTGGGGGTCAAAGACCAGGCCGGGCATCAGCACCAGGGCCGTTGGGTCAGAGGCCTCGGGGCCGTCGGCAATGGGTTCAGGGATCCCGGCATAGCCCGGGGCTACCTGGTTTAAATCCGACAAAAGCAAAAACTTCATTTCGTCCCCGTAGACCTTGGGTACGGCCACCTGCTTGCCATCGGCCAAGGCCTGAAGCAGCATGGGCACGGTGCGGACCTCCTGATTATAAGGCAGGTATCCGTAAATGGTTTTCGCTGCGGCGTACTGGGGGCAGGCACGGAATTTTTCACCCAATACCCGGCTCTTTTCTTCAATTTCTGTGGGGCTCATGGCTCGCTTTTTCTCCCGGACCATGGCCCGGAGTTCTTTTTTATTCAGCATCAGACGGTTCCTCCTCCTGGATGGTCTCCGGTGTCCGGAACATCCGGAACCACAGGAAAATGGCCACCTGTCCGGGGATACCCAGCAGGAACAGCTTCCACAGGGAGACCTTCAAAATCATTTTCAGGGACACATAAATACTGGCAAGGCAGCCCCAGACGATGACGGAAATCAGGCCCTTGTTCCAGCTGAACTGCCCCCAGGCCGAGCGCAGACTCAGCAGCACAATGGCGTTGACGGGCACAGCGTAAATAAAGGCCATCCAGCTGCCCCGAATGCCAAAGGAGGAGATTACCACAAAGAAAAACAGAGCCACAAACCAAACCAAAGTGCTGGAAAGGGCCTGGATGATCCCCTTTCTGGGGGTGCGCTTTTGGGGTTCATATTCCTCCGGTTCCGGGAGCTGGGGGTCAGAAAGAGAGGGGTCACGCACCAGCCGGTCCAGACTGACCCCAAAGAGGGTGCTCAGCTGCATGAGCGTCAGCACATCGGGCACCGACTCTCCCCGCTCCCATTTGGAAACGGCTTTATCGGAATAATTCAGCTTTTCCGCCAGCCCCGCCTGGGTCAGCCCGGCGGATTTTCGGCAGGTGGCAATGTTGCTGCCAATTTGGGCTTTGATCTTCTCGTCGTCCATTTTCTTCCTCCTGAGTCCTATTAGGATAATAGTAACATACTTCATTTTTGATTTCAACAGACAAATTGTGAACGACTTGAGGATCAGGAGAGGTAATGGATCTCATGTTGGGAGGTTACGCTGCCCCGCAGTCCTTCCGTCGCATAGAGGCTACCGTCGTCGGTGATGAACACCGCCTCAAAGGCCTCCCGGTGGGACTGCCAGTAGGCAGCAGCATCTTCCAGGCCCATGATGTACAGTGCGGTGGAAAGGCCGTCCCCCAGGGTGCCGTCAGAAGTGACGATGGAGACGGAACTAAGGCCCTTTTCCGCCGGAAACCCGGTACGGGGGTCTAAAATGTGGCGGTATATATTGTGGGTTTCCGGGTCTTCAAAATAACGCTCATAGCCGCCGGAGGTGATGACGGCCTTGTCCGTGACCCGGACGGTGGCGTACAGTTCCTCTCCAAAGGGGTCACGGATGCCGATGTTCCAGGGGCTGCCGTCGGGCTTGGCCCCCAGGCACTGGATGTTTCCCCCCAGGCTTACCATGGCGGAGGTCACGCCTGCATCCCGCAAAAGCTCCGTGACACGCTGGGAGGCAAAGCCCTTGCCAATGCCCCCCAAGTCGATTTGCTGTCCCTTTCCCAGGCTGGCTTCATAGCTGCCCTGGGAAAGGGAAACTTCCCGGTAGTCTACCTGTGCCAGCGTATCGGAAAGCTCCTGCCGGGTGGGCACATGATAATCCTTGTCATAAAAACCCCAGAGCTTTACCAAGGGGTACACCGTGGGGTCAAACACCCCCTGGGTATCCCGGGCCAAATCCAGGGCCTGGGATAATAGAGAATATGTATCCGGGGAAAGCACTGCATGTTTTTCCCGGTTCAGACGGCTGATGTCGCTGTTTTCGTTGCCGATGCTGAGCAGGTCATCCAGCCGCTGGATTTCCGCTACTGACATTTCCAAAGCCCCATCCCGGTTTTCCCCGTAGGCGGTAAGGGACATGACCGTATCCATGGCGGTGAGATACCGGGTGGAGGAAACCCCAGCGTCTCCACCGGATGCACAGCCGGAAAACAGGAGAAGACACAGTAAAATTACAAAAAATCGTTTCATAAGTCACCTTTTTTATTCACAATATAGCTTTAGCATTATTATACTCCGGTATTTCGGTGCTGTAAAGGTCACAAAGGGCCAATTTGCCTGTTGCAATTTGTCGCAACTTGTAATAAATTATATATAAGGAAAGTAGCGAACGAAATTCCTGGAATTCCGAGGCTATAGGGGGAAATGAAAAATGAGCAAACTTTATCTCGGTGTAGACGGCGGCGGTTCCAAAACCGAGCTGTGTGTGGCGGACGGAGAGGGAAAGGTTCTGTTGACCCTTTCCGGCGGGGCCACCAGCTTTAAGTCTGTGGGCAATGCCACCGCTTTTGCCAATATGCGGGACCTGGTGCGGCGCATGGAAAATTTTGGCATTCGGGCCAGCCATGTGACCAGAAGCATCTGGGGCATGTCCGGCTGTGATACCCCGGAGGACCGGCTGGTCTATGAGGCCATGATTCAGCAGGCGGGCTTCCCGTCAGAAAGAAGCTGTGTGGTCAATGATGCCATTCTGCCTTTCTGGGCGGCGGCAGATGTGCCTGGGGTGGTGGTCATTGCCGGTACCGGCTCCATTGTGGTGGGGGTGGACAGCAAGGGCCAGACCAGCCGTATCGGCGGCTGGAACTATTCTTTCTCGGATTTGGGTTCCGGCTACTGGATGGCTTGCCGTCTGCTCCGGGAAATGACCCTGTGGCTGGATGGCTGCCGGGAGGACTGCTTTACCTTCCGGGCGGTGGAGCAAAAGCTTTTGCCCCAGGGCGGCGGCAGAGAGGAAATGCTCTATCGGCTTTCAAACCTCACCAAGGGGGACGAGATTGCCACCTATGCTTCCATCGTATTGGAGACGGCGGAGTCCCCGCTGTGTAAAAAACTCCGCCAGGGGGCGGTGGACAGCCTGAGCCTTTACGCCGGAAAGATGCTGGAAAACCTGAAAGCCCAGGGGGAGGAGAACCTGAAAATCGTCCTCTCCGGGGGGCTCTTTAAGAGCGACTGCTTCCGTGCCCAGGCCGTGGAGGCCATGGAAAAGCTGGCCCCGGTGGTGGTGAACACCGTATCCCCCGCCATGGGCGGCATCCGCATGGCCATGAACATGGGCAGCAGCAAAACTTTTTAACGACCGTATAAAAACGGAGCAGACATGAACCGTCATGTCTGCTCCAAAATTTTTTAGATGAGACCCTCTACGAGAATGACCAGAATCAGGACGGGCAAAACGAAGCGGAAATAATACTTCATCCAGCTTTTTACTTTCAGCCCCTTGCCGGTGTTGGCCTCGGCTTGGTAGTTTTCAAAGCCCCAGCCCCATTTGGTCACGCAGAACAGCAGATACACCAGAGACCCCAGAGGCAGCAGGAGGTTGCTGACCAGGAAATCCTCGCTGTCCAATACGTCTCTGGCCCCGATGATGTGCAAATTTTCCCACACATTGTACCCCAGAACGCAGGGCAGGCTGGCAACCAGTACCAGTGCGCAGTTTATCAGGGCGGCTTTCTTGCGGCTCCATCCCAGAGTGTCCATGCAGAAGGACATGAGGTTTTCAAACACGGCGATCACCGTGGAGAAGCTGGCAAAGGTCATAAACAGGAAGAACAGGCTCCCCCAGACCCGGCCCCCGGCCATGTTCACAAAGACATTGGGCAGGGTGATGAAAATCAGACTGGGACCGGCGTTTACCTCCACCCCGTAGCTGAAACAGGCGGGGAAAATGATCAGGCCGGCCACCAGTGCCACAAAGGTATCCAGGCCGCAGATGCGCACGCCCTCGCTGAGCAGAGTGTTGTCCTTGCTCATGTAGCTGCCGAAAATCTCCATGGCAGCCACGCCCAGGCTCAGGGTGAAGAAAGATTGGTTCATGGCGGCACTGATGACGTTCCCCAGCCCCGCGGCCCGGACGTTCTGGGCGTTGGGGACCAGATAGAACCGCAGCCCCTCTCCGGCGCCGGAAAGGGTCATGCTGTGTACCGCCAGAACGACGATCAGCACCAAAAGCCCGGACATCATGAATTTGCTGATTTTTTCCAGGCCATTCCGCAACCCCCGGCTGCAAATCAGGAAGCCTGCCAGCACCGTCAGCGCCATCCAGAAACCCATTTCTTTAGGATTTCCCAGCATCTGGCCGAACACCCCGCCGCACTGTTCCGTGTCCATTCCGGCCACAAACTGGCCGGTGGCGAATTTATAGAAGTAGCTGACCATCCAGCCGGAAACGGTGGTGTAGTACATCATCAGCAGGTAGCAGCCCAAAATGGCAAACCAGCCGTGGATGTGCCAGTTGCTGCCCGCCTTTTCCAGGGCCTTGTAGCCCTGGACGGCACTTTTGCGGCTGCCCCGGCCCACGGCCAGTTCCATGGTCAATACGGGCAGACCCATGATCACCAGAAACAGCAGATACAGCAGCACAAACCAGCCGCCGCCGTTCTGGCCCACCACATAGGGGAATTTCCAGACATTGCCGATGCCCACGGCGCAGCCCGCACTGACCAGCAGAAAGCCCAGCCGGGACTTAAAAGATTCTCTTTCCATTGTTTTTCCTCTCTTTTGCAAAGTGAATCTATTCTATCTCGGAAAGACCCGGTTGACAACGGCGGATACTACATACTATAATAAGAAAAACTAATGTTAGAGGTCGATAGCATGAATCAAAACCAGCTGAAATACTTTGTAGCCGCGGCGGAGAGCCGGAACTTTACCAAGGCGGCGGAGCAGTTTTACATTTCCCAGACCGCCATCACCCAGCAGATCCGGCTTCTGGAGGAGACCCTGGGCTGTGCGCTCTTTGACCGGAGCACCCGGCCCGTCAGTCTCACCGGGGCAGGGGAGACCTTTCTGGGGGAGGCCAGGGAGATTCTGGAGCGGATGAACCGGGCAGTGGAGCTGACCCACGGGGCAGCCATGGGCCTGTCCGGCACCTTGCAGCTGGGCTATGTCTGCGGCTACGAGCATAGCGATTTGCCGTTGTGGATGCGGCGTTTTCATGGGGAGAATCCCAATATTCTGGTGAGCTTTTACCGGTGCTCTGCGGATGTGCTCTCCTCCGGGGTGTTGGGCGGGGCCTATGACCTGGTTTACACCTGGGACTCCACCAACCTGAAACAAAATGAGGAGGTAGACCATGTGACCGTGGAGCGGGTGCGGCTGATGGTAGCCCTGTATGACCGGCACCCCCTGGCCCAACGGCAGAGTCTGCGGCGGCAGGAGCTTCGGGGGGAGAACATCTTGTATATGTCCCCCTCGGCAGATGTGGAGTCCTACGGCGATGCTTTTTATATGGAGCTGTACCGGAAAGCCGGGTTTAAGCCCAATATCCTGTTCCGTTCCTCCGATGCCGAGAGCATTTTAATGATGGTGGCCTCTGAGGAGGGGATTTCCATTCTCCCGGAATACTGCACCACCAAGTTGAACCACCCCTATAATCTCCGCTTTGTGCCCCTGGAGGGGGCGCAGGAGGTGGAGGAGATCGTGGCGGTGTGGCGGCGGGACAACCGCAACCCGGCATTGAACCGGTATTTGCAGAGCCTGGAAACAGAAAAATAACAATTGTAACAAAAATAAACAGAATCATTACGGTCAACCACCGGGCATTTTGTCAAATTTTCTAAAAATGGTGAAAGTTTCCTTAAGACAGTTGATTTTTGGTCGGAAAACTGTATAATACGTCTTGTTCCGAAAATGTTATGTAACCGTGATGTAACCGAAATGATACTGATGAATGAGGGAACTGCAATGAAGAATCTGAAAAAGCTGGGTACGGCTCTGGCGGCCTGCCTGCTGTGTTTGAATATGAGTGCCTGCCAGTCGGTAGGAAGCCCCACCATGACCACCGCCGCTACCATGCCGGAGGCCCAGACCCGGGCCACGGTCTCCGCCGTCCAGACCCAGGGCAAAGAGGATTTAATAAAGCTTTTGGACCAGGTGGAAGAAAACGTCTTCCCCGGCACCGCCGGAAGCACTGCCACCGCCGTACCCTATACCGCCAGACTCCTGGACTGGTGCAAATCCACAGGACTCAGCGAAAATGAAATGATCGCCGCAGAAAACAGCTGGATGCGGGGAAAGGACAAAGAGGAGCTGGTACGCAAATTCTCCCTGATCCTGGAAACCTACCAGCAGCTCATGGGCAAGGATGCCGAAAGCCTGATGGAAACCGCCGGTTACGAAACCGACTCCTACCCCTGGCCCGACTCCTGCGCCCAAATTATGACCACCCTCCTATCCGCCCTGGGGGCGGAATAAGGGGCCGGAAAAAGTTTTTTGAGATTCTCAAAAATAGTGCTTGACATTTTCGCCCCTATGGTATATAATCCTAACTGTTCCGAGTGCAACGCCTCAGAACCTCCAAGAATATGGACGATTAGCTCAGCTGGCTAGAGCATCCGCTTGACGTGCGGAAGGTCATAGGTTCGAGTCCTATATCGTCCACCAAACATAAGAAATCCGAACTTCTTCCCTGTGTGAACTGCGCCCCGTCAAGTAGACAACGAAATAATTAACGAAAAGTTCACAGCGCTGCGGCGCTGTGGCACCCATCC
>CAKTPO010000029.1 GCA_934591845.1 uncultured Oscillospiraceae bacterium | reverse complement strand
ATCTCATCGTTGAGAACAAAGCCCTTCTGGATGTACTCTTTCAGCGTTTTCGTCGCCCATTGGCGGAATCGGGTGGCCTTTTTGGAGTTCACACGGTAGCCTACGGCGATGATGGCATCGAGGTTGTAGAAGTTTGCCTCATTTGTCTGGGTCTTTCCCTCTATTGCTCCATGGGGCGTGGTTATTTCCATTTTGGAAACAACCATGGATTCATCCAATTCTTCGTCCAGGAAGATGTTCTTCAAGTGCTTGCTGATGGCAGGCACTTTGACACCGAAAAGTTCTGCCATACCCTTTTGTGTCAGCCAGAAGTTTTCATCGTGAAATACCACATTCACGACTTCCTTTTCTGCACCGTTCTGGTATAGCAGGATTTCGCCGCCGTTCACCATTTCCTCGCTCATATCGTTATTTCTCCATATCGTTGTTTCTAATTTTTCTATCACAGATGATATTGTAACACAAAGTTTTGCTTATTGCAAGACAAAAGAGAAAAAAGGCGGGAAAGATCGATCCTTCCCGCCAGTTTTTTAGCGTTCCATGTTTGCCGTCCGCCGCTTCTTCTCCCGCTGCACCGCCAGTTCCGCACTGCGCCGTTTGTTATACGCCAGCAGGGCCATGGTGTTCTCCTTCAAGTCCTCCTGCCCGGAGTGAAATACCGCCACCATATATTTCTGCTGCTTCCACTGGGCATACATGGGCTTCAGCTGATTTTGCAGTGCCTCGTCCCCACTCTCTTTCCGGCTCAGCCACACCTGTACCAGCTTCTTTGCATCATCCTGAATAATTTCCATGTTACAGCCCCCTTTTCTCCCAATGATTTCCAATTTTATCGGTTTTCATGCGAATAGGCATGCTCCTTCCTGTTCCTGCCGGTAAACTCCGCTTCAAAAGCACGGTCCAGCGTATCCTGGATTTCCAAGGAACGCTGTTCAATTTCCTTGCTGTCACGAATGTCCTTGCGCAGGGCTGTGATTCTGGCAGTAACCTCCGCTTTCTCTTTTCGGAGAAGAATCTTCTGTTCCGGGGAAGCACGGCGGATTTTGTTCTGGAGTTTGGTACGCTGGTCTACCAGGGATTCCAGCTGTACTTCCTTTTTAGAACGATCTGCCAACAATTCCTCCACGGTTTCGATGTTGTGACTGGCTAGATACCGGGTCTGTCGGTCAATATCATCCAAGTGCCGTATATCAGCCCGCAGCTGTGGACTTGCCGGGTGGTAAGTCGTTCCTTTGGGCAAAATCCCCAGCTGGTAGCAATAGTAGAGATAGAGCCTATAAATTTTAGTTGTGCGTTTCCGGGGCTGGTATGCTGCTTTCAGCCAGTCCGGGACTTCAAGCACCTGTGGACGTTCCGGGCGGCCAAACTCGGATATGTCCCGGTCATAAATCAGGTGTTCCAGCCCCTTGTTGGTCCATCTGGGATTCAGCGTGTCCAGCCGGGTGAAATGCGGATACTGGGGCAGACGGATTTTCAAACATGAGTCTGTGGTATCTATGATATACCCCGTCTTCCGCAAGTGCTGTACGACCTGTTTCCCGGTGGCGTTGCAGTCGATGGCTTTCTGCACATCCGCCCGGTAGATGTTGTACCGGGTAGGTTTCCCCGCCTGTTCATCCAGCCACACCTGCCGGGACGGGGCTTTGTGAGGACGTTCCACCACCGACAAGCCATGTTCCCGGCACAGGCGGTCAGAGGTATCCCGCAGACGCATTAACTCTTTCTTTGAGAAATTGTACTTGCCACCATCCTTGAAGGACACGGAGTTGATGCAAAAGTGGTTATGCAGATGCTCCTTGTCCAGATGGGTGGTGACAATGACCTGAAACCGGTCTCCCCACATCTGCCTTGCCAGCTCCACGCCTAGCGCATGGCACTGTTCCGGCGTGACCTCTCCCGTCTTGAAGCTCTGGTAGCCGTGCCACGCAATATAGCCGTCCTCCTTGCCGTAGCGTTGTTTGGTGAGAATCATCTGCTGCAAGGCAATGTCTTTCTGGCAGTTAATGGCGGTGACGAATTGGCCGTCCGCTGTCTTGTCTGGATTCTGGGTGTAGGAAAACACATTGAAGAAATCCTCCAATCCCGGCTTCACCGTCTTATCCGGATTTTCCACATAATCTACCAAGTCTTTTAACCGCCCCTGGATATGCCATAGCTTTGTAGTCGCCATCTACACCGCCTCCTGTAGCCGCAGAATCAGCCCGGAAAGTCGCTGCTGTTCCGGCATTGGGAGAAGTGCCGTTATAGTGTACAGTTCTTCCAGCAACTCCCAGAACACATCCGGCGGCCTGCCTTTCGGCTCCCGGCCCAGGCAACATTGCCGGACATACCCGGATACACTCATACCGCAACGTCTGGCGTTGCGTTCAATTTTGTCTTTCTCTTTTAGGCTCAACCGCAATTGAAGTCTTGTGTCGTTTTTCTTCATAAACCTCCTGTTGATTCTTAGAATAGTCCACACCCGGAAGCGGTGTGGATTCTGGATTTGTGCCAACAAATCCGATGCTCGCTACCTCTAAGGACATACCATCAGACTTCCTGGCTTCGGGGATAAAATGGATCACACAGGTCGGACGCTATGTGTTCCACTGAGATATGAGGACGACGGAATCATTTACACCGACTGCTCCCAATTTCTCTATTTTCCTGACAGCAGGATAAAATATGGCATTCTCATCTGCCTTTCGTCTGCTGTCAAAAAGCTACAGGATTTGCAGCCAATTTTTGCCATTTGCCTGCAATTTTCGGAGATTCTTGCAGTCAGAAGAAGCTTTTCAGGAAATTTCCAGCCTTTTCCGCACTTCTTTCCATAGCCTTTTGATTCCCGGACGAAGCTTCCGGCACGGCTTCCGCTGGAACAGTTTGGGCAATGGCATTCCCTAATACTTCCAGCAACGTCTTTCGCAGAGAATCATTGACCTGCTGAACAAAGTGCCGCTTCGCTTCTTCCTCGTCCAGGTAGCTCCCATAGGCATTCACCGCTGCAATGATAAACTGGCTCATGGATCGTCCGCTGCTGCTCAAAATCTCGTTGACTCTCCTGGCCTCCGGCTTGTCGAGATTCAAGCGGAGCTTGATATTCCGAATGTTTTCAGCCATTGCGCAGATGATATTCCGTCAGGAACTCGTAGCCCTTGGCAGTGGCACAGATGTCATCATCGAATGTGACACGGCTGCTGTCCAGCTTGGCGAAATTCCGCAGCAGGCAGCCCCCGCCGCCTACCACATACAGCCGCATGAGGGACGGCGTATAATCATGCACCTGGAGCCGACGGAGAATTTCCTGGGCATACCGACTGGCCGCTGTTTTCATGATCTTGAGATATTCCTTGGCGACATCCGCCTCGCCGGTTCGCAGGTACGACTCCACGATTCCCTCGTCCATGACCACCTGGTACTTGTTCATAACTGCTTCCAGGACGGCGTTCACACACAGCTGAGTCCCGAATTTCTCTGTGTACATTTTATCAGGAATGGCATCCCCATCCCGAAGATACATGAGATTCATGGTCCCATTGCCAATATCGCAGAGCAATGTCATCCCTTTCAGGTCATCCAGCTTGTCCGCAATGGCGGCGTACCCTTGGGGGAGAATGTCCGCACCGACTATGCAAATTTTGTACCGTACCCCCTTAAACGAAAATTCCACTTCCTGATTCTTCAGCAAGTAGGCAAGATAATCGTCCTTCTGCTCCAGCACCCAGCTAAGGGGCAGTCCGGCGGAGAGGTAAACGTCCGCTTCCGTCAGGTGTTCCCGGCTCAGCTCCATGGCAATAGCCGCCAAAGTGAGAACGTAGTAGTCCTCGTCCAAAGTTTTCTCGGCGGTGTAGGTTTTGTGACCCTCACCAATCAGGTAGTAGCGGCCCTCGTAGGCCAGCATATTCTTGGTGAACAAAGGCTCCGTGTCGTAGGCGGTCAGGCCGGTGTGGAAGCAGAAATTTGCTGTTTTCATGTTTCCGTACCCGGCATCCACGCCGATGATTTTAATGTTGTTGATTGTTTTCATTTGGTTTTCCTTTCAAAATTTAGATTCTTGCGCACCTATTTGACCTCGCCCCCCGTGCGCACTGGATTCATCTGACGCCCGATAGCAAATCGGGTCCATGGGAGTTTCACCCCTGCGCTTCCGCCCAGCTCTTTCGAGAAGTATCATTGTCCTGCCCCCACCGTCATCGCCTTGCCGGTTGCTATCCGGCAGTGGAGGCTCGTGTTTGTCGCTCGCATAAGATGGTCATGGCGCACGGCCTCCCGGCTCGGATGGGGGAGAATGTATCAGATGAATGAGTGTAAAATTGTCAAGGTACATGGAGGTGATTTAATGCCCTACCATTTCGTCTGAGAATTTTCAGCCAAAATGAAGAGGGGAAATTTTTAATCTCAGTTTGGCTTTTCCCGGGACTCATGGGAGCTGCAAATGTCCTCTCACTTATGGAGCCCACGAAACGGGTTGATTTTTTACATATTTTAGAAAATATTTCCTTTTTGTAGGATATGACAACCGCCGCCGGAAATTTCCCTTTCACTTATCGCGGGGAAAATGAGGTTTTGTTAGGGTGTTTTCCGGAAAAATTATTGATCCCCTCATATGGTAGGCATCGAGACGGGTTTTCTGTGAAATCAGATGTCTTAAAACATCGAAGTGTTTTGACGTATTTTCCTTGTATTGTTTGGGAAAATCAAACATTAAGAGAAATAAATTAAAATTACGGAAGAAAAAATTCAAAAGCCGTATTGAAACACATTGAAGGATGTGCTACAATGAGCGATATTCAATCAACTTATGATATGAGTGATAAAAATGAAACGAATTGAAGAATATACGAAACAGCTCCACACCAGCGTCAGCAATTATTGGATGCAGAAATCATCTCTGTGGATTACGCAGCTCTGCGGCAAAAGCGGAATGGGAAAGACCTCCTTGGCGCAAAGCTACCTGGAAGCATACGGCGGGCAATACTTTTCTTTCCGAAATCTGGATGCGGCATTTGCCCCGCAGATATTCCGGCCCGGGTACAAGCTGTGGGAGGATTTCTTTGCGGAAATCGGCGCAATAAAAAATCGCCCAGTCATCTTTTTCGATGATGTGGACGATAGAAATGATAAGGAAGATTTTTTGAATGCGCTTCCGGAACTCGCCGGGACAGCTTATGTTGTGTTAATTGTTCGGAATCAGATAGAAATGCCGTTCCCGTCTGATATTCTCCAAATGACGACAGTCACGGTGCCTATGCTTTTGACTGAAAACAAGGCACTTGACCCGCTGGATGCGCTTCGGACAATTGCGATTACCGACGGTATTCCAGAGCTGGTGCAGCTATTCGATTTTCAAAGGACCTTTGCTGAGAATCTGGGATTGCTTTTTACTCAGAATTCCACCTATTTCCGCTATGCTGAATCAGAACTGCGGCGGCACTTCCGAACACCAGAGACATACAATATCCTGCTTTACGGCATGGCAACCGGGCATAACCGTATCAGCCAGCTTGCGGAGTTTTCCGGCTTTCCGCAGAACAAGTGCGATAAGTATTTGAAAGCCTTGGATAAAGTCGAGCTTTTGGAAACAGTGCAAAGGAAAGATACCGCTGGCCACGTTCGCACGCACTACTATCCCAAAGGCGGCTATTGGAAAACGTGGTTTCGCTATGTGTTTCCGTTTCAGGGACGCTGCCTGAAACCACTTGAGGGGGACAGTTTGCAGCTGCTGACAAATGATATCGACCACTCAATTGTTGCGGAATATTTCAAAAAGGTATGCTGGAAGTGGATGAAGAAAAACTACGGTGAGTATTACTGGGATGAAATTCTACGTTTTGAAGATCCAAAGCAGCAGGATGTAACAGTCAACGGCATTCACTTTGATTATGTGCAGGAAACAAAGGATCACACGATCTATGTAAAAATCTGGGATGATATTGGAGAGGGCTTTCCCAAAGCAGAATTTAAAAAGATTGAGACAGTAACGACAAAAAACCGTCCATTTTATGAGAACATCTACTTCCTGTTTTCAGTCGGCAGAGCTTGCAACTATGTGGAGCAGCTTCGGAATCTAGAAACGGTTTCGGTGGTGGATTTGAAGTCTATGCTGGGGCAGAAGAACAAGAAGCTATTTGAGCGTGTTTAGGGGGCTGTTAAATAACTCCAAAAGCAAATCGCAGACTCTTTTCCAAAATGGAAAGGGTCTGCTTTTTCTTACCCATCAAGGCTGTGGATAACTTTTTGGCAAAAAATGCGCACACCAACCACAACCGGAGAAAATTCGTCTTTCTTCGGCAGTTTTTGGGGACTATTCATCCAGCAGCCTTGGCCGGATTGGCCTTTGCTAATTTGCTCAAATGGTACTTGTGCAGATTAAAACCGCAGCTTATCAGGGCAATCTCCAAAATTGCCTTGTTTATGCCCCTTCTTCGGAACCGCTCGTATCCTCAGTTTGCCTTTATTTCGCCATAAGTCCCTTCGGATTGTATGGAACGGTTCATACGGAGCAACGCGCCATGAATGCTGTTCAGGTTGTCGAGAACCTCCTTGTGTATGGATGTCAGTTCATAGTTCAGCCGGATGATTCGGTCAGATCCGCTTTTGTGACATTTGGCTCGGTGCGGACAGCCGCTACAATCCTCGCACTGGTGAAGTTCTACGGTCCTCCCATATTGGTTGCCCTTTACCGGTTCTGTCCGTAGGAAAAGAAATTCCTTGTTGTTTGGACAAACCAGCCGTCCCGCTTCATTTACTCGGAAATTCACGGCACGATACGGGTCGTCACGGTACTTCTTGTCCTTGGTTTCCTTTTCGTACATGGGGAACTTCATGTATTTTTCCATTCCATGCTCTTGGTAGTACAGATAATTATTCAGATTGCCATAACCAGCGTCTGCCACAGGATACTTTGGATATTTGTGGTATCTTCTCTTAAATTCTTCTATTAACGGTTGAAAACAGTCGGAATCTGAGGCATATTGGTAAACCCCATAAACCGCGATATATCCATCACAGACACCCATTTGCACATTATAGGCCGGGAGAAGCTGGTCATTGCCCATATAATCCTTTTTTACCCGCATAAAGGTAGCGTCGTGGTCGGTTTTGGAGAAGCTATTGCGTTTGTCCCCGCAGATATCCACCTTTTCCCTGTAACCCTTCAGCTTTTTTCGACTGTCATCTATCCGCTCATACAGCCTCTGGCCTGCTGTTTTCCGCCGACCAGACCCATGGACAAACTCTTCCTGGTTCATGCCTGTGACCTTTAGAAATTCTTCCAGAATCTCAGATAAATATTCCGCAGTGTATTCCTCCCGAACACCCAGCTTCAATCCCAGATATTGCAGAACCGTTTCGTTTGCGTCCTGGAATGTTTTCGTAATCTTCTCAAATTCCCTGGAAATACTTGTTAAGCAGTTCTTTTTCCACACCCAACTGTATTTGTTGGCGCTTGCCTTTATCTTGGTCCCGTCAATATAAACATGGTCGAGATCCACATGTTCTTGGGCAAAAATGTAGTTATTGATCTCCTGAACAATTTCTTCCAGAGAGCAGCTTAGCTCCTGGTTTATGAAGTCACACAGCGTGGCATAACTGGGAGCTTTCATCTCATCCAGCAGCCAGATAAACCGAATATCCACTTTGCACAGCTTCTCAGTCTCTCGTAAAGACGGATAACCGTGCTCCATAAATGCAAACAGCAACACTTTCAAAGGTTTTTCGCGTTCATATCTTGGACGACCCGTGGCCTTGTAGTCCTTCTCTACAAAGTATTTTTTCAGATCAATATGGGACACCACTTCATTGAAAGTATATACCGAATCATTTATTTCAATAATTCTTTCCATATCCACTGGTAATTTCAGCTGGATTGGTGTATAATTCATTTTTGTAGTTTTCATTTTTGGTGGGACTTTAATGATACTACAAAACGGCTGCAACCTCAACTGGCTGCAGCCGTTTCTTAATATTTTTTGTGGCCAGTGCTGGAATCACTGGCCACTGCGTTAGATGGGGACTTCTCTAACAGCCCCAATGCGGATTACTCCTTTCCTTTTTATATTGTCGCCACCTATAGTCTCATTGGGGATGGCGTATATATTAAAACTAATTCTTTTCCGTAGATACTACTTGACAAAACTGCCGGAGCGGGATAATATGAATGTGATAAATATTCACAAACGCAAGGGGGCAGCGATATGTACGACGAAGGTGTTTTCAAGATAAGTTTTAGGGCTAACGGGAAAGATGGATTGAGCCTCCAGGAGTTTTTAGCCTGCCATCCGGAGATTCAATTGACGGAAGGTCAAGTGGAAAAAATCCGGAAGTATTTGACAGCGTTTTGCTTCATTATTCTACAGGAGGTCTCAGACGACATTGGAGAGAAAGATATTCATTTAACATTTTACCTCCAATCGCTGGTAGAGATAAACGAAAAAGGTCAATGGTATGTCACCCCTCTGAGAGGCATGAAAATGTTTTTTCATGGGCTGCGGATGATGTGTATCTACGATGTTACATATCGGTCTTCCAACTGAAGGAGAGGTAATTTTATGAAACATAGTGATTTTTATATGTATCTTGATAGTGCGACTTTCTTTAATGAAAAAAGTGAGCGCATTGATGGAATGTTTGCAAAGCTATACAAAGCAATCAGCCAACACAAGAGAAAGCAAAAGATACGGTCGTTGCTTTCCGAGTTGACTGAGCGACGGAAGAAACTTGATGAGCTTATTAGCACAGTCCAGTATCTCGAATATCTCGAAGCATTATTTGACGACGATGCTCCAGAAAGCCACGAACACTATAACAAGAGCGAAAAACTGTATATAAATATTGTAGATAAGATGTTTGAATGTACCAGTCGGGATATTTCCTTCTTTATTATTGATTTGGCGCAGACTTCTCAAGAGGCCAACGTAAAAATCCCCCCAGAGGATGTCTATATACTTATTAACTATAACATTTCGACTGGAATAAAGAACTTTTTAACTTCTCAACATCAGCAAAAATGTGCTAAATATCAGATAGATAGTAATGCACTTTCTTACTTTACTGACAGCAAAAGATTCAGCTATAGAATATATGTAAATGCGCTTTGCGAAAGATATAATAAATTGTACCGCATAGCATTAGATAAGAGGAAAACTAATCTTGCGTTGCTACTTGACAGTAATGCAACAGATCACAAAGAGAATTCAGAATCCAATCCAGCTGATATAACAAGTGAACTATTTCGTTCTCAGTTATCAAAATATGTTTTTACATGGCGCACTAAAAACAATATGACACAAAACGAATTGGCTCAAAAAAGTGGAGTTGATCGCACAATGATAGCAAAAATTGAAAAGCTACAACAAAACGCAAGTATTGAAACTACAGCGAAACTATTAAGTACAATGGATGCTCAGTTAATGATTGTTGGAAAAGAGTAATATGAAAAATTACCGAAAAATTCTTCTGTGTGTATTGATAGTAATATGCTTAATCACAATTGCATCAATCTTTAAGCCAACGTTTTTGTCAGATACAAAGTTTGCTCTAATCCTTGAAAACGAAAACTTAAATAGTCTATTACTCTTGATTGACATTGCGATTACAATTTCTTTATTCTTTATTCAAGATAGTGAAGAAAAGAAAAGTACAGTTATGTCATTCCAACCCTCAACACCAAAGATGGAGCCTGGCGTAGACAGTTGTGTTAGTATCTCACCATGGGTATATCAATTATTACGACCTGGTGAGCTTGCGTCGTTAGAGCCATATTATTTTATCCAAGCTTACCAAGAGCCCTGTGCAAAATGCGCATTGCATATACCAATCGAAGCTACTATAACAACCAAGACAGATGGAAAAAGTGTAGTTCTATCAGATCTCGAAATTGGATATACGAGTAGCGCAGACAATATCGAAATATTGCAATTGCCAGAATCATTTCCTAACGACTTTTTAAGGGTTGACAAACTGTACCAATCTGGGTCTAAAATATTCATTTGTTTTTCCTTATTACTTAATGAGAAGCGAAACAACGCTATAAGGAATAAAGTATTGTGCATTAAGTTTTCTGAGCAATTTACAAATATCCATGGACAGATCATTAAGCGAAAAGTGCAGCTCGAGATATTCAATTCGGAATATGGCTTGCAATTTCGTGGTCAATGCTAAGTACATTCTCAATTTCAAGTTGCTTTTGGTATCCCAGTAAAGTAAACATCCCGCATATTGAAACGCTCCTTTGCCCGGTTGGAGAGGTGCGTAACCTCTCTAACCGGGAGCGTACTCGACTAACATTCTTAGTAATGAGTGCGAAAGGGGCTGTTAAATAACCCCAAAAGCAAATCGCAGACTCTTTTCCAAAATGGAAAGGGTCTGCTTTTTCTTACCCATCAAGGCTGTGGATAACTTTTTGGCAAAAAATGCGCACACCAACCACAACCGGAGAAAATTCGTAAGCGTCAAACCTCCCTACATCTTGCCTACCATACCATCTCCGTGAGATAATACTTCAAACTCCAAATGTCTCCCTCAATCTGCATGGGATACATTTGGCATATAGGGAGATGGTCAAAATGGAACAAAGTCTACAAGCACTGTCCAAGCAGGAACGGCTGGAGCAGTGGAGTGGAAAAATTGCGGCCTGCCGTGGCAGTGGGATAACGGTTCGGGCGTGGTGTCAGGAACGTGGCATTTCGGAAAAAACGTATTACTACTGGCAGCGGCGGCTGTTTCAGGAATTAATACGCACACAGGCGCAGGGCAGCGGGTTTGTGGATATAACGCCAGCCAACGTAGGAGGCTCTGGCCAAATCGCCGCAAAGGTCCATATCTTAGGTTCGGAGATTGAAATATACAACGGAGCGGACGCAGCGACATTGGAAGCGGTGTTCCGGGGACTGCGGTCATGCTGAGTGATTTTACAGGAGCTGACAAGGTCTACCTCGCCTGCGGCTATACAGATCTTCGGCTTGGGATCGACGGACTGGCTGCACTGGTCAAGCAGCAATTTTCATTGGATCCTTTGGAGAACTGTCTGTTTCTTTTCTGCGGAAGAAGGCGGGATCGGATCAAGGCCCTATATTGGGAGGGAAACGGCTTTCTTCTCCTCTACAAGCGTTTGGAATCGGGCATCTTCCAGTGGCCGCGGAAAGAAAGCGAAGCCAAAGCCCTCATCAAGCAGCAATACCGCTGGCTCATGGAGGGGCTCAGCATTGACCAGCCAAAAGCGCATAGGCAGATAAGTGGATTGGAAATTGTATAAAACGGATCATTTTTCTGTACTTTTCTACATTTATATGGTATAATCATTCCATGAAAAAGACAGATTCTTTCCAGACAAGCACCCCGGAAACCGTTACTATTTCCCGGGCGGAATATGAGGAACTTCAAGCTCAGAGCAGACGTGTTTCTGAGCTTGAGGGGCGTATGAACGTACTCATGGAGGCACTGCGCCTTGCGCAGCGCAAGCGTTTCGGTGCGTCTTCTGAAAAGAGCGAGGACACACTCTCCGAGCAGCTGAGCTTTCTGTTTAACGAAGCGGAAGTGTTTGCGGAAGAACAGCGGAACAAGGAAGATGTGACCGTTGTAGCTGCCCATAAGCGTCACAAAAAGCATGAATACACGTTGGACAAAATCCCAGAAGATGTTCCGGTAGAACAAGTTGAGCACCGGCTGGAAGGACAAGAACTGGTCTGCCCCCAATGCGGTGGAGAGCTGACGGAGATTGGAAAAGAAGTTATCAACAAGATGAAAATCATTCCCGCACGGGTGGTTGTGGAACAGCATATCTACTACAGCTATGCCTGCCAGCACTGTAACAAGGAGAATATTACAACACCTGTGGTACGTGCGCCCAGAGAGAATCGTTTCCTGCCTGGCAGTTTTGCTACGCCAGAGGCCGTTGCCCATATTATGACACAAAAATTTGTCATGGGTATACCCATCTACCGTCAGGAACAAGAGCTGGATCGCCGTGGTATTCAGTTAAGCCGACAGACCATGTCTAACTGGATTCTAAAAGCGGTAGAAGACTACTTAAAGCCGGTATATGACCGACTGCACCGGGAACTGCTTGTCCGAGAAGTACTCCATGCGGATGAAACGACGCTCCAAGTCCTCCACGAGCCTGGAAGAGCACCTCAGAGCGACAGCTATATGTGGCTCTACCGCACCAGCGGGGATACGCAAAAGCCCATTGTGCTGTACGAATACCAGCCGGGGCGGGGTGGAAAACATCCAAAGGAATTTCTGAATAGCTTCCATGGATACCTCCATACAGACGGCTATGCCGGGTATCATAATCTTCCGGAGGAGATAACCGTGGTTGGCTGCTGGGCTCATGCCCGTAGGAAATTTGACGAGGCGGTAAAATCTCTTCCAAAGGGAAAAGCCAAAGGAAGCTCCGCATCCCAAGGATTGGCGTACTGCAGTGTGCTGTTTGAAATAGAGCAGAGTCTGGAAGGGACAGCACCGGAAGAACGTTATAAGCAGCGGCTGAAGCAGGCAAAACCTGTTTTAGACGCTTTGTGGTCGTGGGCAAGTATCCGGAACGCCGCACCGAAATCTGCGCTGGGCAAAGCACTGACTTATCTGAAAGAGCAATGGCCTTACCTGACGAATTATCTGAAAGACGGCAGGCTGGAGATATCCAATAACCGGGCGGAACGGAGTATCAAGCCCTTTGTCATCGACCTGAAAAATTTCCTGTTTGCCAATACCCCAAAAGGTGCTGCCGGAAGCGCAGTTATGTTCAGCCTTATACGCACCGCTATGGAATATGGATTGGATCCCTACGAGTATCTTTCTCACACCCTCCGCATGGCAGCTAGGATGGATTTGACAAAACCTGAAAATGTTGCCGCATTGCTGCCAGAGAACGCTCCGTTGGAATGCAGAATTTCTGCTCCAAAATAAAGAAAGGGATGAATATGATGTTGGATCTGAAAAACATGACAGACGAAGAATTCAGTATTCTAGTCACCCCCTCCGCTCCGCAGGCCGCCATGTATGTAAAAATAGAGGAAATAGGGATTGTACTGCTCAGCAGTAAAGTGGCAGAAAAAATGGCAAAGATGCCCGTCCAGATTCGATTCAACAAGGATTGTACCGCGATCCAGATTTGCGCAGCAGGAAGTGGGGACAGCGTGACATTTCCAAAGAGCGGCAGAAAAACAGTTCCCAATGCCGCAAAAATCCTCAGAGAGAACAGAATTCAATTTCCAGCAATTTTTAACGGCGAGATTTGTGGCGAAAATGTAAAATGGAGAGGAGCACTTCAGGTAAACCCTACTGGCAAGCCCTCGCAAACTATCCGAAGCACAAGGAAGAAATAGATGCGCTTCCAAGAGAATGTGATATCATTTTCGCCCTGTATCCGTACGAAAATGGTAAATACCTGATGGAGGAAGATGATTTCTTTATGGGGATTGTCGTCCATTGCGCAGAAGCAAAGCTTGCAACCGGAGGAACTTTCCTGGAACGGGTCCGCAGAGCAATTGAAGCTGACCTTTATAAGCAGAAACAAGAAATGCGCAAGCTCTACAATCCGTATTGCAATCTATACTTGGATAAGTGCTATGGCGAGAGTAAGCGCCCTGCCGTAGATTGGATGGATTTCAGTAAATACAAAGAATAGCAGAACGGCAGGCTCACTGGGTGGGCCTGCCGTAAGCATTTACCGAAACGAGTATTTTGGTGGGGTTCGAGTCCCCTCGACTTAGGCATTGGGGATTCCGACTGATAGGATGCGACGTTATTAGTTTTGACGCTTACGAATGTTTTCCTGTTCCACACTCTGATCGTATTTTGAAATTCCGGAGACTGGCACAATTAGCTCCAATGGTTGGCAAATATCAGAGATACCCCTCCCAAATACCCACGGTTCCGCCCCTCACATCCGTCACTATGTACAACTACCACCCCCGCCGTTTAGCCAAATCCAACATAGAAAAGCAGAACACTTCCCACCGTGTCAATGATGTCTGCAACGGGTCACCCTCCCGGATTCGCAGGGTTCGTCTGATCTCCTTTGGGATCACGATCCGGCCCAGGTCGTCTACGCGGCGTACAATGCCTGTTGCTTTCATATTGTTTTCTCCTTTATGCCCGTCTTTTGCGGTTTCTTCCGTAGAAGTATTTGCAGGAAAAGGGGAATTATGTATGGGAAGATGGGAAAAGGGAATGAGGTACAAGCTGTGGCAGGAGGTTTTTGCAAAATCGGGGAAAAATCGTCCAGTCATCTATTTGGATGGCTGGACGGTCAAAATGATAAAGGAAAATTTTCGAATGCACCTCCGGCACCTGCCGGGAAAGCGTATATTGTGCTGCTTTTGAGAAATCGGATGGGCTTCCGGATGTTTCGTTTCGTAAAACCGATTTCCTGTTTTCGATGGCTCTCCCTCAATGGCTCACAGCGCAAACACCGCCTGAAATGCGCTTAGATTGCGACAATGCACTCCTGTGCGCTTGATTGCGAAAACCACCTTTTGGAAGAAAGGTGCGTAGTTTTCCCCAATCAGCAGATCCGCAAACGCATCGGCCATGAATTGGGGGTCATTATGGAACGCTCCACAGCCAAATGCACCCAGAACCAGGCAATCGACTTCTTGTGACATGGCCACTTCCAGAATGTTTCTGATTCGGGAGCGATATATCGCCAGAAGCGCATCGTCCGGTTTGTTGCAGCCCGTCAGGTAAGGGGCCGCACAGGTGATCACGTCTACGCAGAATGGCTTATCCAGAATTTGCGGGATGCTGTCATCGGACCGTATTGGAATTGTCAAAACTGCCTCCATTACCGGAAAAACCAACGGTACCGTTTATGTATGAGCAGTTTGGGGAAGCGCACAGCGCTTCCCCTTAAAATTTTTCATTCTTCCCCTTTTCTTTTTCAATCATTTGTGCTATAATCAAAAAAACACTTTGGAGGTGGCCTTATGCCCAGAACCAGCAACAAAGCCGAGAAAATCGTGGAGTTTGTCAATGCGTTTATTGCGGAAAATGGGTATTCCCCCTCTGTCCGGGAGATTGGGGAAGCGGTGGGTCTGCGCTCTACCGCCTCTGTCAGCTATCATTTGCAGGCCCTGCAGGAAAAGGGCGTGTTTCAGGCCCCGGATGGAAAGGGCCGGAAGCGGGCACTGATGACCGGGGCCCGGCCGGGGCAGATCCCGGTGATCGGGGTGGTCACGGCAGGCCTGCCCATTCTGGCCATGGAAAATCAGGAGGGCACCATTCCCTGGGAGGATCCCAGCTGCTTTGCCCTGCGGGTCCGGGGAGACAGCATGATCAACGCCGGCATCCTCAGCGGCGACAAGGTCATTGTCCGGCCCCAGTCCACGGCGGATGACGGCCAGATTGTGGTGGCCATGATCGAAGACGAGGCCACGGTGAAGCGGCTGCGCCGGAGAAACGGGAAAATCTGGCTCATGCCGGAAAATGAGGCCTACGACCCCATTGACGGCACTCATGCCCAGATTCTGGGCCTTGTAAAAGGCGTTGTCCGGGAGTATTAAGGAAACTCCAAATAAATCCACCCGTCACGGAAAAAAGTTCTTGACAAACGCACAAATTGGTGGTATAACCAAACCAACTTCAAAAGACAAACCTATGAAGCGGAAGTAAAGCTGTAAGCGCATCCACAGAGAGTCCCGGGGGCTGAGAGCGGGGCGAAAAGCGGAGCAGCAAATGGGCCGCCGAGGGCAGAGAGAACAGAGTATCCTAAGTATCTTCTGACGCAATGCCAGCGTTATGGGGCAGACGGTGTGTTGGCACCGTGCTGAGCGGTCGAATTTTTTCGGCAAACAAGGTGGTACCGCAGAATTGATCATTTCTGTCCTTGTTCCCCCCTAGGGGGAACAGGGGCTTTTTTCATTTTCAGGAGGGACATTGCTATGAAAAATCATCCCGGGAGACGATGGTGAAATCAAGGACAAACCCATCAAATTTCAAAATTTTTCAATTCAAAAAGGAGTTCTAATTATGAAAAAGCTTCTGTCTGCGCTGTGCGCCCTGTCTCTTATCACCCTGTCTTTCACCGGCTGCGCTTCTGCCCCCCAGGGCAGCGCCGATACGGAAAAAACCAGTTTCAAAGTGGCCATTGTCCAGCAGCTGGATCACAGCTCTTTGGATGAAATTCGTCTGGCCATGGAAAAGGAGCTGGATGCCAAGGCCGCGGAAAAAAACATCACCATCACCTACAAGGAATTCAACGGCCAGAATGATGCCTCTGTCCTGAATCAAATCGGGGCCCAGGTGGTCTCCGACGGCTATGATGCCATCCTCCCCATTGCCACCCTGGCCGCCACCACCATGGCCACCGCCACCGAGGAGACCAAGACTCCCGTGATCTACGCCGCCATCTCTGACCCCGCTTCTTCGGAGCTCACCGGCATTGCCAACGTCACCGGCACTTCCGATGCCCTGAACACCCAGCAGATCATGGATATGCTCTTTGCCGTCCAGCCGGAAGTGGAAACCGTGGGCCTGCTGTACTCCAACAGTGAGATCAACTCCGCCACCCCCATTGCCCAGGCAAAGGAATACCTGGATGCCAAGGGCATTGCCTACATTGAAAAGACCGGAAACTCCACCGATGAAATTCTCACCGCTGCCAGTGCCCTGGTAGGCCGTGTCCAGGCGGTGTTCACCCCCACGGACAATACGGTCATGGCTGCCGCCGGTGCCGTGGCAGAAATCCTGAATGAGGCGGGTATTCCGTTCTACACTGGCGCCGATTCTTTCGTCACCGCCGGTGCCTTTACCACCTGCGGCGTGAACTACAGCGAGCTGGGGGCCTACACCGCCGATATGGCCGTTGACATCCTCCTGGGCGGGGAAGTTCCCGAGTACCACGTGATGGACGGCGGCATCATCACCGTGAACACCGACACCGCCAAGGTTTTGAATCTAGACTACAGTGTCTTCTCCTCCATGGCCGGAACCGTGAAAGAAGTCACCACGGAATAAAAAAATAAGGGGAGCCTTTCGGGGCTCCCCTGTGAGAATGTAAAGGAGTCCACCATGATTTCAACTGCCCTTGTTTGCAGCGCCTTGGAGCTGGGCTGCATTTACGCCCTGGTCGCCCTGGCCCTGTTTTTGAGCTACAAAACCCTGAACATTGCGGATATGACCACCGACGGGGCCTTTACCCTGGGCTGCGCCGTGTCTGCCACCGTGGCCGTGGCGGGCCACCCCTTCCTGGCCATCCCCCTGGCCATGATGGCCGGAGCCGCCGCGGGCTTCATCACCGCCTTTTTGCAGACCAGAATGCGCATTCCCTCGATTTTGGCGGGCATCATCACCAATACGGGGCTGTATACCGTGAATCTGGCGGTTATGGGCTTTTCCTCCAACGTCAGCATGCTGAAAGCCCCCACGGTGTTTACGGTGCTGAAACCCTTTTTAGGTGCCTACTACCGGCTATTGCCTGCGGCAGTGCTGGCGGTGCTTACCGCAGGGCTTCTGGTACTGTTTCTCAAGACCCGGCTGGGGCTTTCCATCCGGGCCACGGGAGACAACCCGGATATGGTTCGGGCCAGCTCCATCAACACGGCCTTTACCGTAACCGTGGGCCTGTGCATGGCCAACGCCCTGACGGCCCTGTCCGGCGGGCTGCTGGCCCAGTACCAGAAAACCGCGGACATCAATCTGGGCACCGGCATGGTGATTATTGGTCTTGCCTCCCTCATCATCGGGGAGACCTTGACCAGAAAGGGCAGCATCGGGAAAAAGGCCTTTGGCGCCGTCCTTGGCAGCATTCTCTACCGGTTCATCATCGCCATTGCCCTGCGGCTGGATCTGCCCAGTGAGTGCCTGAAGCTGATTTCCGCCGTGATCGTGGCCCTGGCCATTGGTATTCCGGCCCTGCGGGCGGAAAAGAAAGGAGGGGTATAACATGCTGACCCTGACCAATTTGGAAAAAACCTTTGGAAAAGGCACCGTCAATGAAAAAAAGGCCCTGCAAGGGGTGAACCTTCACCTGGATGCCGGGGATTTTGTCACGGTGCTGGGCTCCAACGGTGCGGGCAAATCCACCCTCTTTGGTGCCATTGCCGGTTCCTTCCCCCTAGACCGGGGCAGCGTGGTCTTAGACGGCCAGGACATCACCCAGATGCCGGACTACAGGCGGGGCAAATTCATCGGCAGACTTTTTCAGGACCCCCTGCGGGGTACCGCCCCCAATATGACCATTGAGGAAAATCTGGCCCTGGCTTACTTGCGGGCCAGCCACAGCCGTTCCCCCTTTTCCACCATTACCAAAAAAGACCGATTAGAGTTCCGGGACCGGCTCTCCATGCTGGGCCTGGGTCTGGAAGACCGGATGAACCACCCTGTAGGGCTCCTGTCCGGGGGCCAACGTCAGGCCCTGACCCTGCTCATGGCCACCCTGGTGACCCCCAAGCTGCTGCTTTTGGACGAACACACCGCCGCCTTAGACCCGGCCACGGCGGAAAAGGTGCTGGAACTGACCAAAAAAATCGTGGCAGACCACCGCATCACCTGCCTGATGATCACCCACAACATTCCCTCTGCCTTAAGCCTCGGTAACCGGACCATTATGATGAAAGACGGCAGCGTCCTTCTGGAACTCTCTGGCACCAAACGCTCCTCCATGACCCCGGAAGAGTTACTGAAAGCCTTCCAGGTGGAGTCGGACCGGATGCTGTTCAGCGCAGGTCAATGACCCCCTATATACAAGCACCGCCCCCGGTTTTTCCGGGGGCGGTGTGGTTTATGGGGTATTATTTGTCTTTCCGCTTCTTGAGCACCACCGTGGCACCCAGGCCGATGGCGGCGGCCACCAGAATGGCAATGGCCGCTTCCAGTTTTACCTGGTCGCCGGTGCGGGGGTTGCCGGTGATGGATACGGCACGCTTCCACCGGGCGTAGACGGTGGAGTCTTTCAGGAACAGGGTGTCTTCATCCACCTTCACCCCGGCGGCGGTGTACCAGCCCTCAAACTTGTAGCTGCTGCGGCTGGGGGTGGTGGGGGTTCCGTCCAGAACGCCGGGCCACTTGGTCTGCATGGTGAATTCTTTCACATCCGTAGAGCCAATGCGGGCGGTGCCGCCCTGGCACTTGAATGTCACGGTGACAGGCTCAAACTTGATCCAATAGGCGTAAACCGTAGTCCGCCCCTGGGGAAACTCCGTTTTATCCGGCTTCACCAGGTCACCCTTGCCATCTTTCTCGGTGTACCAGCCGCCAAAGTAGTACCCCTCCCGAAGCTCGGGGACGGGGATTTTCTTGGCGTTTACCGTGTTGATGGGGGATTCCTGGGTTTGTACTATAACAGAGTATACCTCCTGGCCGTTGTCTTTGATCTTGCCGCCGTCGGCATCAAAGATCACCGTCTGGGGCTGATAGCTCCATACCGCATAGAGGTGCTTTTCGGCCCCCTGCTGGGAACACAGGTTCTTGACTTTGCTCCCGGTTTCATATTTAATTTTCCCGTCAGGAGTCTCGGCCCAGCCGTCCAGATGATAGTAGTCCCGGTTGATTTTGGTATCATCGTAATGCAGTGCTTCTTCCTGATCATAGGTAAGGGTCTGCTCGCTGGTTTCCTCCTTCTCCAGTTTTCTGTAATTGTCGTGGAAAACCACTTTGTAAGTAATGGGTGCCCACTTGGCGTAAAGCTTGGCGTTCGTCTCAAATTTTGCATCATCTGTTACTCTATTGCCAGTGCAGTCTGCCGTTAGATACCAGCCGCCGAAGGTATAGCCGGTTTTCGTTGGCGTGGGCAGTGGCTCTTTCAGCGTTCCATCAAGCTTGGTGATTATGGGATTGGAAACATCCGCAGCAAGGGTGCCGCCCTGGGGATCCAGTTCAATCTGATAGCCGTCGATAGCGATGGCATAGGGCGAAAAGCTGTCGGCCCAGATGGTCAGGGTGCTGCCATTCTGGAGGTAGCCTGCCTTGCTGCCATCGGAGACGGGCATGGAGTCTTTGTTATGGTAAACGGCTGCCACGTTTCCGGTCACGGGGAAGTCAAACTGAATCAGGCCTTTGACTGGTGTAAGGGGCTGATGCTCGTTATCTTTTATCATATATACGGACAGGTCGTATACTGCCAGAAGATTCTTGCCGTCCAGCTTTCCTCCCAATTCAATCTTGATTAGTTTAAGGTGTGTTTCATCCTTTACTTCTTCTACACGAATTTCTACTTTCTCGGTGCCTGGTTTCAGTTTCTCTGAATTCTCATTCAGGAAGTTCTCGCCAAGAGTGACATTATCCGGTTTATTAAGAACAACCCAACGGGCTTCCAGGGTGGTCTCCGTATTGTAGGGCGTATTCAAGGAAAACTTGTTATTCGTTTCCGGGTCGTACCAGCCAAGGAATGTATAGCCCTCCCGGGTGGGGGTGGGAACCTCCTCGGCCTTTACCGTGTTGAGGGGGGATTCCTGGGTTTTTACTTCATCAGAAGTTACCTCCTTGCCGTCCTTTGTGATCGTGCCGCCGCAAGCGTTAAAGGTCACCTCCCGGGGTATATATCTCCATACCGCATAGAGATCCAGCGTGGTTCCCTGCCCGAAAAACAGGTCATCCACAGGATGCGTTTGCTCGTATATTGCGTTTCCGTCAGGGGCCTCGGCCCAGCCAACAAAATTATAGTAATCCCGGCTGATTGATCCCAATTGGTCAGATGAATTATAGCCAAATGTCTGGGTGTAGGTTTCGTTTGGGGTGCTGTAATTGCGGTGGAAAACCACGGTGTAAGTAATGGCTGTCCACTTGGCGTAGAGTTCGGTGTTCTTGGTAAATGTATCCCCGTTCTCAACTTTTTTGCCTTCAGAGCAATCTTTGTCCAGATACCAGCCGACAAAAGTGAAGCCATTCACATTATCAAGCGTAGGCAGCTCGCCCGTCAGTTTGCCACCTTCGCCGGTGTACTGTTCCTGAGGAGCATTACCTTTTCCCTGGGTATTAAAGGTGATTTTATAGGCTTTGGTTGTAATGGTACTTCCGCTGATGCTGCCAGTGTCGTCAGAGCCTATTTCATCATAATTCTGGGACTTATCAGATTCATCCTGTTTGCTTCCAGAGGAACCGCTTCCTGTCCCGGTGGGCGTGTTCTCCGTCCACTTGGCGTACAGGGGGGTGTTCGCCGTAAACGGATAGTCGTTCTCAACTTTTTTGCCTTCAGAGCAATCTTTGTCCAGATACCAGCCGACAAAAGTGAAGCCATCCACATTATTAAGCGCAGGCAGTCCGCCCGTCAGCATGCCATCTTCACCGGTGGTCATGTCCTCGGGCTTATTACCATGCCCTTGGACATTAAAAGAAATGCTAAATGTCTTCTTTTCAGTCTTGTTACCGGTATTCTCGCCAGTGCCGCTGCCGCCAGAGCCTTCTCCATCCTTGTCCGAAGGCGTACCTTTGCTTTCAGAGGAACCGCTTCCTGTCCCGGTGGTCGTACCGTCGCCACTTCCGCCGGTCTGATCGGATGTTTTGCCGCCACCGGTGCTGCTGCTGTTGGCGCTGCTGTTGTTGGTGTTGGTGCTGTCGCTGCCGCTGTTGGTGGTGCCGCTCTTGGTGGTGTCGTTACCGGTGGGGCCTCCTTCACCGCCGGAGGGGGTTTCCCCGCCAGTTTTAGGCGGCACTACGTCCGGAGTACCGGATCCACCGTCTTTATTCTCCTCATCCTCCTGCTTCTGGGGCGTAACGGCGCATTTTTCCGCATTTTCGTTACAGACGGGGCAGTCTATATTGCCTACCTCGCCGCATTTCACCGTGCAAGTGCACTTTTGTTCTTCTTCGCCCTCCGCAAAAACACCCAAGGGTGCCGCAGACAGAACCATAACCAAAGTCAGGGCCCAGGCGAAGGCTCTTTGAATGGTTTTCTTCTTCATAATGGATCCCTCATTTCCAAAAAATGTTCTCAAACCGTACCGAAAAACCCACGGACACCATGAGCTTTCTACCACGGTCTCAGAATCTTCTTTCTCTGATATCATATTACCATAAGCGGGCACTTATTTCAATATCATCCAAAAAAAGCAACAAAAAATTAAGAATTTCAAAACGCCCCACCCATTTTCTCCCGCCCCCCCAAGCCCGGTACAAAAGCTTCCCCTCCGGGGAAGCTGGCTCGGCGCAGCCGAGACTGATGAGGGGCGGTACGACCTGAAACACTCTAGAAACTGTAGGCGAATTCGTAGAAACGTCCCCCCATTATGTCATTCCGACCGGAGCGATAAGCGGAGTGGAGGAATCCACCACGTGGGATGATGAACCACCACAAGATAAAATCTGCAACTTGCGTGGATTCCTCGACTCACTGCGTTCGCTCGGAATGACATGTGGGGGGAACGTTTTACCTCTGCGCCCACCGTACCTACAACGTACAACGCCGTACCGCCCCTCATCCACCGCCTGCGGGCGGTCCCCCTTCCCCGGTGGGGAAGGTTTTGAGAGCTTCCCTGTGGCGTTCCGGTAAACCCGACACCCAAAAGGCCGGTACAAAAGCTTCCCCTCCGGGGAAGCTGGCAGGGCATAGCCCTGACTGATGAGGGGCGGGGCAGCGTAAAACATTCCAGAAACAATAGGCGAATCCGTAGAAACGCTTCAACCTCTGCGCCCATTGTTCCTACAACGTACAACGCCGTACCGCCCCTCATCCACCGCCTGCGGGCGGTCCCCCTTCCCCGGCGGGGAAGGTTTTT
>CAKTPO010000028.1 GCA_934591845.1 uncultured Oscillospiraceae bacterium | reverse complement strand
ATGGGTGCCACAGCGCCGCAGCGCTGTGAACTTTTCGTTAATTATTTCGTTGTCTACTTGACGGGGCGCAGTTCAGTCGCTGCGTGGGGGAGGGTCAGGTTGTTTTCTTCTGTTCCAGTTCCGGCTTGTAGGCAAGATAGGCGCAGACTCCAAAGAGGGCGGCGGAAACCAGGGTCACCAGGAGCCCTGCATAGAACGCCTTGTTTTGATAGCGCAGGGTGACGGTGTGGGGGCCCTCGGTCAGGTAGGCAGAAATCATGCAGTCCCCTACCAGAGTGATTTCTGCCTCCTGGTCGTCAATATATAGCCGCCAGTTGCCGTTTTGGGGAACGGAGGTGTACAATAGCCCATCCCGGTCACACTGGATGGTACCCTCCACCCGGGTCTGGCGGAAAGAGGTCAGATTCAGGGTAGAGGTGTTTAAAATGTCGTAGCCCTCAAAGAACAGGTCGTTGTCCAGTTGGGCGGCGGTGACGTTCATGGTGCTGCTTTCATCCTTGCCGCAGAGGACACGAACCTCCACACTGTCCTGGGGGGTCACATCCGCCACGGCCAGCATCTGGGGCAGGCTGATGGTCTCCCGGTACAGCTCCATATCGTTGACGGCCACCACAAAATCATTCCGCTTGGGAAGATCCAGGTAAATGCACAGAAAGCCCGTGTCACTGGGGGTAAAGAAGTAGGAGACATAGGCCCCCTCCTGACACTGGGAATAGGTGACCCGGGTGCCGCTCTGGGTGATCTCCGTGCCGTTGCCCAGGGCCACCACCTGGGTGTTGTCCAATTTCTGCCATACGTCCTGGCTTAGGCCGGTCATGGCAGAAAAAATGTCATTTTGCAGACCAAAAGGTTCTGTGGCGGTAAAGTCCACCTGGGCCAGTTCCTCATTCGCCAAAAAGCCCAGGGGGAGATAGGCGTTGTTTTTCAGAAGGGTCACATCCTCATAGTGGTGGACTTCTTCAAACATGGAGCTGCTGCGATCCCGGCCATCCCGGTCCAGCATATATTTCAGGTCCAGCAGGAGGTTGGCCACCGGGGAACTTTCTTCAAAGCAATACCGGTTGTAGGTGTTTTTGGCCCCGTAGCCCAGGGCTTTCAGAAACTCCGTGACACGCACATTGGCAGAGCTTGTAAAGGCGGAAATGCCGTTGTAGCCGTTGAGGGCATCGTCATTGAGGGTCTGGGAATGGGTGACTTCTGCCCGGTAAAAAGGCTCTTTCTCCCGCTCCTGCATATACCGGAACATGGAGGCCGCGGCCTGGGTACCCTTGGGGTAGTTAGAAACCCCGGTACCTGGGAAATACAGGCCAAAGGAAAGAAGATTACAGCCCATTTCCAGCACCATGAGAGTCAGCACCGCCCGGCGGGAATGGACCCGGAAGCAGCTGCGCAGGAATCTTGCCCGGTGCAGGTCCGCTTCCTCCGGATTTTCGGGCAGCTTGACAGTCCGCTTTCCGTAGAGCAGAACCGCCGTAAAGGCCAGCAGGAAACCAAAGTTATAAATCAGGTAGACATGAAAATCCATGGTCACACCGAACAGCTCTACACTCTGGGTATCCAGGGCATTATTGGAGCAGCACAGCAGGGCGGCGGTAAAAAGAGCGGCGGCCCAGATGTGCCACACCGGGAAGCGGCTGCGCAGCAGCCAGGCCCGGTAGGCCATATACAGCAGGACGAAACTAAAGAGGAAACTAAAGCGGTAGGGGATCATATTGGGGAAATGGAAGCCGTGCCAGATATAGTCCAGCTGCCGGATGATAAAGCTGAGCATAAAAAACAGCAATAGCCCCAGGGCGCAGAGTTTGTCCCGAAGCTTTACATCCCGGGATAGCACAAACAAAAATCCCAGCTCCATGGAAAAAACACCGCAGTAGAGGTTGGGCAGTCCCTCTTTAAAGTTCGGCTCCAAAGCGCCCCCCATGTTGCCCGCTACCTGGCGCATGGCATCCAGCAGCCCTTTCCAGGTGTTTTCCTTGGCAATATTCAGCCGGAAGCCCTTGGGGAAAGCGTTGACGCTGGACTGGGTGGTTTGCAGAGCCGCCAGGGTGGGCAGCTCCAGAACGGCGGTTATGCCAATGGCCAAACATGAAAAGAAGGCAATGCGCACAAGGTCCAGCCCCGCCCGCTTCCAGCCGGGGAACCGGCAGATCTCATAGCAGCAAAACACCAGGGCCACGAAAATGCACACAAAAAAGCCCACATAATAATTGATGAATACGGCGAAAAACAGGCTGACCGTGTATAAAAAGAACCGTTTTTCCTGTAGCAGCTTGATTTCTCCCAGTACCACCAGAGGAAGCAGGGCAAAGGTGTCCAGCCACATGATGTTCCACTGAAAACCCAATGCCCAGGCACACAGAGCATAGCAGGCACTGAAGCACACCAGGGAAAAATCCTTCCGCCCGTAAAGCTTTTCCAGAAACAGGGAGAAAAACAGCCCTGCAAGGCCCAATTTGATTGGCATTATCAGGGAAAAATAGCTCAGCAGCCACTTTTCTGGTACCAGAACGCTGAGAAGATTCAGGGGGCTTCCCAGATAGTAGGAAATGAGCCCTAAGTAGTCCAGGCCCATGCCGATGCTCCAATTGTACAACAGGCTCTGCCCCTGCCGCAGGGTGCGGCGAAAGGCTACGAAAAAGGGATAATACTGGTGGTACATGTCCGAATACAGCATGGAGTATTTTCCGAAAGGCTTGTATCCGCTGATCAGCATGACCAGAAGCATCCCCACAAAGGGGAATACAAAGGACAACGCTGTAAAATTCCATTTCTTTTTTCTCAAATCAGGCAAACGCATTTGAGGAACCTCCCCGGGTTTTGACTATTGACTTGCTATTTTATCACATCTTCCCCAAAAGGTAAAGAAACAAATCGGACTTCTTACGGATAGTACGCCACATTCTTATATTGCATGGAGGGGAAAAGGGGGGTATAATAGGTAAAAAAGAGGGGGCGGGGCCATGTGGCAGGAAAACCAGTCTGAGGTAGTCAGGCTTCAAAAGGTGCTGTCGGCCAATGGGCTGACGGGGGAGGAATTGCTTCAAAAATTCAAGACCGCCTCCCGGGAAGAAGTGCGGCTGGCAGCGGCCCTGCGGGGGTTTTATACCCCAGGGTGTGGAGATGAAGCAGAAAAAGACATCTATCTTGGGTATTTGCAAAAACGGGTCAAAAATACGGTCAATGCCCTGATGGAGGAGAATCGAGTGCCGGAATTGGAGGACTTTTCCAATCGAACCCAGTTTTCCACAGCCCTTGTGGATGAATGTCTGCAAACCGCCATGGAGCTGAACCGTCCGGAAATTCTGGTGTGGTTGCTGAAAGAAAAGCAGCGTATGGGGTTTCGGGACCGGGATCTTTCACTGTAGGAGGCGCAAAAAATGGAGGACCTGCCCAGCCGTATTCTGACGGCTTGCCGCACGGAACTTTGCGGCCTTTATCCGGGACTCAACGGGGCCTTTGCCTGTCTGCCCCAAAAGCCCGGGACCAAATTGGGGACGGACGGGGCCTTTCTCTATGCGCCGGATTCCCTGATCGGGCTCTATGCCCAGGACCCGGCGGCGGTGCGGCGGGGGTATTTGCATATGCTGCTGCACTGCCTGTATCTTCACATCCGCATTCCGGACCGGGTAGACCCAAAGGATTGGGGGCTGGCCTGTGACATCTGGACAGAAAAGTTCATTGAAGAACTGCACCAGCCCCGGCTTTCTGATTCAAACTCCTTTCAAAAAGAACTGTTCGCCCAGGTTCGGGGAACCCCCTGGGATATTCTGAAGCAGCTGTCCGGGCTTCCCTATGGCCGGGGAGAACTTCAAAAAGCGGTGGCCTTGGACGACCACAGCCTGTGGAGTCCGACCCTTTCCAAAGAGCTTTGCCGCCGCTGGGAAGGGCTCAGCGCCTCCGGTCAGGGTTTCGGAAGGGGCAACCGGGGAAAAATGGGGGGCAGCGGAGAACTGGACACCGGGGACTTGAAAGGCCCCTTGTACGATTTTCGCCGGTACCTGCGGCGCTACACCGTACCCGGAGAGGAACTGGAGTGTGACGAGGAAAGCTTTGACTACATTCCCTATCACCTGGGGCTGACCCTCTACGGCAATATGCCCTTGCTGGAGCCGCTGGAATACAAGGAGGTTTGCCGCCTGGATACCCTGGCCATTGCCATTGATACTTCCGCCTCCTGCGACAAGACCCTGGTTGAGCGGTTTCTGGGGGAGACCTATGGGATTTTCAGCGCCCAGGAGAACTTTTTCCATAAAATGCAGGTGGTGTTTTTCCAGTGCGACTGCTGCTTGCAGGACAAGACCCTGGTGCGCTCTCCCCGGGAATGGGAAAACTACGGAAAGACCTTAAAAATCAAGGGCCGGGGCGGCACGGATTTTACGCCGGTATTCCGGGAGATTCAGGCCATGCGGGACAGGCGGGAGCTGCCAAAGCCCAGGGCACTGCTGTACTTTACGGATGGGGACGGTTTTTATCCCCAGAAGCCGGATTATGAAACGGTTTTTGTACTGGCGGGGCCCAAAAAGCACCGGGAACTGGTACCCAAATGGGCGAAAATCTTGACACTGGACTAGGAGTACATATATGGATATTCAAAAGGCCAAGGAAGAAATCAAAAATACCCTGGCAGTTTATTTGCAAAAGGACTCTGAGGGAAATTACCGCTATCCGCTGGTCAACCAGCGGCCCCTGCTGCTGATGGGCCCTCCTGGGGTGGGGAAAACCGCCATTGTGGAGCAGGCCGCCCGGGAAGCGGGGCTTCCCATGGTGGCCTATACCATGACCCACCACACCCGGCAAAGTGCCGTGGGTCTGCCGAAAATCACCGAGCGGGACTACTGCGGCCGGCATTTTTCCGTCACGGAGTATACCATGAGCGAGATCATCGGCGCAGTATACGCCGCCATGGATCGTTCCGGAAAAGGGGAGGGCATTCTGTTTCTGGATGAAATCAACTGTGTTTCGGAAACCCTGGCCCCTACCATGCTGCAATTTCTGCAAAACAAAACCTTTGGAAACCATGCCCTGCCTCTGGGCTGGGTCATTGTGGCGGCGGGGAATCCCCCGGAGTATAACAAGTCCGTCCGGGATTTTGACGTGGTGACCCTGGACCGGATCCGCCTGATTTCTGTAGAAGCCAGCGTGGAGGCGTTTCTGGGCTACGGAAAGGCGGCGGGGGTTCATGGGGCGGTGCTGAGCTTTCTGGGGCTGAAACCGGAAAAATTCTACCATGTGAGCCGCCAGGAGGATCATCTGCGCTACGTCACCGCCCGGGGCTGGGAGGATTTGTCCAGATTCCTGCAAAGCTGTGAGGAGTTGGGGCTGCCCGTGGGGGAAGAACTGGTAAGTGAGTTTTTGAATCTGGAGGAAACGGCCCGGGATTTTACCGCTTACTATTCTCTCTACCGGAAATACGGCCAGGACTACGGTGTTCCCGGGCTTTTGGCGGGGACTGTCTCGAAAGAAGAATGGAACGCCCGGGTGGCCCTGGCCCGGCAGGGGGACTTTACGGAGCGGTTCACCCTGGTCAATCAGGTGTTGGACACCCTGAACCATACCGCCCGGGACTATGGTCAGGCGGACCGGCTGGCCCAGGCCCTCCATGCGTGCCTGACGGTATTTATAAAAGGAACCCAGACCTTGGAGGATTTTACGGAAACCCGCCGGAAAGCCCTGGAAACCAAGCGGCAATTTCAGCTTTCCGGTGCCGAGGAACTGCGCCGGGAGGCCCAGGTCCTCAAGCACCTGGACACCTGGGTCAAAGAAGCGCAGCAAAACCGCTTCCGGGAGAAAGAAGCCCAGGACGCCTTTGTAAAAGAAGCCTTTGCCGGGTTCCTTTCCCAGCGGCAGGAGCAAATCCGGGCCATGGCCAAAGGGCTTCAAAACGCCATCGGCTTTTTAACGGACTGCTTTGGAGACGGCCAGGAGCTGACATTGCTTCTGACCCAGATCACCCAAAACCGGGATATTATGGATTACATCACGCTTCTGGGGTGTGACAGCTATCTGGCGCTCTGTGACCGGCTGCAATGCCAGAAAAACGAGCAGGAGCTGCGGCAGGCCTGCCGGACAGCGACAGAAAAGTAACAGTAGATTTTTTGCAGAATCAGTGGTATAATAACCCCATCTAGCTATTTGTAACCTGGGAGGAAAGAACGTGGACAAGTCAGCGGGCGGTTTTCAGCATCAGGTGAATAAGGCCACGCTGCCCACGTGCCCCATTCTGGGTGTCCAAATTGCGGCCATTGACATGCCCTGGCTGCTGGACTTTACGGAGCGAAACCTGAAAGTGCTCTCCGGGGACTATATCTGCGTGTCCAATGTGCACACCACCGTAACGGCTTTCAGAGACCCCAGCTATATGGAGGTTCAAAACGGAGGGATCCTGGCCATTCCCGATGGCGGCCCCCTGTCTACCACCGGCCACCGCAGAGGATTTAGGGCCATGGGCCGGGTCACGGGGCCGGACTATATGCAGCAGGCCATTGCCGCCGGTATTTCCAAGGGGTGGCGGCACTACTTTTACGGCAGCACTCCGGAGACTCTGGGAAAAATGGAGCAAAATCTCCGGGCGCACTACCCCGGTATCCAGATCGCCGGAAGCTTTAGCCCACCCTTTCGCCCCATGACCCAGGAGGAAGACCAGGCCCTGCGGCAGGAGTTGTGGGAAAAGCAGCCGGATTTCATCTGGGTGGGCCTGGGGGCCCCCAAGCAGGAGATTTGGATGCACGACCACCAGGGGAAGGTTCCCGGGCTGATGGTAGGCGTGGGTGCGGCCTTTGACTATGCGGCGGAAAACATCTACCGTGCCCCCCGCTGGATGCAAAAGCACAACCTGGAATGGTTCTACCGGCTGCTGCAAGACCCCAAGCGGCTGTTCCCCCGGTATCTCTACACCAATACGCTTTACTTAATTGAAGCGGATTTGCGAGGAAAATAAAAATGAATATACTCATCGTTCACAATCTCTACCAGGTTCCCGGCGGGGAGGAGGTAGTGGCATGCGGTGAGCAGAAAATGCTGCAGGCCCATGGCCACAGGGTTCTGACCTACTTCCGAAATAATGGAGAGCTTTCAGAATTCCCTTTGTGGAAAAAGATGTGCCTGCCTTTTTCTGTTCTCTTTAACCCCAGAACCTACCGGGAAGTCCGCAGAATTCTGCGGGAAAATCAAATCGATTTGGTGCATGTCCACAATACCCTGATGCTCATTTCCCCGGCGGTGTACTATGCCGCCCGAAAGGAAAGGGCGGCGGTGGTGCAGACCGTTCATAATTTTAGACTCCTGTGCCCCGGGGCCACCTTTTACCGCCAGGGCCACATCTGCGAGGACTGCGTAACAAGGGGCCTGGGCTGTGCCCTCAAACACCGGTGCTACCGGGGAAGCTTTGCCCAGACCCTTTGCTGTGTGCTCTCCATGAAGCTCCACCGGGCCACGGGCATTTATAAGAAGCTGACCTACATCTGTCTGACGGAATTTAACCGTCAGAAGCTGTTGAAGCTGCCGGGGCTGTCCCCGGACCGGGTCTTTGTAAAGGCCAACGCCGTGGAGCAGACCCAGGAAGCCTTACCCGGAGACCGGCGCAAAAATCAAATCCTCTTTGCCGGACGGCTGGACGAGCTGAAAGGCATCAAGGTTTTGCTGGAAGGCTGGCGGCTATTGGAAGACAAGGGCCCGGAACTGCTGATTTGCGGCAGGGGGCCGCTGGAAGACTGGTGCCGGGAATTTATTGAAACCAACGCTCTTTCCAATGTGCGCCTGTGTGGGTTCGTGCCCAACGACCAGGTTCGTCAATGGATGGGGGAGAGCCGGGCCATGATTCTCCCTACCCAGTGGTATGAGGGCTTCCCCATGAGCATTGCGGAGGCCTTTTCCATGGGTACGCCGGTGCTGGTATCCCGGCTGGGCAACGGCGGCAGCCTGATTGAGGAAGGCGTTACCGGTATGAAATTCCAGGGGGACGACCCCCGCTCGCTGGCGGATACTGTGGCGGCTTTCTGGAAAAAGGAACAGGACTGGACGGGGCCGGTGCTTGCCAGATACAAAAAAGACATGGCCCCGGAGGAAAACTACCGGCGGCTCATGGAGATTTATAAGAAAGCCAGGGAGCAAAGGCTATGAAAAATGTGTTGATTCTCAGCAATATTCCCGCCCCTTATCGGACGGCTTTGTTTTCCTATATGCAGTCCGGCACCCCCCAATACCGTTACCAGGTGCTCTATACCAGCCACACCGAGACAGACCGGGCCTGGAACGTATCAGAGGAGGAGCTACAGGACACCTATTTCCTGAATTCCAAGGTTTTGCGGGTCAAAGGTGGAGAGGTGGGCGGTACGGCCACCCGGTATATCCATATCCCCTATGGGCTGACCAAAATGCTGAACCGGCTCAAGCCCCAGGTGATCATCGGCGGGGAATACAATCTTTCGGCGGTGCGGGCGCTGCTGTGGGCCAAACGCCACGGCATTCCCTACATCAATATGACAGACGGCACCCTGCGGTCCGAGGCCTATATCGGCCGGGTGCAGAAGCTTACCCGGAAGCTCATTATCAGGAAAGCCGATGCCTATCTGGCCAGCGGCACCCGGGCCAAGGAAAAACTGCTGCACTGGGGAGCACCGGCGGAGAAAATCGCCGTGGCTTACCTGACGGTGGATGTGACCCCCTTTGTAAAGCTTTCTCGGCAGCCCCGGGAGAACACCATTTTGTATGTGGGCCGGATTTCCCGGGAAAAGGGGCTGGATCTGCTGGTGGAGGCCCTGGCGGCCATGGAAAACAAGAACGCCCGGCTGCGGGTGGTGGGCAATGATGTAGACGGCCAGCAGGCAGAAATCCAGGATTTGGCAGACCGTCTGGGTGTCAGCAGCCGAATCGATTGGCTGGGCTACCGGGAGGGGGAGGCCCTGCTTTCTGAATATGCCGGGGCCTCGGTTTTGGCGGTACCTTCCAGGTCAGATTGCTTTGGCCTCATTCTGGTGGAGGCGGGCTGTGCGGGGCTGCCGGTGGCGGCTTCCATCTATGCCGACGGGGCCTGTGACGTGGTAGTTCCGGGGAAGAACGGTCTGATGGCAAACCCGGAAAAGCCGGAGGAATTTGCAGCCGCCCTGGATGCCTTGCTGGAAAGCCCCGCTGTGCCCCAGGAACTTCGGGCACAGCTTGGAGAAAAATTCAGCTTTGCCGCCGTGGCCAAGGGCTACGATCAGGCGGTGCGCATTGCGGAGGGAGGCAGAAACCATGGCTGATTTGCCCATTGTGGTGGTGGCCTACAACCGAATAGAGTCCCTGAAACGGATTTTAGGGAGCCTGCTGCTGGGGGAATACCCGGAAAACGCCCCTCTCATCATCAGCATTGACCGGGGGAATAATCAGGATGTTTTAAGCTACGCCCAGAATTTTTCCTGGCCCTTTGGGGAAAAACAGGTGCTCTATCAGCAGGAAAACCTGGGCCTCAAGCGGCACATCTTAAAGTGCGGCGGACTGACCCAGAGCCACGATGGCATCATTCTTTTGGAGGATGATCTGTTCGTGTCCCCGGATTTTTACCGGTACGCCCTGGAATGTCTGGAATTTGTTAAAGGAAAAGACCAGATCGCCGGTGTGGCCCTGTATAACCACCGGTTAAGCCAGTTGACAGATAAGATTTTTGAGCCGCTGGATGACGGCTATGACAACTGGTATTTTCAATACGCCTGTTCCTGGGGGCAAATGTGGACAAAAAAGCAGTGGAGCCTGTTTTCCAATTGGCTGGAACGGAACGGAGAATATGATTTTGAAAAATCACCCAAAATCCCCGCCCATATCCGGGACTGGGGCAAGCACTCCTGGCTTAAATATCACATTGCCTTTACCGTGGAGACCAACCGCTTTTTCCTCTATCCAAGAGTGGCCAGAACCACCTGTTTTTCCGATGCAGGGGTGAATTTCTCGGTGAAAACCGGCATGTATCAGGTGCCTCTCCTTCAGGGCGGGCGGGAAGGCAAGCTGCGGTTTTCGGAGCTTTCTGAATCTCGGGCGGTGTATGATGCCTGGATGGAAAACCAGTGGCTGAGAAAGGCCCTGGATCGGGAAGACCTGTGTATAGACCTTTATGGCTCCAAGGAATCCTTTGAGGGGAAGGGCTATGTGCTCACTGCATCTAAGATCCAGGGGGCGGAGTTGCTGCAAACCTATGGCCGGGAAATGCGGCCCCAGGAGTGGAACGTGCTGGCAAAGATCCCCGGCGAGGAGCTGCGGCTGTACCGTCTGGGTCCGGATGCCCGGAAAATGCCCCCTGGGCCCCAGGAGCGCCGGGCGGACGTGGCCTATCACATCCGGGGCATTACCTATCCCTATAAAAAAGTCATCCTGTCGCTGTTCTGGCGGGAAACTCTGGAAAAAATTCAGAAAAAACTGCTTCAAAAATAATTTCCAAGGGTGCGGTCTGCGAATCGCACCCTTGACCTTTTTGGGAGAGAAAGATATAATGTAGGGAACAGCAAGAAATGAGGGATGGACCATGGCGCAAACCCAATGGTATAAAGATACCGTATTTTATCAGATCTGGCCCAGAAGCTTTATGGACGGCAACGGCGACGGCATGGGGGACCTGTATGGGGTGCTCCAAAAGCTGGACTATATCAAAAGCCTGGGCTGTGACGGCATCTGGTTCTCCCCGCTGTATCCCTCCGGTGGGGCGGACTGCGGCTATGATGTGTCCAACTATCTGGATATTGACCCCATGTTCGGCGGTATGGAAGCTTTTCAGGCGGTACTGGAAGGTGCCCACAGCCGGGGCATGAAGGTCATTATGGACTTGGTCATCAACCACACCAGCGATGAACACGAGTGGTTCCAGAAAAGCCGCCGCCGCATTGAACCCTATACAGACTACTATATCTGGCGGCCCGCCAGGAAAAACGGGAAGCTTCCCAATAACTGGGATTCCCATTTTGAGGGCAAGGCCTGGACTTATGACCCCATTCGCAAGGAATATTACCTCCACCTGTTTGCAGTCAAGCAGCCGGACCTGAATATGGACAACCCTCTGGTTCGGGAGGAAGTCAAAAACATCATGCGCTTTTGGCTGGATCTGGGGGTAGACGGCTTCCGGGAGGATGTGATCACGTTCATCTCCAAGAAGCCGGGGCTGCCCAATGACCGCCTGATGCCGGTTTATAAGGGCCTGTTTCACTACAACCACGGGCCGAACATCCACAAGTATCTGTCGGAATTCCGGGATTCCGTGCTGAAAGACTACGATTGCATGACCCTGGCCGAGGCCCCTATGGTGACCCCCAAAATCGCCCTGCGCTATATTCAGGAGGGGAAAAATCAGGAATTCAGCATGATGATCCAGAACGCCGCCATGTGCGCCGACTGCCTGTTCCAGGATTTCTTCCCCTTGAAATTCTCCCTTAAACGGCTGAAAAGAGCCTACCGCCTGTGGCAGCGGAAGCTGGAAGGCCGGGGCTGGAACATGCTGTTTCTGGAAAACCACGACCACCCCAGAATCGTTTCCAGGTATGGTGACGTGCATTTCCGGGAACAAAGTGCCAAGATGCTGGCGGCTATGTACTTATTCCAAAAGGGCACCCCTTTTGTCTATCAGGGTCAGGAGATCGGCATGACCAACTGGCACCCGGGGAGCCCCGAGATGTATGAGGATGTGGCAACCCTCTATTACTTTGACCACTACGCCCAGCGCATGACCCCCAGGGCCAGACTGCACAGGCTCTGGCGCTGTTCCCGGGATTCTGCCCGCACCCCCATGCAGTGGGACGGCAGCGAAAACGCAGGCTTTACCACCGGCACACCCTGGTTTTATGTCAATGACAATTACCGTCAAATCAATGTGGCCAGCCAGGATGAAGATCTGAATTCCGTTTTGAATTTCTACAGACTGGCCATTGCCCTGCGCAAACGTCTCAGCTGTGTCCGCTGGGGTACCTATGAGGAGTATACCAAGGGCAGTAAGTGGTTGTATCAGTATTCCATGCGGGATGGACGGCAGCGGATACTGGTCATCTGCTCCTTTAGCTCCAGACGGCAGCGATACAAGGCCCCCAAGGACTTTCAGCTGGATCAGGGCAAGCTGATTTTGTGCAATTACCAAGACCCCATCCCCGGAACCCTACAGCCCTATGAGACAAGGGTTTATTTGTGGAAATAACTTGAGAGAATGGAGCGGACGAAACATGAGAGATTCTCTGGGCCTGACAGAGGCAGACTACAAGCGGCTGAAAATCCAGCAGAAGGTGGGAAACCTGCTCAATGCCAAATTCACAAAACCTACCTACATCCTGAAATTTGGCAAGGAACGGACTGATCGGCTGTACCCCGTGAGGGAGGATCGGATGAAGTGGCTGGATACCTGCTATGGCATCCTTACAGAGGATTTTGGGTACTTTCTCCGGGACTATCACTTTACGCCCCACAAACCGGAATCAGACAAAAAGTTCATCTGGGTATGCTGGCTCCAGGGAGAGGCGCATATGCCGGAGGTGGTCAAGCTGTGTATCCGCTCGCTGCGGAAGAATGCCCCGGAGAATGCAGAAGTGGTGCTGCTGACGGGAGAAAATATCGGCCAGTATGCGGTGTTTCCTCCCTATGTCTACAAAAACCTCAAATCCGGAAAGCTGACCCTGACCCATTTTTCTGACCTTTTGCGCATGAATCTCCTCAGCCGCTTCGGCGGGCTTTGGGTGGACTCCACCGTCTTCGTCAGCGATAAAATTCCGAAAGCCTATCTGGATGCGGAGCTCTACAGCATCCAGATGTGGGGCAAGGAGGACCGGGACCGGAATCCCTACTACGGCGGCCTGACCTCCTTCCTGCTGGCTGGGGGCACGGAGTGTATGGTGTATGATTTCTGCTACCGGTTCTTCCTGGAATACCAGAAAAAATACGGCCATCTGATGGATTATCACCCCATCAATCTGTGCTTCCGGATGCTCTACGACCTGTATCCGGAGTCCCGGGATGCGGTGGATGCCATTGGGCCCAACAACCGGGATGTGTACACCCTCTTTGACTACACGGGCAAGCCCTATGAGGAGGAACTGTGGAAACGCCTGACGGAGCACCAGATTTTCCACAAGTTAAACTGGCGCAAACACTACCCGGAAACCGTGGACGGGAAGATGTCTGTCTACGGGTATATGCAGAGCATTACCTGATTTTTCCGGCATGGCGATCATGCCCGGTAAACGGAACGGCACACAGCACCGTAGACGGCGGCCTGTGTGCCGTTTTAGCCGTTTTTCACTGTTTAAGATTTATCGGATTTCCATGGCTTTTGGGGTACACTAAATAAAAAACAAAAAAGGAGAAGCATATGAAAAAATTACTGAAACTGGGGGCACTTTTGGCCTTGGCCCTGATGCTGTTTACCGGCTGTGCCGGGAAGACGGAACCGACCCAGCCCACAAAAGGAACCGTGGAGTATTCCAATTTGACGGACGGGGTTTCCCGGGGCCTTTTGGAGGAGGCGTTAATAAGTGCGGGAATCCCGGAAAACCGCATTGAGAACCTGATGACCCGGGTAGACCGGTTCAACGCCAGCGTAAAAACGGAATGGCTGACAAATGGGTTTGAAACAGCCCCGGCGGCATATACCAAATACGACCCCTATGCCATGCAGGATGAATGGATGGCTAAAAACGGGAACTTTCCCGGCTACAATTGCCGCATTACCGCCTTTGGCCTTTTGGCAGACCGTGTGACCGTGGCCCCGGATGCACCTGCTACCCAGGGAGAAGACTTCCTGTTTCTGGATTTGGAGACCCTGAAACAGGACGAGGCGGTGCTCTGCGGCGAGAGCCAGGCCGAATTCTGCGCCCTCTTTGCCCCGGTGGCCGCAGCGGATTCTACCAAAACGGAAGACCAGGTCCGGGCCATGCAGGAGGGCTGGTCACAGCGGGGCATTGGGTTTTCGGAGGGGCAGGGGAGCCTGATCACCGTGATTTTCCACGACCGGTTTTCCGAGGATGCGGGCACCCTCTCCGTAGGTCACACCGGCGTGTTGCTTCCCGGAAAGGACGGTGGGCTGCTCTTTATAGAAAAGGTGGCTTTTCAGGAGCCCTACCGACTGCTGAAATTCCGGGACCGGCAGGCACTCAGTGATTATCTCATGGAAAAATACGACACCGCCTGGGGCCAAAATACCACCCGGCCCTTTGTCATGGAGAACAATGCCCTCATGGAGGGATTTCGCCCCAACCCCCTTCTTTCAGAAGAAGGGTGATCTATAAAAATCCCGTCTGCACGCTTGCAGACGGGAAAAATTTATCGGGGGTTCCTCAGGCATTTCGGGCGGCGGCCAGGCAGTCCCGGACGATTTGCTCCATTTCTGCCCGCTTGGCCAGCATGTCCTTGCACAGGGCGATCTGGCAGCGGGTGCGCACCAGGTTGTGTTCCGGGTAGAGCGTCTTAAAATAGGGGTCTCCTTGCAGATAGTCCCCCAGGAACCGGGTGCAAAGCTCTGCCGTCAGGCAGAAGCAACTCAGGGCCAGGGTGTCGGCTTCTTCCTGGGTCATGGAAGCGGCGGTCTTTTCCAGGAAGCCCTGGGAGAAAGCCCGGAATACATCCATGTCCACACCGGCCTGACTGGGGTCTTTGCAGTCTTCCTCGCAGCAGTTGGCGGCAAAGCGGATGGCATCGCCAAAGTCGTGGCCCATAAGTCCGGGCATGACGGTGTCCAGGTCAATGACCACCAGCGCCCGGTGATCGTCGGTGCTGAACAGAACGTTGTTGATTTTGGTGTCATTGTGGGTCACCCGCAGGGGAAGACGGCCCTGGTTATACAGGTCTGTCAGGGTGCAGGCCAGGTCTTCGTTGGCCAGCAGGAAGTTGATTTCCTCCTGAACGTCCTTGGCCCGACCGGCCTTGTCCTCGGCAATGGCGGCCTTAAAATCGGCGTAACGCTGCCGGGTGTTGTGAAAATTGGGAATGGTCTCCCGGAGGGAGTGAATGTCAAAGTCGGAAAGCTGATCCTGGAATTCTCCAAACACCCGTCCGGCATTTCTGAGAATTTCCGGGTCTTTTACGGAGTTAAAGGTGACAGAGGGAATATAGTTGGTCATGCGCCAGAAGTTGCTGCCGTCAATGACGTAGGTTTTCCGGTCTGCGGTATGGTGGAAGTGCAGACACGTCCGGTCCGGGCATTTGGCCCGGATATGTTCCGTGACCTTATCAATGTTGTCCATCAGACCCACAGGGTCACGGAATGCGTAAGTATTGACATTTTGAACCAGAAAAGATTTTGGATTTCCGTTTTTTAACCGGAAGTTTACTTTGTAGGTGCGGTTGACGTTGCCCATCTGGATGGTCTCGTAGCCGAGATAGGTATCCTCGATCCGGAAAAGCCGGCACACCTGCTCTAGTTTCTTATTAAAATCCACAGTCCTCTACGACCTCTCATGGTTTTATTTTTGAAATATGCGAAAAGAAAAGACAGGAGCGGGAAGACCACTGATGCCACATTCCGGCCCATTCTACCGCATATTTGGGCAAAAGTCAATCAATGCCCGGTTATTTGGTGAATATCACAAGAAAAAACGGAAGGATGCAGAGGGCAGAATAAAATTTTTCGGCAAAATCCACAACCTTTTGATTCCCCGGAAGCTTCCCGGCACCCAAAAAAGAAAAAACCGGGGAAGCGCCGCTTTTCAAAAAGAAACCATTGCATTTAAGCCCGATTATAGGTATAATAAACTGATTCATTATACGTAACGAGGTTATGCTGTGTACTTAAAATCACTGGAATTGCAGGGCTTTAAGTCCTTCCCGGATAAAACGGTGATCCGGTTTGGAGATGACATTACTGCCATCGTCGGCCCCAATGGCTCGGGAAAGTCCAATATTTCCGATGCCATTCTGTGGGTCATGGGCGAACAAAGCTCCAAAACCCTTCGGGGCGCCAAAATGGAGGACGTTATTTTTGGCGGCACCGCCAAACGTCCCCAGCTGGGATTTGCGGAAGCCACGCTGACACTGGACAACTCAGACAGGGCGCTGGCCTATGACGCGGACGAGGTGGTGGTCACCCGCCGGTATTATCGCTCCGGTGACGGAGAATACTATATCAACCGTCAGTCCGCACGGCTCAAGGATATCAACGAGCTGCTGATGGACACAGGCCTGGGCCGGGAGGGCTACTCCAACATCGGTCAGGGCCGCATTGATGAAATCCTGTCTTTAAAAAGCGGAGACCGCCGGGAAATCTTTGAGGAGGCCGCCGGTATCTCCAAATACCGCCACAGAAAAGAGGAAACCGAACGCCAGTTGGAGCGGACGGAGGACAATCTGCTGCGCATTGGGGACAAGGTTTCCGAGCTTGAATTGCAGCTGGAACCCTTGAAAGCCCAGTCGGAAAAGGCCCAGAAATATCTGGAAATGAAGCAGGAACTGAAAGGGGTAGAGGTGGCCGTATGGCTGGATACCCTGGACAAGCTCTCCGCCGCCGCCAAAAAGGCAGAGGAGGACTATGCTTCCGCTTCTTTCGTATTGCAGCAGGCCCATGACGATTTGGATGGCCTGTACCGCCAGGCAGAGCAATTGGGAGCGTCCCTCCGGGAAAAGGACGGGCTTTTGGAGTCCGTGCGGGTAAAAACCAATATGTTGGGCAGTACCCATCAACAGCTGGATGGCCAGATGGCGGTGCTTCAAGGCAATGTGGAAAACAACAAGGGAAACCTGGGGCGCATTGAAGAAGAACTGAAAGGCCAGCAGGACCGTTCCGGTGGACTGGACAGCCAGATCCAGCAGACCCAGCTTCGGGTGGAGCAAATTGACCGGGATTTGGAAGACGTCCGTCAGGCCGTCACGGATTCCCAAAGGAAGCTTCAGGAAATGACCGCCTCTGCCCAGGGCCTCAGCCGCCAGTTCCTGGAATTAAGAGGAACGGAAGCCAATTTGCAGGCGGATATTGCAGTCTGCGAGGCAGACATCCGGGGTATCCAAGAAAACCGGGGTGCCGCCGGAGAGCGGCTGCAGCAGCTGGAAGCGGATATTTCCGCAGGAAAAACCAGACTGGAAGAAGCGAAAGCCAACCTGGACACCAGCCGCAAGGCCCTGAAAGAGGCAAAGGACCAGGTGGTGGCCTCCAACAATGTGATTTCCGGCTTTGCCCTGCGGCAGGAGAACCGGCAAAAGAACCGGGATGCCTCCGCGGAACGGCTGCGGCAACTGGGGGCTGTCTTAGAGGGCGTGACCGCCAAGCTTCGGGTGTTCCGGGCCATGGAGCGGGATTTTGAAAGCTATCAGAAGTCCGTCCGGATGGTCATGCAGGAGGCCCAGCGTGGGGGGCTTAAAAACATCCACGGCCCTGTATCCAGGCTCATCCGCACGGAAGACAGCTATGCCGTGGCTATTGAAATTGCCCTGGGTGCTGCCATGCAGCAGATCGTGGTGGACAGCGAATCCGATGGCAAGGCCGCCATCGGCTACCTGAAACGCACCGGCGGTGGCCGGGCCACATTCCTGCCCCTGTCCAATATCTGGGGCAAGAGCCTGCAGGAGCCGGGGGTGGAGCGTTGCCGGGGCTTTGTGGGCATCGGGGCGGACCTGGTGACCTATGACCCCAAATATAAAAACATCGTATTAAATCTATTGGGCCGTACCGTGATCGCTGAGGATCTGGACGCGGCCATTGCCATGGCAAGGCAGTTCAAGAACCGGTTCCGCATTGTGACTCTGGACGGTCAGGTTATGAACTCCGGCGGTTCCATGACCGGCGGTTCCGTCAACAAGGATGCGGGCATTCTGTCAAGAGCCAATGAACTGGAAAAACTGGCGGCCCAGGAACAGAAGCTTCTGGCCCAGCGTCAGGAGGAGGAAGGGCGGCTGCAGGAATTCCAGCGGCAGTATGACCAGGTGGAGTTCCAGCTGTCCACCGCCCGGGACCAGCTTCGGGAGGCAGAGGACCAGGTCCTGCGGCTTCAAGGCCAGGAAAAGCAGTTTGAGGTGCTGTGCGGAGCCATTGAGGATGCGGAAAATGCCGCCTGCCGGGAGTTGGAGAGTCTTAAAGACCGGGACCGGGCAGACGGGGAACGTCTGGCGGCCCAAAAGGCCAAAATCCAGGTCTACGAAAAGCAGCTTCGGGAGACCCGGCAGCAGCTTTCCGGTTTGGAGGGCAGCCAGTCGCAGGCCGCCCAGGCAACGGATGCCATTACGGGCCACCTGACGGAACTGCGAACCCGGGAAGCGGCACTGGATGCCGAGCGGGGGACGGCCATTACCCACATGGAAGATCTGCGTTCTTTGCGGTCGGACATGGAGGGAGACCGGGAGAAAAAGCAGGCTTTGATGGATGCCATCACCCAGGAAAACCAGCGGCTTCTGGGGGAGATCGCCGCATTGGAGCAGCGCCAGCAGGACAACGACCGGGAAGCGGCGGAAATGAACGAGACCCTGCAAAACATGCTGACCGACCGTGCCCAGACCGAGGCGGCCAAAACCAAGGCAGAGCACGATGCCCAGGAGAAGAACAAGGAAATCCTCAATATGGAGCGGGCCTGCGCCCTGTTGGAGCAGAAAAAAGTGACCTCCTCTATGGAGGAGCGGCAAATTGTGGACAAACTGTGGGATTCCTACGGTCTGACCCCCGGCACCGCTCTGGACGCCCGAGGAGAAATCGAATCCGTTACCGCCGGAAACCGCCGCATCGGAGAACTGAAACGGAAAATCGCCGCTCTGGGTACCCCCAACTTGGGGGCCATTGACGAATACGCCCGGGTCAACGAGCGTTACAGCTATCTGGCAGAGCAGCGGGATGACGTACTGACCTCCAAGCGGGAGCTGGAAAGCATCATCCGGGATATTACCAAGGAAATGACTACGATTTTCGTGGAGCAATTCGCCAGAATCGACCACTACTTTGGGCAAGTCTTTGAGGAAATGTTCGGCGGCGGCAAGGGCCAGCTGATTCTGGAAGACCCGGAGAACCCTCTGACCTGCGGCATCGAAATTCGGGTACAGCCTCCCGGAAAGCAGGTCAAAACCATTACATTGCTCTCCGGCGGCGAAAAGGCCTTTGTGGCCACGGCCCTGTACTTTGCCATTTTGAAAGTACGCCCCACACCGTTCTGTCTGCTGGACGAGATCGATGCGGCTTTGGACGACCGGAATGTAGACCGTTTTGCGGGATACCTGCACAATTTGAAAAAGACCCAGTTTATTGTCATCACCCACCGGCGTGGCACCATGGAAGCGGCTGACGTGCTTTACGGCGTGACCATGCAGGAGCAGGGCGTTTCCAAGCTCCTGCGGCTGGATTTGAACCAGATGGAGCAGTATCTGGGAATCGGAGAATAAGGAGAAGAATATGGGATTTTTTGACAAGATCAAGGCCGGACTGGCAAAAACCAGAGATGCCCTCAGTGACAGCTGGAACGACCTGTTTTCCGGGGATACGGAAATCGACGATGATTTTTATGACGAACTGGAAGAATGCCTGATCCTGGCGGATCTGGGTGTGGAGACCGCTGGAAAGGCGACAGCGGCCCTGCGTAAGGCTGTGCGGGAGCAGCACATTACCCAGGCCGAGGAGGCCAAGGCCGCTCTGCGGAAGATTCTGGCGGAGATGGTCAGTGTCGGCTCTCCGGAGCTGGATCTTTCCACCACCCCCAGCGTGATTCTGGTCATCGGTGTCAACGGTGTGGGCAAGACCACCACCATTGGCAAAATCGCCAAGCAGCTGTGTGACCAGGGCAAAAAGGTGCTGCTGGTGGCGGGGGATACCTTCCGTGCCGCAGCGGCAGACCAGCTGGAAATCTGGGCAGAGCGCAGCGGCGCAGACATCGTGCGGCAGCACGAGGGGGCCGACCCGGCGTCTGTGGTTTATGACGGCATTCAGTCCGCCAAGACCCGGAAAGTGGACGTGATCATCGTGGACACCGCCGGACGGCTGCACAACAAGCAGAACCTGATGAACGAGCTGAACAAAATCAGCCGCATTGTGGAGCGGGAACTGCCCAATGCTGCCCGGGAGGTGCTGCTGGTGCTGGACGGCACCACCGGCCAGAACGGCCTCATCCAGGCCAAGCAGTTTAAGGAGATCGCCGGGGTGACGGCCCTGGCCGTGACCAAGCTGGACGGTACCGCCAAGGGCGGCATCGTCATTTCCGTTGCCAATACCCTGCAAATCCCCGTAAAATTCATCGGTGTGGGCGAAAAGGCAGAGGACCTCATGCCCTTTGTGGCGGAGGACTTTGTAAACGCCCTGCTGTAAGGAGAATACCAATGAAAGTAGTTTTGGCAAGCAAAAACAAGCACAAGCTGGCAGAAATCAGCCAGATCACCGAAAAATTCAACATCCAGCTGGTGTTGGAGTCGGAATTGGGCGTGGATATTGACGTAGAGGAAACCGGCAGCACCTTTGAGGAAAACTCCTTTTTAAAGGCCAATGCCGTGATGCAGGCAACGGGTCTTCCGGCGCTGGCAGACGACTCTGGTATTGCCGTGGATGCCCTCCATGGAGAACCGGGCATTTATTCCGCCCGCTATGGCTTTGACGAGACTTTAGACGATGCCGGACGGGTGCAGCTGCTGCTTCACAACATGGAGCATGTACCGGACGATCAGCGGCAGGCCCAGTTCGTCTGTGTCATCACCCTGGTGACTCCGGAGGGAACCACCATTCAGGCCCGGGGAGAGGTCCACGGCTTTGTGACCCATGCCCCGGAGGGGGAGGGCGGTTTTGGCTACGACCCTATTTTTTATTATCCCCCCTTTGGAAAGACCCTGGCCCAGGTTCCCCAGGAACAGAAAAACCAGGTCTCCCATCGGGGCGAGGCGTTGAAGATTTTTTATGAGAAACTAAAGGAGGCAGGCTATGCTGAACAGTAAGGAACGGGCAGAACTGAGAGCAAAGTCCAACCAGTTGGATACCACCCTCATGGTTGGAAAAGGCGGTGTGACCGAGGCGGTGATCGCGGAAGCGGAAAACCAGCTCACCGCCAGAGAACTGGTCAAGGGAAAGGTCTTAGAGGGGGCGTTGATGTCTCCCCAGGAGGTCAGCCAGGCCATCTGTGAGGCCACCGGCGCCGAGGGCGTGGCCTGTGTGGGTACCAAGTTTGTGATTTACCGTTTTAGTGAAAAACTCCAGGCCCAGCGGAATATGACCGGACGGGCCAAGCGGAAAGAGACCCCGGTCAGCAAGTCTGACCCCGTTCGTAAGGGCATCCGTGCCCGCCGCCACGCCGCCAAGCTGGTCCGGGAGCAGCGCAACGCCTACTTTAAGGAGAAAGCCGTGGAAAAGGCCATCGAGCGGGACCGGGAAAAGCAGCTTCGGCAAAAGGAACGCTAACGGTATAAACGTATAAAAGGGTGCCGCTGGGACCATATATAAAAGAATATGGACCCGGCGCAGTGGAAAAGGGGAGAGAAAATGGAAAAAATCGGTATTTTCGGAGGCTCTTTCAATCCGCCCCACGTGGGGCATATCCGCAGCGCCGCCTATGCGGCGAAGACCCTGGGACTTACAAAACTTCTTCTGATGCCGGACCGGCAGACTCCGGGAAAGCCCCGGCCGGAAAGCGGTGCCAGCGATGCACAGAGAGTCCAAATGCTGACCCTGGCAGCAGCCGACGAGCCTTGCCTGGAGGTTTCGGATCTGGAACTTACCGGGGGAGGGCTGACCTATGAAACGGTCTGCACCGTTTCTCAAAACCACCCCGGGGCGGAACTCTACCTGCTGCTGGGAACGGACCAGTTTCAAAAGCTTCCCCAGTGGAAAAACGGAGAGAAAATCCTGGAAAAGGCAACAATCGTTGCCCTGCGCCGGGGAGATAAAAAAGAAGAGCCGCTTCGGGACCAGGGCAAGGCGGCTCTGGAAGCCCTGGGGGGCCGGGTCCTGCTGCTGGACAACCCGGTGACGGCCATTTCCTCCACCCAGCTGCGGCGGCTCATCGCCTTTGGAGCCGGGGAGTCCTTTTTAGACCCCAAAGTCTTTGACTACATTCGTCGGGAACAGCTCTATGATTCCGGGGCGGATTTCAAAAATCTTCCCATGGAGGAGCTTCAAAAGGTGGTGGTCAGGCTCCTAAACCCCAATCGGGTGCGCCATGTGCTGGGCTGCCGGGATACGGCGGTGGAACTGGCCAAACGCTGGGGCGCGGACGAGCGGGATGCCGGTCGGGCCGGACTTCTGCACGATATTACCAAGGCTTTGGACGGGCCGCTGCAATTGACTTTGTGCAGTGCCTATGGTAAAATGTTGGATGATTTTTCAAGAAAATACCCCAAAACCCTCCATGCCCTGACAGGCAGCCTGGTTGCCCAGCGGATTTTTGGGGAAAATGAGGCGGTGGTCTCTGCCATTGAATCTCATACCACCGGCAAGGCCCATATGAATTTGCTGGAAACCATTATTTATGTGGCAGACTATATGGAACCCAACCGGGATTTTCCCGGAGTGGAAACCCTGCGGGCAATGGCCTTTTCCGATATTCGGGGGGCACTGAAACTGGGACTGGAAATGACCCTGGAGCATCTGGCAGAGCAGGGGGGCGAGGTGTCCCCGGCATCCCGGCAGGCCCTGGCCTATTTGAACGGACACACACTTTGAGCCAAGAAAGGAATACAAATACATGCTTACACCCAAACAGATCGCCTATGAGGTCACCAAGGCCCTGGACTCCAAAAAGGGCATGGACATTGAGCTGCTGAAAATTGACAAGATCAGCTCCCTGGCGGACTACTTTCTGATTTGCACCGGCACCTCCAATACCCATGTCAAAACCCTCTGCGACTACGCCGAGTACACCTTGGAGCAGCTGGGAGAGACCATGCTCAGCCGGGAAGGCCACCGGGGCAATTCCTGGGAGCTGCTGGATTACGGCAGCATCGTTGTCCACGTGTTCACCGAAGAGGCCCGGGAATTTTACGCCCTGGAACGTCTGTGGGCAGATGCGGAGCGTATTGATTTGAAAGATATTATTGTGGTAGAACCCACAAATTAACAGGAGATGTCAGGTTCCATGAATTACGATTTCGCAAAAATTGAAGAAAAATGGCACAAATACTGGCAGGAGAATGATACGTTCCACACCGATGTGTGGGACTTCTCCAAGCCCAAGTATTATGTCCTGGATATGTTTCCCTACCCCTCCGGTGTAGGCCTCCATGCGGGCCACCCCGAGGGCTATACCGCCACGGACATTATGTCCCGGATGAAGCGGATGCAGGGCTACAATGTGCTGCACCCCATGGGCTATGACTCCTTTGGTCTGCCCGCCGAGCAGTACGCCATCAACACCGGCAACCACCCCGAGGGTTTTACCCAGGAGAACATCAAGACCTTCTCCAAGCAGCTGCAGGAGCTGGGCTTTGACTACGACTGGTCCAAGATGATCGCCACCTCTGACCCCGGCTTCTACAAGTGGACCCAGTGGATTTTCAAGAAGCTCTATGAGGCAGGCTATGCCAAGCGTATTGAAATGCCGGTGAACTGGTGTGAAGAACTGGGCACTGTGCTCAGCAACGACGAGGTCATTGACGGCAAGTCCGAGCGGGGCGGCTATCCTGTTGTAAAGAAAAACATGATGCAGTGGGTCATCGATCAGCCTGCCTTTGCCGAAAAACTGTTGGAGGGCCTGAACGAAATCGACTGGCCGGAATCCACCAAGGAAATTCAGCGGAACTGGATCGGCAAATCCACCGGCGTGGAAGTGGACTTCAAGATTGTCGGCGGCGGGGATTTCTCCATCTACACCACCTGTATTGAGACCATCTACGGCATCACCTTTATGGTCCTGGCCCCGGACGGCAAAATTGTTCAGGATTTGATGGACCGCATCGAAAACAAGGATGAGGTCAACGCCTACATTGCCGAGACTGCCAAAAAGAGCGACATGGATCGGACGGAGCTGAACAAGGGCAAGACCGGCTGCCCCTTGAAGGGCGTTTACGCCATCAACCCTGTCAACGGCAAGCAGGTTCCTGTGTTCATCGGTGACTTTGTCCTGGCCAACTACGGCACCGGTGCGGTCATGGCGGTTCCAAGCCACGACCAGCGGGACTTTGAGTACGCCGTGGCCCACAACATCCCCATGATCCAGGTCATTGAGGGCCGGGATGTCTCCGAATGTGCCTTTGAAAAGCAGGACTACCTGGGCAAGGGCTGCCGCCTGGTAAACTCTGAGGAGTTTACGGGCCTGACCGTAGAGGAGGCCAAGGAGGCTATCACCCAGAAGCTGGAAAATATGGGCGTGGCCAGAAGAAAAATCAACTACCACTTCCGGGAGTGGATTTTCGCCCGCCAGAGATATTGGGGCGAGCCTGTACCCTGTGTGTACACCCAGGACGGCAAGACCTATTTTGTCCCCGATGAGGAACTGCCCGTCATTCTGCCGGAGTTGGAGGACTACAAGGGCCGCAACGGCCAGGCCCCCCTGGAAAATGCGACAGAGTGGAAGCAGTATGACCGCCACGGTGTGAGGGGTACCCGGGAGACCTCTACCATGCCCGGCTCCGCCGGTTCCTCCTGGTACTATATGCGCTATATTGACCCCAAGAACGACAAAGAGTTCTGTAACCAGGAGCTTTTGAAGCACTGGCTGCCTGTTGACCTCTACGTAGGCGGCCCGGAACATGCGGTAGGCCACCTGATGTACTCCCGCATCTGGAACCGCTTCCTCTATGATGAGGGTCTGTCTCCCGTGAAAGAGCCCTTCCAGAAGCTTGTCCACCAGGGCATGATCCTGGGCGAAAACGGCATCAAGATGGGCAAGCGTTTCCCGGAGTTTGTGGTGAACCCCAGCGACATCGTCAGAGATTACGGTGCGGATACCCTGCGGCTGTATGAAATGTTCATGGGCCCCCTGGAGGTTTCCAAGCCTTGGAGTGCCCAGGGCGTGGCCGGTGCCAAGAAGTTCATCAACCGGGTCTGGAATTTCTTCTCCGAGCCTGCCAACATCACGGAAACCGACGATGGCAAGCTGACCAAAATCTATCACCAGACCGTGAAGAAAGTCACCTCTGACTTTGAGTCCCTGGGCTTCAACACCGCTATTGCCCAGATGATGGTCTTTGTGAACGAGGTCTATAAAAACGGCTCCTGCCCCAAGGCCTACGCCGAGGGCTTTGTGAAGATGATCTCCTGCATCATTCCCCACGTGGGTGAGGAACTCTGGCAGCTTCTGGGCCATGACCACACCATCGCCTACGAGCCCTGGCCCACCTATGACGAGGAGAAGTGCAAGGACCAGGAGGTCACCATGGCCGTACAGGTCAACGGCAAGATGCGTGGTACCGTCCAGATGGAAGCGGACCTGGATAACGACACCGTTGTAAAGAACGCCCTGGCCGATGAAAAAATTGCCCGGTTCCTGGAAAAGCAGGGGGGCAGCATTGTGAAGACCATTGTGGTCAAAAACAAGCTGGTCAACCTGATCGTGAAATAATTTTGAATTTTTTCGAAAAAACCGGAATTATTTCTTGACATTTCGGGAAAGAGACCATATAATAAACAAGCCGTATGGCCCTGAACGCATCCTGGATCAAGCCGGATGCATCGGAGGGAGGGAAAACAATGTCTGAAATTCGCGTAAAGGAAAACGAGTCTCTGGAAAGCGCTCTGCGCCGGTTTAAGCGTAGCTGTGCCAAGGAGGGCGTTATTGCCGAAGTTAAGAAGCGCGAGCATTACGTCAGCCCCAGCCTGAAGCGTAAGCAGAAGTCTGAAGCTGCCCGTAAGAACAAGAGAAAGTTCTATTAATCCCTCTTGAGTTGTGCGCTAGCCGCCCCGGATTTTTTCCGGGGCGGCTTTTTGTGTTGCTCAAGATTGCCCCTTTATGGCGTTTTTCAGTTGGTCTTGGGTCTCTGCCTGCCGGACCTTTCTGCAGCATACCAGAAGACGGCCATCCTTTGTGCCATAGCTGCATGTTACCAAAACCATGATCCGGTCCTCAGCGTCCACGTCTATTGGAAGCTCCAATAAGGACCGTTCCCGGAGTTCGCCGATCAGCTGTTCCAGTTCTTCAGAACCCCCTGTGCGCAGTTCTTCAAACCGCCGCAGATAGAAATAGTCCTCTTGTTCTTCCACCATGGAGGCTTCAAAAACGGAGAACACCACATAGGTTTCCGGTGCGTCAGAGTAAAGGGAATCCCACAGCACAAAGGGGTCGTTTTGCAGATAAGAGAGGCTGCAATACTTTTTAAGACCTCCAAATTTGCTGCCGTCTTGGAGGTGGTGGCCGTAGAACACAAGATAGGAGTCCATCATCCAGTCGGTATTTTCCGCATCCAAAAACAAAGTCCCGGTGCCGCTTGGGTCTCCATAGAAGTTGTGGTTTAAATAGAAGTCGTTGTCCCGGTATACCACCGGCTCATCGATCAGATACCCGGCCCGGAGCCATCCCACCGTATCGGGATTGATGTCCAGCAGGGGCAGAAACCGTTCCTGGGGGGAAAGCACCGCTGCCGGGGCGGTCTCCATGGTCGTTTCTTGGGACGCTGCTTCCAAGCTGCCGGGGGATGTTTCGGTGGTGCTTGCCGGACTTGTCTGACGGTATATCTTCTGCAATTCCTCGGTTTTGGCAGTTTCCTGTTTCCGCAGAATCACGGTGGCGGCAAGGGCAGCAGTGAGCAGCAGGGCCATGGAGAGGGCAATGACCGACAGGCGGCTCCACGGACGATCAGTCCGGGGGATGAACTGCTTTTGACTTGAATCCGTTTGAAATTTCACATTTACCACGCCCGTTCCTTTTTATACTGGCAGACCGCCGCCAAAAGGAGGCACAGCGCAATGCCGACACCAAGCCCCGCCTGAACCGGGAACAGACTGTCGCCGGTTTTTGGGACGCTGGTGTTTCTGTATCCGCCGGATCCCTCATAGCCGTCACTGTTCCGGAACGTATGGTAAGAGGCAGTCCATTCCAGTGTTTCGTACTCCCGGCCGGTATTGGCAGAGTGAACGGTGACCACGGGATCTGTGACGCTGAACTGGAAATCCACGCGCATGTCGATGCTCTGCTGGGACACACCGGCTCCGATGAAAGTCTGGGACGGCTGCCCGTTCGGCCCTGCGTTGCAGGTGAAGAGATACACGCCGTTTTCCAGATTTTGGGTGCCGCCCAGGTTCAGGGTAATGGGGGTGTCGCCGTTCAGCAGCAGTCCGGACAGTCTATAAAAACCGTCGGGGTTCCTCTGCGCCATCCGCTGTCCTTCGGATGGGGTACCGCTCATGCGGTAAACGCCGATTTCCTGCCCGCCTGTGGACACATACACCGTCAAATCGCTGGTGGTATCGTCCAGCACCACGGCCATGGAGAGGACTACATCGGTATCGTACCGTCCGTCTTCCTGCCGCTCTTTCACCGTAAGCTCGATCTGCTGGGCAAAATCACCGACTGTAAGCAGGGTGTTTCCCGTATCGGCAGGCGTACCCTCCATGCCGATCAGGTGGGCGTAAATGCTGTTAATGACTGCCTTTTTTTCAGGGTCGGTTTCTGTAAAGCCCGCTGCGCCCCGGAAATACTGGCCAACAATATCCTCCGGACTTAGCATGGTGCTGCCGCTGTTGCCGTAATACCAGATGGCGGCCTGGGTGGCGGTGAGTGCCATTCCATCGGTCAGACCGGCGGCCTGGGCTTCGGTCAGGACGTTGGCCTCGGTCAGCATTTTGCGGAAAGCATCCAGGCTTCCGGGGGTGGGGAGGGCCGGGTCTGTGCTGCTGTTTTCAACGCCCCAGTAGCCTTTCAGGGCAATGGCACGTATCTTGTCCACGGCTTCCGGTTCTACATAGTCCGCATCCTCAATCCGTTCCATATTGTATTCTGCGCCCGACTGGGGGCTGACCTCAAAGTCCGCACAGTAGACGTAGTATTTGCTGCCGTCTGAGCCTTCCAGCACAAACTGGTGGGGCTGCCAGGTGTTTTCGTCTCCGGCCCGGACCCGGATCATGCTCTCAATGCCGTATTCTCCCAACCACTGGAAATACTGGTTGGTGTCGCTGTATCCAACGGCGGCGATGGAAGGACGGTTGTAAAGCTCTGTCTGAGAATCGGTGCTGCCGTCTCCCTGGTTCTGAAGATCCGGCATATAGGTCATAAATTCATCATTGTCAATGGTGGCAAAGCCCATGATTTCTCCCATCTGGGCGGTTACGGTTCGTTCCCCGCCGGTGACGGAGGCACTGGAGGTGCTGTGGCGGTGCTTTGTCAGCCGGGTCCTGGTGGTAATGTATTTTTGAAGACCGTTTTTCAAAGGCTCCACCTTGGTGGTGGTGGATACCAGGCTGCCCATCACAGGGTCAGAAAAGTGAACCGCCGTACCGTTTTGAATGGTCACAACGGTATAGCCTACCACGCTGCCGTTCCCGTCCCGCAGCTCCGCAACCATCTGACCGTTGAGGACATTGCCATCTGCGTCCTTTTCCGGTTCCGGAACCGTAGGCTTTTCCGGCAGCTCGTAGTCACAGGTGGTCCAGCCGCCGTCTGCGTGAATTTCCGCGTTTTCCGGGGGCGCGGTATGTATGGAGGTGGCGGGAGTTATTTCCGCGGTCTCCATATGGTATCCGGTAATGCGTCCCTGGTCGTCACGGGTGTAGGTGGCTTTTTCCTCTGTTACCGTCCCATCCGGGGCGGTAATGCGTCTTGTATAGGTGGTATCGCTGCCGGTGGTCTCCACCGCGATGTTGGTTACGGTACCGTCTTGTTCGGTACTGCTGTCGCCGGTGATCCAAACCGGTGTTCCGCTGTCCTGTCTGCGGATCCATTCCGGAATGCTTAACGTATCCTCCTGGAACCAGGCCGGGGCATTTTCGCTTTCCTGGCTGGTTTCGCCGGGGTCAAGAACCAGAGTGATGTCCGGAACCTCTGTTTCTACGCCCAGACCCTCCTGGGTTTCACCGGAGCCATTGTAAGTCTGAACCTGCTGATTGTCAGCATCTTCCCAAGTTTCTTTTACAGTCGTCTCAGAGCCGGAAGCGTTGCCGTCGGCACTGATGAGGCCTCCGCTGGCATCAGTGGTCTCGTGGAACGTTCCTTGTTCCTGACCGCTCAGAGTTTCATCGGACCATGCTTTTTGGATGGTGACGTTCACGGTGGTTTCCCCGGTCTGAGCATCGGTCTGTGTGGTGGTGGTCGTGGTAACTGTGGGGTCATCCGGAGTGCCGCTGCCGGTGGTTTCCGGAATTCCGTCCGCCATGGCGACACCGCAAAACAGGGTCATCAGGATTCCCGCTGTGACCACCCAGGATGTTAGCTTGATGAGTTTCTTCTTCATTGCGCGCAACCTTCCTTTCTTTGAGTATTTGTGGGGATGGGGATTGATCGGCGGATGCTGCTCCATGAAAAAAGGCGCGTTTTTGAAAGCAGCAGACTGCCATCAAAACGCGCCATGAAAAAGCGTATGCC
>CAKTPO010000027.1 GCA_934591845.1 uncultured Oscillospiraceae bacterium | reverse complement strand
CGCCCCTCCTGCCTGAGCAGCTTTTCCCCGGCCAGCAGGGCTTCCGCCACACAGGTCTTTCCAAAGCCGCAGGGGGCACTGAAAAACAGGATGCGCTGACTGCGCAGAAATTCCCGGTATTTTCTGGTAATTTCCGGTTTTATGACAATATTCTTGGTCATGGTACCCCACCTTTCTCCTGGTCCTCAAGGCGTAGTTTTTGATTTTCATCTATTATAAACCACTTTTTCCCAAAATGGAATCCTACCAAAGTATGAGACCGGCAAAAAGGCTTTGACGAATGCCCGTTCCCGTGGTATGGTTATTTCAGTAAAAGGAGGAAATGCCATGGAACTGACAAAAGAGGATGTGGCCCGGTATTTTCCAAAACGCCGGGCAGATGCCCACAAGGGAGACTTTGGAAAGCTTCTGCTGCTCTGCGGCAGCCGGGGCTACACCGGGGCCCCCTACTTTGCCGCCATGGGTGCCCTGCGGGTAGGGGCGGGGCTGGTATATCTGGGGGTGCCGGAGAGCATTTACGGCATTGCGGCGGTGAAGCTTCAGGAGCCGGTGGTTTTCCCGCTGCCGGAATGCGGGGGACAGCTCAGTGAAAGTGCCGCAGAAGAAATTCTGCTGCGGCTTCCCCGGATGGACGGGGTACTGATCGGACCCGGCCTGGGGTTGGGGAGTGGGTGCTTCCAGGTGCTGGAAGCGGTGCTTCGCCACGCCGCCTGCCCCGTGGTGGTGGATGCCGACGGCATAACCCTCCTGTCCCGGCATATGGATATACTGCGTGGAAGGACAGCCCCTACCATCCTGACCCCCCACGAGGGGGAATTCGCCCGGCTTTTTGGCCCTGTGGGTCCGGACCGGATGGCTCTTGCCAGGAAAGCCGCCGGGGAGAGCGGGTGCATTGTGGTTTTAAAGGGCCACCGGACCTGTATCACCGACGGGAATGCAGATTATGTAAACCCCACAGGAAACCCGGGGATGGCCGTCGGCGGCAGTGGGGACGTGCTGGCGGGCATCATCACAGGGCTGTTGGGCCAGGGCATCGACCCCCTGGAAGCCGCCGCCCTGGGGGCCTGGCTTCACGGTGCCGCCGGGGATGTCTGCGCCCAGGAACTGGGGGAATATGGGATGCTGCCCTCGGACCTGTTGGAGGTTCTTCCGCGACTACTAAGGAAGCTCTGATTAAATCGGCAAGAGCTGGCAGCGAGAGATTTTGTTTCCAGGCAAGGTTCAAAAAGTGAGGGAATACTTTGTGTATTTCCCACTTTTAGAACCGCAGCATGGAAGCAAAAGATCCGCTGTCCAGCCGCAGACGATTTATTCAGAGTTTCCCTAAAATAAGGGCGGATGTTTTTTGCGCAAACTGCTTTTGCTGCTGCTGCCGGTGTGGCTGTGGGGCTGTAGCAAAGCCCAGGTGGAGCCGGGTTTGGAGCTAAGAGAACGGATTTTAGAACACGGCTGTTCCTTTCAGGCGGAAATCACCGCGGACTATGGAGACAGCCTCTCCCGCTTCACCCTGGACTGCCAGGGAATGCCTGACGGCAGTCTCTGCTTTACGGTGGTCGCCCCGGAGGGCATTGGGGGAATCCAGGGAACGCTGGCCGCCGGCACCGGGAAGCTGCACTACGAAGACAAGGCTCTGGGGTTTCCGCTGGTTGCCGAGGGTCTTCTCTCCCCGGTCAGCGCCCCCTGGATCCTCTACAGAGGCTTGCGTTCCGGGAATCTGCTGTCCTGCGGGAAAGAGGGAGGGCTTACAAGGCTTACACTGGATGACAGCTTTCAGCAGGACGCCCTGCGGCTGGATGTGTGGCTGGATGAAGAAAGCAACCCCTGCCGGTGCTATATTTCCTGGGCAAATCAAAGCTATTTGTCACTAAAAATCGAAAATTTCAGAACACAGTCGCAGGATGATGCGTAGAATGTCCAAAGGAAACCGTATAAAAAAACATTGTCGGTGGGAGAATATCATCAGCCGCGTTACATAAGGTTCCACCCGGTAGCGCGGAATGATATGCACGGAGTGTGAAACCATATGGACAACACAGTGAAACGGGGAGACATTTTCTACGCCGACCTGTCCCCGGTGGTGGGCAGCGAACAGGGCGGCACCCGGCCGGTCCTTATCGTCCAGAACAATACCGGCAACCGCCACTCCCCCACGGTGATTGCCGCCGCCATCACCAGCCAGACCGGAAAAGCCCGACTCCCCACCCACATCAACATCGCCGGAGGCAGCGTAGGCCTATCCAAGGACTCCGTGATCCTCCTGGAACAAATCCGCACCATCGACAAACGCCGCCTGCGAGAACACATGGGCAGGCTCAACGACCAGCAAATGGCCATGGTAGACGACGCCATCGCCGTCAGCTTCGGACTGCCGGAAACGCATTAAAAACCCCGGAAACGGGGTTTTTAAGTTGACAGTTGACAATTGACAGTTGACAGTTATTGGAGCGACTGACGCTGTCCATTTTGACCCATCCGTTAAAGCATGTAGGGAACGGCCTATGTGCCGTTCCGCACCTGAAAGGACGGAACTGGTATCGATAAACTCCGGCACCCCAAAGCAATGTACAAAAGCTTCCCCTCCGGGGAAGCTGGCAGGGCGTAGCCCTGACTGATGAGGGAGCGGGGCAGCGTGAAACACTCTAGAAACTGTAGGCGAATCCGTAGAAACGTAACCCTATTGTCATTCCGACCGAGCAAAGCGAGTGGAGGAATCCACCACGTGGGATAAGAAATAACCACAAGATAAAGCTTGCTACTTGGGAAGATCCCTCGACTCCCTACGTTTGCACGGGATGACATCATCGGGGGGTGGTTCCGTTTTGTTTGCACACGGGTTATAATTGCCACGTAACGGAACGGCACATAGGCCGTTCCCTACGGACTTTAACGGGGGGATACGAATAAAATCCGTTGGTCGCCCCAATAATTGTCAATTGTCCATTGTCAATTTTTTAACTGTCAACTGTCAACTTGATTCGCCCCGTTCACAGATATTTTTCTTTATTCGCTCTTTACAGAACTGCCAAATTAGGATATAATATACACATTCTTTTGAAAAAGGAGCTGAAGACCCATGACGGATCAGGATACTCTGACCTTCAACGTCCACGATGATAAAGAGAACATGCGCCAAATCCTCCGGAGTGTGTTCGAAGCCCTGACTCAGAAAGGCTACAATCCCGTAAACCAGATCGTTGGGTATCTATTAACGGAAGATCCTACATACATCACCAACTACGGCAACGCCAGAAGTATGATTTGTAAGATCGACCGGGATGAGCTGATGCAGGCTCTGGTGCGCGAATACCTTTTTGAGCACAATTGACCCCGGCTAAGGGGCTTTTGCCGTGGCAAAAGCCCCTTATTTTGCACCTTGACAGCTTCATACCGCCTCTCGTCCTGCACCGTTTTTGCAAGATTTTTTGCAAAAACTTAAAATGTTCTAGAAAACTCAGCACTTTTTTCAAAGTGCTGCTTGACAGAGTTGTTACAATGTGTTACAATTCGATTACATTTTCAAGGAGGTACCTATTCATGGCTGAGGAAAAAGCAGTTCTCATGTATAAGGGACACCCGCTGATGCGGAAGGATAACCTGATTTATTACGGCTCCATGGCCGACAGTCATATTGTCATGCTCCAGATTCTGGACAGCAAAAAGGTCGGTGACACCGACATGGCCACCAAGGTTTCCGTGCAGCTGCAGCTCACAGACCCCACCGCCAGAAGCAGAGACCGCATTGTAAAGAGAAGTGAAAAAAGCGACTTGTACACCGCCCTGGATGTGGGCTGTGTGTGGCTGGAGCGCGCTCTGGCCGGTAAACAATAAAATTTTTCCCCGCCGAGGCAGCTCGGCTTTTACGCAAGACGGAGGTTACGTATGAAGTTTTCCAAAAGAATGATCGTTCTGTTCTTCACCGTGATGCTCCTGGGTACAGCCCTTCTTCTCCCGGCCTACGCCGAGAAAAGTGACTGTATCCAGGGCATTGCTTTTGTAAACACCCAGTCCCTGCGGCTGCGCAGTGATGCCACCACCAGCGGCAAGGTGCTGGGTACCGCCGCCAAGGATGAAGTGGTGGTGGTGCTGGAACAGGTGGGCCAGTGGTATCGGGTGAATTACAACCTGAAAGAGGGATACATGCACGGCAGCTACCTGACCGTTGCCACCAAAGAAAACGCGGAACTGGGCTATGGACGGGTCACTGCCACCGCCGTCAATCTGCGGCAGAAGCCCTCTACCGGCTCCGCCTCCCTGGGAACCCTGGCCAGCGGTACCAAATGCTACATTTTAGGGGTCAATGAGGGCTGGTACAAGGTCATCGCCCAGGAAAAAATCGGCTATGTCCGCAGTGACTACCTGCTGCTGACGGAAGCCCCCTACGAAAACAAGGCTTCCAGCCAAAGCCCCAAGTTCTTCCGGCTGGGCAAGTCCACCGGCCTGACCCCCAGTGCCGCCGCTCTCAGCGGCAAGGCCAGTAACCCCAGTGCCGTTGGCACCGCCACCGTGTCCGGCAGCGCCATTGTGGCCGAGGCCCAGAAGTACATCGGCGCCCCCTACGTTGCAGGCGGTGCCAGCCCCAGCGGTTTTGACTGCTCCGGCTATGTCTACTATGTTCTTAAAAACCTGGGCCTGAACCCGGCCCGGACCCCCAGCAGCCAGTGGGCTACCCTGGGTACCGCCGTATCCAAAGAGGACTTGCAGCCCGGTGATTTGGTGTTTTTCATCACCGCTTCCTCCGGTGCCGTATCCCACGTGGGCATCTACACCGGCTCCGGCCAGTTCCTCCACGCCCCCAACTCCCGGTCTACCGTATCCTACTCGGATCTCACCACCGGCTACTGGGCCACACACTACTGCGGGGCCAGACGACTTTCCTGAATCCACAATTTTTTCACAAGGCCAGTGCAAAAACGCACTGGCTTTTTTGTATGATTCTCTTTCTTTTGCGGATACTATGCTTAAAAGGGAGGGAATTTCATGGGCAACAACAAGCGGGGCCGGGGAAGCTTTGTGGCAGAAAAGCCGGTAGTCTTCAATGCCTGGGCCAGTGTGGCCGGAAAAAAAGAGTCCCAGGGTCCCCTGGGGCATTGTTTCGACAAAACCAGCCGGGACACCTATTTCGGGCAGAAAACCTGGGAACTGGCGGAAAAGGCCATGCAGGAACAGGCTCTGGGGCTGGTGCTACACAAAGCCCAGGTGGGCCGGGAGGACATCGATTTGGTATTTTCCGGAGATTTGCTGAACCAGTGCATCGGCTCCGCCTTTACCATGCGGGGTACGGGGCTTCCCCACCTGGGGCTGTACGGAGCCTGTTCTACTATGGCCGAAAGCCTGATTCTGGCCGCCATGGCCATTGGAGCCGGAGCGGCGGACCGGGTGGTTTCCATGACCAGTTCCCACTTTGCCGCCTCGGAACGGCAATACCGGTTTCCTCTGGGCTACGGCGGACAGCGGCCCCCGACGACCCAATGGACAGTGACGGGGGCCGGGGCGGTGCTGCTGTCTGACCGTGGCAAAGGGCCAAGGGTCACCGCCTGTACCGTGGGTACCGTGATGGATCTGGGCATCCAGGATGCCAACAACATGGGGGCTGCCATGGCTCCCGCCGCCTTTAGTACCATCCGCCGCCATTTGGAAGACCTGGGGCGCAGACCCGAAGACTATGACCTGATCGTTACCGGGGATCTGGGCCAGTACGGCAAAGAGTTATTAATGGAGCTTGCCCGGAAAGAGGGCCTTGGCCTGGGCGGGCGGCTGGTGGACTGCGGCACCCTGGTATTTGACAGCACCCGGCAGGATGTACACGCCGGCGGCTCCGGCTGCGGTTGCAGTGCCATTGCCCTGTGCGGCCACTTTTTAGACCAGCTGCAAAAGGGAAAGCTGAAACGCATTCTGTTCTGCGGCACCGGTGCCTTGCTCTCCCCCACCTCCACCCAGCAGGGGCTTCCCATCCCCGGGGTGTGCCATGGGGTCGTCATTGAAGGAGGGCAGTAAGATGGAATATGTAAAAGCCTTCGCCGTGGGCGGTGGTCTGTGCCTGATCGGTCAAATCCTCATTGACAAGACCCGGTGGACCCCCGCAAGAATTTTGGTGAGCTATGTGGTTCTTGGGGTGATTTTAGGCGGTCTGGGGGTCTATGAACCCCTGGCAGACTTTGCCGGGGCCGGGGCCACCGTCCCCTTAACAGGCTTCGGCAACACCCTGGCCAAAGGCGTTCGGGAAGCGGTGGATCAGCAAGGCTTTCTGGGCATTTTTACCGGCGGCCTGAAAGCCACCGCCGGGGGCATCACCACCGCCATTACCGCAGGACTCCTGGCGGCCCTTTTGTTCCGGCCCAGGGATAAATCCTGATTTTCCGGGCATCCTATCCTGGCGGCAGCAGCCGCATGAAATTCACACAGGAGGCAATGCGCCATGAGAAACGAACAGAACCGCAACCAGAACCAGAGCAAGAATCAGAGCCAGAACCAGAATCAGAATCAGAACCAGAACCAGCAGAGCAAAAACTGAGCAAAACGCCTCCCCAAAGCCGGGGAGGCGCATTTTTAAGGCACGGTCATACCTCCACAAAGCAGCCCATGTGGAAGAAATACAGCAGGGCCTTGGTGACTTTTTTGTTGTAGATCCGCTCCAAGGCCTCTTTGTAGGTTTCCACCTGGTCTTTATACCGTCCGGCGGTTTCCTCTAAGGTTTCCTTTGTCACACGGTCTGTTTTGAAGTCCAGCACCGTGATGCCCCCAGGCTCTACAATGGCGCAGTCCACCACGCCTTGCAGCAGCACCTGCTCTCCCTCCAGCCCAGCGCCGTAGCGTTGGCCCTCATCTAAGATGGAGAACTTGAATTCCCGCAAAAGTTCCCCGCCCAGCCGCAGTTTCCAGCCCAGGTCCGTGTCAAAAAACCGGGCAATTTGCCGGGCGTTCACCAGTTTTCCCTCCTCTGGGGTGAGAAAATCTTCTTCCACCAGGCGATGGATTTCCCGGCGGACGCTTTTTTCATCGCCGCAGGCTTCAAAGTGCAAAAACTGCATGGCCTTGTGCATGGCACTGCCGTAGGCCCGTCCGTCCCGCTGGGGTCCTAAAAAGCTGGGAGTCCGCCAGACCCGCAAGGGCTTGCGCTCCTCCGGGGCATCCTGGGCCGCTTCCAGATCCTTTTCCCGGCCCTTTCGGGCGGTGGCCGTCTGCTTGGAGGGGGCCTGGGTGGCAGCGGCATGGGGATAGACAAATTGCAGCCGCCGCCCCAGTTCCTCCAAAGCGTTCTCCGGCATGGGTTTGCGCACCGGTACCTCTTCCAAGGCATCATGCTCCGGCAGCAAGTCCAGCCCAGGCATCACCCGAACCAGCCAGGGATATTGGGTGTCTGTAGAAACTCCATGGGTTCCCACGGCGTTTCGCAGTTCCCCTGCCTCCGGTCGGTTCAGGGCCGCTTGCAGCACCCAGCGACCAAAGCTGGTTGCCTCCTGGCTCTGGGCCTTGGCATCCCGCACCGCCAGTTCCTCCCCCAGTCCTGCCAGGGTGTCTTCACTGGCAGAGGCATAGGTCATGATCAGCCGGTCCTTGGGCCGGGTCATGGCCACGTATAGGATCCGCATTTCCTCGCTGACCACCTCGGCCCGCAGCCGGGCGGCAATGGCCAGTTTTCCAAGGCTGGGGTATCTTGCCCGCTTTTTTTCATCCGCAATCTGAACACCCAGTCCCAGCTCTTTATGGCACAGCAGCTGATCCATGCTGTCGCTGAGGTTAAACTTCCGGGACAGGTCACAAAGGAATACCACGGGAAATTCCAGGCCCTTGGAGCTGTGAATGGTCATCAGCCGCACCGCCCCCGGGTCCTGGGCAGCGGCCCGGGAGACCCCCCGTTCTTCCAGCCGGTCCAGATGGTCTAAAAACCGTTCCAGAGTACACAGGCCCCCCTGCTCAAATTCCGCTGCCAGCATGTAAAACTGCCGCAGATTTTCCTTGGCCCCGTCCCCGGCAGGGCCGGCGGCGTAAATACCATCCAGATTGGTGGCCAGAAAGATTTCTTCCAAAAGCTCTGTCAGGGTGCGGAGCCTTGCCATGGTTCTGAAATTTTCCAGCATGGCAAGAAAAGCTTCCCCCTTGGCGGTGGGATGGGCCAACAGGGCATCATAAAAGGAGCCTTGCTTGCTGGCCCCCCGGATCTGGGCCAGATCGTCTGCCGTAAAGCCAAAGACCGGGCTTGCCAGGGCGGCAATCAAAGGAATATCCTGCCGGGGGTTGGAAACGGTTTGCAGCAGGCTCCGCAGGGACCCTACCTCCGGGGTTTCCAGGATGTTCCCATCGGCATCGGTGCAGCAGCGAACGCCGAAGCCCTCCAAGGCACGGCGGTATTCCGCCGCCGTGTTTTTGGTAGAGCGCAGGAGGATCACAATGTCCTCGGGAGTCACCGGTCGGAAGGCGTCCCCATCCCGGATCAAGGCCTCCGCATCCAGCATCTGCCGGATGCGCTGGGCCACAAACACCGGCTCTGACTTGTCCTTGGCAGCACCGGGCAGCACCCACAGCTCCACCGCCGGGTCCGGCAACGGTTTATGGGGAACGCCCTCTACCAATGCCTCCTCCGGGCCGTAGTCCAGGCCCCCTGCCGCCGGGGACATGACCTGGGCGAACACATGATTGACCGCCTCTACGATTTCCGGGCCGGATCGGAAATTCCGGTTCAGCTGCACTTTCCGCCCCAGCCCCGGCTGAGCCTGGGCCACTGGCAGATAGGTATTGTATTTATCCAGAAAAATCCCCGGCTCTGCCTGACGGAACTGATAAATGGACTGCTTGACGTCCCCCACCAAAAAGCAATTGTGGGTCTTTTCCGTCAGGCTTCTGAAAATTGCATCCTGTACCCCGTTGGAGTCCTGGTATTCATCCACCATGACCTCCCGGAACCGTTTGCCCACCTCCGTGGCAACCGCCGTGGAACCGGAACGGGTTTCTCCTAAAAGCAAATCCAGGGTTTTGTGTTCCAGATCGCCAAAGTCCAGAATGTGCCGCTGACGTTTGAGGGTGCTGTAGCCCTGGTCAAAGGCCCGGACCAGATGCACCAGACCCCGCTGGATTTGAACGCTTTTTTCCCGGTCTTCGTTGATTTCCTGAGAACTTTGGGCAAAAATCTTCTCTTTTGCCTGCAATTCCCGCTTGAAATTGTTCCGCACGGCTTTCACCGTATCCCGGGCATCCGTGTCAATGTTTTTCGTGGGGAACCGCAAGGTGGGGTATTCCAGGGCCACCCGCTGGCGCACCTGCTCCCAGGTGGTGCTTTCCCGCAGGAGTCTTGCCTGGTCCAAGGTTTTGGTCAGGTTTTCGCAGACCTTGGGCCAGTCCCGGCTGAGACTCAGGCACCGCTCCAGATAGGGGATGCGCCGGTCCAGCCAGGAAAACAAATCCTCCATCAGCACCCGGCCCCACAGGGTCTCCCCTGCATCCTCTGCGGGCTTGGCCGCCAATTCCAGGCAACGGTCCAGCCAGCCCTCCGGGTCCGGATGGCACCGGGCCTTTTCGTAGACTTTCAGAATAATGTCCTCCAACTGGGCATCATTCCGGCCCAGACCTTGACTGTCGGAAAAGGCGCAGAAGTCCCCATCCTCCTCCAAGGTCTCGTAGGCGGTACCCAGCAGGGTTTCCAAGGCCTGCCGCTGCAATTCACCGGCGGCGGATTCATCCGCCACCCGGAAATCCCCGTCCAGCCCCAGCCGGTAGGAGTATTCCCGCAGCAGATCTCCGCAAAAGCCGTGGACGGTGGATATTTTTGTTAAGTACAGCCGTTGCAGCTGCCGCTGCAAGTGCCGGTTCTCCGGGTCCTGGGCAATGCGCTCTGTAAGCTTGGAGGCGATTTTCATCCGCAGCTCCCCCGCCGCCGCCCGGGTATAGGTGATGATCAGGAACTGATCCAAATCCGCCGGGTCCTGGGGGTCTGTTAGGTAGGACAGCAGCCGGTCCACCAAAACCTTGGTTTTTCCGGAGCCAGCCGCTGCGCTGACCAGCAGATCACCGCCCCGGTTTTCTACCGCCAGTTTTTGTTCCGGTGTCAGTTTTTCAGCCATGGTCCTCCTCCTTTTCCACCGTTTCCCAGAATTCCTGTTGAGAAATCCCCTTAAAGTCCCGCTTGTCCTCTGCCTGGCACAAGGCTTTGTAGGGACAATACTGGCAGGGGTCAAAAATATTCCTGCGAATATAGGGGTTTGGCTCCACGCAGCCGGAAGCCACGTCCTCTACGCATTGTTTCAGACGTTCAAATACAAAGGTTCGCAGATGGTTCATCTGCTGCCGGTCCGCCTGGTACATTTTGGCCATGACCTTTCTCTGGCCGTTTTCCGGCTCCATGGCCTCCCGCACATCCTGGTCACTTAAAATCAGGCCGCTGCGCTGCCACTGCTCCTGCCGTTTCTCCCGGAGGGTCTTTTCATCCGATGCACTTTTCAGGCTCACATAGGGTACTCTGGCAGGAAAATATTCCACACCTGCACTGAAACTCTTGCTTTCAAAAAAGTCCCCGCCCCCCTGTTCCAGAGCGAACAGATAAATGAGCATCTGCATGCCCACGCCCTGGGTCACATCGGTAAGGTCAAAGCTCTTTCTGCCGGTTTTGTAATCCACCACCCGGAAATAGGGGCTGCCTGGGCCTTTCCACAGATCCACCCGGTCAATTTTCCCTTGCAGCACCGCAGGCATGGAATCATTGGGAATGGAAATCCAAGGCAGTTCCCCCTCCGGCCCGAACGCCACCTCCACGCCCACAGGCAGGAACGCCCCGTTGTGAAGCTCCTGCCACAGTTCTTCCACGATCAGCTGCAATTCCTGCTGGTTGCGCTCCAAAATCCGCTTGACCCGCTGGGAATCCAGAACCCGCAGACGTTCCTGCCGGTACTGCCGGGACAGTTCCCCGGCAATTTCCTGGGTCTTTTCCAGGCTCACCTGTTGAAAGCCCCCCAGGGCCGTGACCTGCCGCACCGTGTCCTCCAAAACACTGTGGACAAAGGTACCGAACTCCGCCGGGTCGATTTGGGCGGGCTTGCGCTCCTTGGCTTTCAGGCCGTATTTGAGGAAATACAGCAGCCGACACTCCCCCTGGGTATCCACCTGGGAGGCAGACAGCCGTAATGTTTTCCCGTACAGTCCTTCCAGACTCTCCCGCCGGACGGTACCCAGACTGTGGCTTCGGCGTTCCACCGTATCGAAATAGCTTTCCGCCGCCCCCAGGGACTGGGCCGCCAGATCCTGATCCCAGCGGGCAAGCCAGGTTCCCGCCTCCCGGGGATTGGCCCCGGCAAATTCCAGGCCCTCCTCCGCCGTCTTAGAAGTTCCCGCCATTTCCTCCAAACGTTTCAGCAGATAAGAGGGCTGCTCATCGCCGCAGAACACCCAAATGCCATCCCGGACACCGGAGAAAACCCCGTAAATCTCCGCGAATTCCTCCTGAATGCCCTCCAACGCGCCGCCGGTCAGGGGTACCCCCAGCTTTCGCAGGGCCACCCGCTCCTGGTCCGTCAAAACGCCCTTGGAGCCGGAGTAGTTGGGCAAGGCACCCTCCTTGGCCCCCAGTAGCAGCAGATACCGGCCCTCATGGCACCGCAGGGCAGAAACCGTACCCATCTGCACCGCATCCAGCACCGGCGGGATGGTGCCCACATCATACTGACTCAGCAGCAGCCGCAGCAGCCGCAAAAAGAGTTCCGGCTCCCAGTGGGTGCTGCCCAGCACATCGTACATCTGCTCCAAGGCCGACACCAGGATTTCCCAAAGCTGGTTGAGGATCTGGGCCTCCCGGTTTTCGCCCCGTGCATCCATCTCCTCTGCCAAAGCTTGAAGCCGGGGGCCCATCTGGAGCTCCTCTAAAAAGCGGTAGAGGGCCAACACCTGGGCAGATAGATTTTTCCCGTTCTCCATGCCCCGCCGCAGCCGTTCCAAAGGTTCCGCCACCCGGGCACGTAACTCATTGAGTTCTTGCAAAAGGGCCTGGTCTTCCGGACTTCTTTCTCTCCCTTCCAGCTCTTTTTGCAGGCCCTGGGGGTGCTTTTCCCAGGGAGAAAGCCAGTATTTTCCCCGAATGCTCCACAAATAGGCATAGTTTTCCACCCGGTCACATTCATCGGGTGTCAGGGGGGACAGGGCCGAGCGGAGATACTTCTGCATGGCTTTCGGCTCCAACTCAAAGGAGGCTTCCACCGCCGCCAGGACGGTAGCGATGACACTTTTTTGCAAAATGTCCTCCGTCCCCGCCTGGTACAGCGGGATGCCCATCCGCCGGAAAATCAGGCCCACAGGGCCCATATAGGCCGCCAGGTCCGTGACCACCAGGGTGATGTCCCGATACCTTGCCCCCTGGCGCACCAGCTTTTCCGCCTGCTGGGCCGCCGCCAAAACCTCCTGCCAGATGCCGTCTGCCCGGACAGTACCCAATACATCCCGGGCAAAGCCCCGGGGGATACCGCCCTGAAACAGCCGCTTTCCCACCTGGGACAAAGGGGTATCCTCCCCCTCGGCGGTCTCCACCCGCACCGGAACCCCCCGGCGTTTGGCCATCCGCAAAAGTTCTCCTGCCGTCTGCCCCGGCTTTTCAAAAGCCAGAAGCTCCGAATCCACCCGGTCACAGTTGAGGGCCACGGTGACCATGGGGCTTGTACAAATCAAATGCTCCAAAATGGCCATATTCTGCCGGGTAAAGTCCGGAAAACCGTCTATGTAAAATACATGCTGCTCCCCGTAATCGCAGTCCTCCAACCGCTCCAAAAGCCAGCTCATCTGGTCTCTGGGGTCTCGCTTGCCCTGGGCACACAGGCCATCATAGGCTTCCATCACGGTGGAAAGCTCCTCTAATTTCTGGGCAAAGCTGCCGGTAGAAGCCTGGGAAGCCTGCTTCAAATCCTCCGGGGTAATGCAGCAGCGCTTGAACTCGTCCACCGCATCCACCAGTTCTTTCAGAAACTCCGGCTTGCTTTCCACGGCGGCATAGGCTTTCAGGCGGCTGGCCAACTGCCTGGTACTGGCTGCCATGGCCACTACCCGGCCACCGCCATCCAAGCATACCTGCCCCGCACAGCCCACACTTTCCGCCACACTACGGCACAGGCGGCTAAAAGACAGCACCTCCGCAAAGCGGCTGGCCCGGTCCCCGGCATAGGCGCAAAGGGCCCGCTCCATCTCGTGGCTGATAAGTTCCGGCACCAGCAGCACCCGACCCTCCAACTCCTTGTCCACATCCGCTTTCAGCTCTTGCAATATGGTTTTCCGCAGGACCTTCCAGTCCGTACCCAACAGCAGCCGCAGCATTTCTCTTACTCCTTTCTCTAAGGAAACTCTGAATAAATGGTACCCGTCTATCGGTCCAATAATTTGGACATTTTCTCCGTGACCCAGGTTTCCGCCTGACCAAGCTTTTCCAGGGCATAAAACCGGACCGTTCCCTGTTCCCCTGCCCAGGTTTCCATGGAAGAACCGTAGCACAGCCTGGGGAACACCACGCCCCACCAGTTGTGGCCCTGGCCCTCTCCGATGATCACCCGGAGGGTATGATAAGTCCCCGCAGGCAACGCCCCATCTTCCCCCTGCCGGGTCTCAAAAGACTCTTTTCCAAACAGGACTTTCACCGGCTCCTTTTGTCCGCTTTCTTCCAGGGTTCTCTCCGCCACAGTCTGCAAAGCGGGCAGGGCCTGCCGCAGTCCCTCCCGGGATACCTCTTCCAGGGCCTTGCACACCGCATCCCGGACTTCCAGCTTTCTGGCCTGATCCTTAGGACTGTCCGAAGCCGCCACCACATGCAACCGCACCACATCCCGCTCCAAAACCAGCTTTTCCGCCGCCAATGTTCCCATCAGGAAACAAACCGTCGTCAACAGCAAACATCCAAAGAGTTTTTTCATAAAGAACACCGTCCAGACAATAATATGGTAAGTCTGGACGGTGTTTGGAAATTTTATACGTTTATACCGGTTTTGCCATGAAAATCTGAGGATAATTTTCCTGGAGCATGTTGCACACCACCGCACCGTACTCAAAGCTCGGCATCATGGCAAACACCGCACTGCCGGAGCCGGTCATCTGCTGGCACAAGGCCCCATAGCTATTGCAAATGGACTTGATATAGTTCAGCTCCAAATGACTCTCCGTGACCACAGGGTCAAAGACATTGTACACATTTTGGGCGACCTGGTTCAGGTCTCCTGCCAGGAGGGCCGTTTCCATCGCCCGGTTGTCCGGATGGTGAGCAATGGCCACGGTGTCGATTTTCTGATACAGCTCTGGGGTGGACACGGAAAACTCCGGCTTGCACACCACAAACACGCAGTCCGGCAGGTCCGGCAGCTTCCGCAGACGCTCCCCCCGGCCCTCAACCATGGCCGTACCGCCTACCACGCAGAACGGCACGTCACTGCCCACCTGGGCGCCCAACTCCGCCAGAGCGAAAATAGAAAGGGGCTCTCCAAAATGCCGGTTCAGTGCCCGCAGCACTGCCGCTGCATCCGCGCTGCCACCGCCCAGGCCTGCCCCAGAGGGAATGCGCTTGGTAATGCGAATGGCCAGACCTTTGGGGTCTACGTGCATGGCATTGCAGTAAACCTCCGCCGCCTTCCAGGCCAGATTTTCCGGCCCGCAGGGAATATCCTCCCGGGAGCAGGTCAGCACCCAGGGCTTTTCCGTTCCCACGTCGATCTCCACATCGTCCCGGATGGACACGGTCTGCATGACACTGCGCAGATCATGGTAACCGTCCTCCCGCTTCCCCAGAACATCCAGGGTCAAATTCACCTTGGCAAAGGCACCTTCATAAAGAGTGGTCATAGGATTCATGTCTCCTTTTGGCTTTTTTCCCATTATAGCGGATTCTTTTGAAAAAAGCAATCTTGCGTTTCGGCCCCCAGCTTCTCACGGTTGATTTTGGGCTTTTCTTAGAGTAAAATAAAAGCAATAAAACCGAATACTTTTAAGACAGGGGTGCCGATCATGCCGGAAAAGCATATTCAGAATCAAGATGAACTGGAATTCGCGGTGTTTTGCATTGAAAACGTTGCTGCCAGATTGGGTGTAAAGGCAGATGACGTATACCGGATTTTTACGGAGAAAAGCGATATTCTCTACGGCTATATCCTGCCGGAATACAGGCATCTGTTTCAAGCAGCCCGGGAATCCCATCCCCGGGCTGCTTTTGATTCGATTTGCGAAGCCCTGTGGCACATATTTCCCAGGAAACATGGAAAGACTGTAAGGGAAACTATGAAACCAAAGGAGGAAGCGAATATGGATATGGTCGCACTGATTTTAGCGGTGGTAGGTTGCATCAACTGGGGGCTGGTAGGGCTTTTTCAGTTTGATTTGGTGGCCTGGCTGTTTGGTGGAACGGGAAGCCTTTTAAGCCGCATTCTCTATACCCTGGTAGGCTTTGCGGGGCTCTGGTGCATCACCTTTTTCTTCCGGAAAGCCGCTTTCCGGGACTGCGGGGAATAAGCGCAAAAACGCAGCGACGGGCTGACCATCGCTGCGTTTATTATTTATTCTAAGGGAAGCTCTGATTAAATTGGCAAGAGCTGGAAGCGAGAGATTTTGTTTCCAGGCAAGGTATCCAATGTGGAGGAATACTTTGTGTATTTCCCACATTGGATACCGCAGCATGGGGACAAAAGATCCGCTTCCCAGCCGCAGACGATTTATTCAGAGTTTCCCTAAGGCTTAGTACTTGACCCGCACCACGCAGCTGACACTCTGGCCGTCGTACTTGGCGGTGACTTTTGCAACGCCCCGGCCCATGGCGGTGACAACGCCGTTGCGTACCATGGCAATGCTGGAATCACTGGTGGACCAGGTAACGTCCTCAGGCTTCAAGTCGCAGTCCAGTTCCAAGGTGGTGTAAACACCCAGCTTGCCGAAGGTGATGTCGGTCTTTTTCAGCTTCAAGGTGGTGTTTCCGGAAGAAGTGGCCTCGGTCGCCGCCTCGGTGGGTGCTTCCGTGGGGGCTTCTGTGGGCTTGGTCTCCTCAATGGCCACCGTTACCGGGCACTTGAGGGTCTGGTCGCCGCAGGTAATGACCACGTTGGTGGTGCCGTTGCCCACCGCCGTCAGGCAGCCGTCGGAATTGACGGTGACCACACTTTCATCCTCAGAGCTGTAGGTCAGGGTATCGGTGGTATCCTCCGGGGTGACTACCACATGCAGCAGCCACATCTGACCGACGCTGGTCAGGTTCTCCACGCCGCTGGGCATGGCAAGGCCGGTGCAGGGAACGGTAGGAGCCTCGGTGGTTTCCGTTGCCACGGTTTCAATGGTCTCGGCCATCACCGTTGGGGTGGTCGTTTCCTTTTTGTCCTCTGCCTTTTTCCCGGGCAGCAGGAACTTAAAGGCCAGGAATGCCGTGGCCAGCAGCACCAGGGCAATGAAAATCACCAGTACCACCACCAGGCCCGTATTGGTCTTCTGGGGTTCCTCGTCATCAGGTGCGGAGGAATAGTAATCGGTATCGTCGTCTTCGGCGCTGACGGAAGCGGCACGGTCACGGTTTGCCTCGTCAAAGTCGAAGACCCGTCGACCGGCTCCCGGTCTTTTCTTTGTGCTGTCGGCGTTCAGGTCTCTGGTAATCTCGTCCATATTGATGCCCTCCAATTCCGCAGGGTCTACCCCAGGGTCTGTCTGTGTACCGTCCGGCCGCCAGCCGCAGATGGGGCAGCAGGACGCTGTATCCTGAAAAGCGGTGCCGCAAACCTCGCAAGTGATCCGATTCATGGTCAATTCCTCCTTACGGGAGAAAAATACCACCATAGGTCTGTGGTGCCGTCTCCCTCAGATATAATCTCTCTTTTATTGACGAATTATACCACTTTTCCTTTTGGAAAACAAGTGCCTTTGTGTAAATAATCATCACCCGGTCCTTAAAAATTTCAAAACATTCAAAAGCGTTCTTTCTTTTTTCCAAATTGCAAAAAGAATGTTGATTTTTTCACAATTTTATCTTATGATATGAGGGTTAAGGAGGCGAATTTTATGTCTGATTCCAATTTGGTTTCTCCTCTTTTGGACGGCTTTGCCCTGGGTGCGCCTATGAGCAACCGGCCCGGGGCCTGCTGTTGCCCTGCCATGAAAGAGGGTTCCGATCAAAAATATATTGTCAAAATTCTGTCCGTCCCCCCTTCCCAGACCCAGCTGGATGCCCTGCTGGTAACGGGGGCCTACAAAGACCCTGCCGCCGCCCTGGATTATTTCCGCCAGCAGGCAGAGGAAGCCGGGGCTGAGGCGGAGTTTCTGCAAAGCATGGCCGCCCTGGACGGATTCCAGGCCTATGAAGGCTGGCAGGTCTCTCCTATGAAAAAGAACCGCCTGGGCTACCATGTGTACCTGGTGGGAAAATACAGCAGGTCTTTGGAAAAGGCCCTGCGCCGCACTGCCGTGACCCATTTGCAGGCGGTAAACATGGCTCTGGACCTTTGCGGTGCCCTTTCTCTGTGCCGCCGGGCCGGGCACCTGTATGTGGATCTCAAGCCCACCAACGTCTTTTTGGATGAAACCGGCCACTGCCGCATTGGCGATCTGGGCTTTGTATCCACCAAGTTCCTGGACTATACCTCCATGCCGGAGAAATACTTATCCCCCTACTCTGCCCCGGAAACCCGGGACCCTATGGCCACCCTGAATCTGACGGTGGATACCTACGCCCTGGGCATGATCCTCTACAGGATTTACAACGGTGGCACCCTGCCCCAGCTGCCCGAGGATCCGGAACGGCCCCTAGATGCCCCCGCCTATGCCGACGAGGCCATGACGAACATCATTCTAAAGGCCCTTTCTCCCCGGCAGGAAGACCGGTATGCCGACCCGGCGGAGATGGGAACGGCACTGGCCGAGTATCTGCAAACCGCCGCTCCCTCGGATACGCCTATTGCGCCCCTGGCCCCCCAAGTCCCCCAGGCCCCTGTGGCCCCCGCGGAGGCTCCGGCGGAAACCCCGGAAGAAGCCCAGAACACCGAAACAGTGCAGGAACCGGAAACGCCCGAAACCCCGGATGCCCCGGAAGTGGCCGAAACCGCTGCGCCCCCTCAGGTTCCCGAGGAACCCGTGGAAGCAGACCTTCCTTTGGATGATGGAACCGCTGAGGAACCCCCGGTGCCGGAGATGGACTGGTCCATTCCGGAAGACCCGGCCCCCCAGACCCCCGTCTCCGATTCCACCATTCGCATGGAGTTCCACGAAACGGTCTCCCCCCAGCCGGACCCAAACGTGCTGGATCAGGGCACTGTCCGCTTTGCCCCCGCCGGTGTGGCCGTGACCCAGGAGCCGGAGGATGATGTGGTGTTCCCGGTGATTGCTCCCAAAACCGAAGACAATTTCGATTTGGACAGCGAGCTGGATTCTGTCAAGGATCTGCTGCAAGCCCCCAGATACCCGGAAATGCGGCCCCATCCCGTCCGCAAGCCCGTCATGCAGAACGTTACCCCTGTGGATGTGGAAAAGAACCGCCGGAGCAAGGCCCCACTGGTGATCTCCGTGCTGCTGGTTCTCGCCATCGGCGTAGGCCTGTTCACCAATTGGTTCTATAAAAACTTCTATCTGCTTCACATTAACGGCATTTCCGTCACCGGCTCCCAGAATGAGCTGACGGTTTCCCTGGATACGGATGTAGCCGACAGTCTGCTGACCGTCACCTGCACCGATGCCTACGGAAATGTGCTGACCGCCCCGGTTTCCGACGGCAAGGCGGTATTCACCGGCCTGAGTCCCGATGCCCTTTACAACATTCTGGTAAATGTGGAGGGTCTGCACAAACTCACCGGGCAGATCTCCGATGTGTACACCACCGAAGGCCAGACGGAGATCGTCTCCATGACCGCCGTCACCGGCCAGGACGAGGGCAGTGTGCTGCTGAGCCTGACCGTTACCGGCCATGAGCCGGAGGGTTGGGTGGTCTCCGCCGCCTGCGAGGGGGAAGACAACATCATGCAGAACTTCACCGGCCATTCTGTGACGCTAAAAGGTCTGCGGGTGGGCAAGGAGTATACCATCCGTCTGACCGCCTCTGACAGTTCTCAGCTGGTGGGCCAGACTTCCATCAAATACACGGTGCTGAGCCTGATTTCCGCCAACAATCTGGATGTGATCTCCCGTCTGGGCGGCGACCTGACCATTGGTTGGGACGGCCCCGCCACTCCGGTTGACAGCTGGACCGTCCGGTGCTATTCCGACGATTATGACGAGACCCAGACCGTAGAGGGCACCATTGCCACCTTCCGGAACACCAGCAACGAAAAGTCCTACACCGTGGAAGTCACCCCCGCCGGAATGACCCAGCCCACCCGGCTGACCATCTCCGCCAACCCCATTACCATTACCGACTTTGAGATCACGGAAAATGACGAAGGGGGCCTGGATGTCAGCTGGAACTTTGACGGCAAAGCCCCGGCAGATGGATGGCTGCTCATGTACGCCCTGAATAACTCCACTTCTTCCAGCGTCATCAAATGCAGCACCGCCTCCGGCACCATCACCCCGAAAATCCCGGAGACCACCTATAATCTGACCTTGCAGCTGGCTGATGACACCTCCATCTTTGGCGGCACCAAGAGTTATACCACCGCCACACCCCCCACCTTCTCCGCCCAGGGTCTGACCGGAGACAAAATCACCTCCAAGCTGCTAAAGACCCCCAGCGGCACCTGGCTGACGGACAACATCAATTCTGACGAATTTACCACTTCCTTCAAGTCCGGTGACGGCATTTCCATGGTTCTGGAAGCCACCGTCAAGTTCTACCTCCAGCATGAGGACATTGACGTGATGTACGTCTACCGGGACGGCGACGGCAACCCCATCCCCAGCCTGATCTCCTCGGAGACCGCAGACATGTACGACCTGTTCTTCGACGGCAACTACCAGCTGGGCGAACTGAACCTCCCCAAAGCCCCCACCGAAGCCGGCAACTACTCCATCACCGTCTACTTCAACGGCTCCCCTGTGGCAAATAACAGCTTTACGATTTCCTGAGGAAACTCCGAAAACCGCCGCCCCGACCAAATCGGGACGGCGGTTTTATCATGCACTACATCTCAGAAAATCTTCCACGTCTCAATTGACATCATCCCCTCATATGTTCTCAAACGCGAGGGTATTGCAGGATATATATTTACCACCTCTCAGCAATCATTCTACGCTCATTCGTACAGATACATTTCCTTTACCGCTTCCCGGAGATACGCATAACCGTTGTGGATCCGTTCCAGAACATCTTCATTAAAGAACAAATCTGTCCTGTGCTGCCGGAATGCCCCAATATGCGTGTCCAGGTCTGTAAAGAAATATTCGGTCACATTAAAGGCCGTATACTGCTTGTCCTGATAAACCATCTCCGGAAGCAGTTCGGAAAGTGGCACAAGTTGCCCGTGTATCAGCGTGTAGGCATCCGGCTGGGCTGCCTGGTCAGAATCATACGCCATCACATAGGTTACCTGTATTTCGTCTCCCGTGGCCTCGGAAAGGTCTGCTGCCTTTTGGGGTACAATGATGCTGAAAATATAGGCCGTATCCTCCCAGGAAGCCCCCACAGGGAATGCGTAGCTATCTGTGGATGCAACTTTCAGTCCAATCAGCTGGTATTGCGTATTCTCCGGAAGATTTCTATCCAGAACGGTTCCTGCCGGAAAATCAGCAGTCAAGAAAGTCGGTGCCGGTGACACAGGACGAATGACCGTCTTCCCGGATGTGCGGATCAACTCTGCGCAACGCTCATAATAAGCCATGGTGACTTCTGCCCGTTTTTCTTTATCTGTAAGGATGGATTCTTCAAAGAAAGAACGCAAATCAGGGGCGACGCTCCGGGCAAGCTCCGGATCTGCCTCTGCGGGACTGGGCTGCACCGGATAGACGGGCGCCGCCATGCGATCCTGCTCCCAGAAATAAACGGTGCATATCCAGTCCTGCCCGAAATAGAAATTGTTATTTGTCAGAAGAAAATAGTACCAGTCATTGAGAAGCGGTGTCTCTAATTCGTTAAGATCGTAAGCCTTGGAAAGATCAACGGTCATTACACCGCTGCTTTTGGGGGCGATTTGTGTATTTCGGAACGTGACCTTTCCCTTGGCGGGTATTTCTTCACCGTCTGACCACCGTTCCAGCTTTAGCTTGGGCTGGAAGTTCAGAACCTTTGCGGATCTGTTTTCAACGGTAATTTCTACAATACCGTTTCCCACATAGTCTGCTTTCAGAGACAGGTCATCGCCGGAAATGCTGTTAAAAAGCATCGGTGTGCAAGCCACCAGCCCCAACGCAAGGATGGCCGCCACAAGCAGCGGTGCCAACCATTTTTTCGGTTTTTTCTGGTTCGCTTCCGTGTACGCTTCTAAAAGAAACGAATCCTGAATTTCACCAATGGCATCCTGTAAACGAATCGCGCTCATACGAAAATCCCCTCCTTTTTAAGGCATTGTCTCAGCCTCTCCCTTGTCCGCAGAAGTAACATTTTGGTTTTGCTTTCACTCCAAGAAAATCTTTGAGAAATTTCCGCAATGGATTCACAATACCAATAACGGCACACAAAAGCTCTCCGCTGCTGCACCGGCAACTCAGATAAAAAGCGATTCAGAATCTGTGTCAGTTCCCGATCATCCAGCTGCCCATCGATGGTTCGTCCTGCCGGAATACAATCGGCTAATTCTTCCAGTGACAGATCCGCCTCCATGCCGCCTCTTTTTTGAGCGGTTTTTTCTCGATGTTTTTTCAATGCCAGACGGCGTGTGATTTTCCCGAGATAAGTGGATAAAACCGTAGGTCTATGGGGTGGAATCGATTTCCAGGCCCCATAAAGGGTGTCATTGACACATTCCTCGGAATCCTCATATTGCTGCAAAATATGATTTGCTATGGAAAATAGATATCGCCCGTATTTCTCCTTGGTCTGTGATACAGCGTTTCCTTGACGTTTCCAGTATAAGTCTACGATCTGGCTGTCATCCATGGATGTACCTCCCTTGTGTGTATTTGAAGGGCCTTCACTTATCTACTACCGGTTTGGGCTGTTGCGTCACGTTCATTTATAAAACTTGCATGGGAATTGTTTTCACACGCACAGCGCAAGCCGCCCCGTATATTCCGTTGTGCTTCCATTATAACACACCCCCACCCGATTTTCAGGTGGGGGTACTCTTTATTCCAGCTCTGCCCGGAGTTTTCCCAAGGCCCGCTTTTCGATGCGGGAGATGTAGCTCCGGCTGATGCCCAGCCGCTCTGCCACCTGGCGCTGCCGCAGGGGTGCTTCCCCGCCAAGGCCATAACGAAGCACCACCACCTGCCGCTCCTGCTCACTCAGGCACCGCTCCACCGCCCGCCGCAGCTCCACCACCGTTTCCCGCCCGCTGACCTCCTCCAATAAATCGCAGTCCTCACTGAGTACATCCATCAGTTCCAGCGGCGCACCCTCCGCCCCGGTTTCAATGTAATCCGACAGCGACACGTCTTGGGCACTTTTCCGCTGGGAGCGAAAGTACATGAGGATCTCATTCTCCACACACCGGGCCGCATAGGTCGCCAGCCTGGCCCCCTTGGAGGCATCAAAGGTGGAGACCCCCTTGATCAGCCCAATAGTCCCAATGGAAATCAGGTCCTCCTGGTCGGCGGTTTGGGCGTAGTATTTCTTCATCACATGAGCCACCAACCGCAGATTCCGTTCCACCAGGATGTTTCTGGCCTCCAGGTCCCCTTGGGCGGCCCGTTCTAAGTAGTGGCGTTCTTCCTCGGAGGTCAAAGGCTTGGGGAAAGAGCCGGAGTGGAGCTGCAGGGAGTAGAACAGGCCACTGAGCAGCAGCCAGACGCTTGCAAACATACATCTTCACCTCAGCACTACCCTATTCTCCATTTCCCACGGATATTCCGACGGGGACAGGCCAAATTCTCTGTGTCATTCGTTTTTGATTTGCCCCACCGGCCAGGAACCTCCACGATTGGATACGGGCTTTGAACGTTGGAAAAGAGCGTCTGGAACAATGGTCGGAATACTGGGGTCCGGGTACATGACCCATCCATGTTCCTCCAACGGGGCGTTTTTCTTGGTGCGGTAATCAATACTCTGGGTTTTGTTGCCGCACTACCAGCCCTTCGGAGCATACAAACACACAAACTTTTTCATTGAGGCAAAATATTTTCGTTTTCGTAGAAGCTGCCTAAAATCCCCCTCAAGTGGCAGGCATCCAGAAAGGGAAAAAGTAAAGGTCAGTCTGAAATTTTTTTGCTTTTCGTAAATTCTGTACAAAGCCCCTCACTTAAGTAGCCATCGAAACAGGCTGTTTTTTTACACGCTTCGGAAAATATTTTATTTTCGTGAAAAATGACAAACACCGCCATGGTACGCCTGACAAAATCAGTACGCACCATGGCGGTTTTCACGATTCACTTTTTCCTTGCACCAGTCTTTTACCATCCGCCCACTGCTCCTGCACGCCTCGACTCGTTCTGCCCACAGTGCCATTTTTTCTGTTCGTTGAGCGTTTGCGGCTCTCTTGCCATGAAAACACCCCCGTATCTCGGATAGTATCTGCAAGTTGCATATACGATCTGCTACTATACGGTAGTATTGGCACATATTGCGAGTGCAGATGCACGTCGCGGGATGGTTTGACGCTTACATTTGATTCGACCTTCTTCAAGCGGGACAACTTAAAGAACAACCAAGTAAGAGTGAAATGCTCGTGCATGGTCGTTTTTTCATTTTATTGTATTCATGAAGTTGGTTAGGACACCGTTCCGAGAACTCCACAAACCCACAGATTTCACGACTACTGTTTGATATCGCGCATAGTCGATTCCGAGCAGCGAAAGAAGTACCACTCTGTAAAGGTGACAGAGTTTAACCAAATACAGAATTGATTCCGCGCCGGACAAATATTTTTCTGTCGGCTGATTCCTTTTAATGTGCATGATGCGATTTCTTGTATTGACAAGAGTTTGAAGAAATTTGCCTTTGTTAGCGTTGTATTCTTCAGCAAAGATATCTTGCCCGTATTTTGAGATGACAGCATCAATACACATTTTCAATGTTGTTGTTTTCTCGCCGGGTTTCAAGCTCGGAAAAAAGCTGTCATATAAGCCTATGATTTCTGCCATCGGTTCAAGGCATTCAGTTAAATTTGCGCATTTCACATCGTGTGTTACCCCGGTATCAGCTATATTGTATAAGGCTACTTGATGGACAATATCCAATTCGTCTTGCAAATGAATCCATTTTGAGAGCAACTCAGGAGATATAACCGTGTCATACATCAGAAATACATGGTCAGAATAACAATAAGCAGGATCAGTTTTGCAGTACGACAATCTTCTTGACAGGCACTCTTGTGCATATGAAGAATAATTAGCTTCAGAGCAAGCATCTCCCGTAAAAGTAACGGATTCTATGATATAAAATCGCCCGTCAAGAAGCATAAGTAAGCGTTCCATTATGGTGTAGAAACCCCACAGATTGCTCATCGGTATTGGCGAATCCGCCGATACATTTATCGTTCTTGCGATACATTGCTCAATTCCAATGTGTAAAACACTGCCATTAAAATCATAGTCGAATCTAGCAGAATGCGGACCTCCGAGGATCCCCTCATTTTTCAGCACTATATTCAATGAAGAACATCGATTATTGCCGACATTAATAAATTCATCATCGTTCATATATTGTCACCACAAGTTCATTCATCATAAGGTTGTCATCTAAGAGAATATGCGCTTTTCAAAATCAGATGCAGCTTTTTCCCTTAACTCGTGTGCCTTGTCAAAGTATGTATTTGAGCCGTCCTTCGTGGAATAATACTTATCAATAATAGCTTGCTGTTCCGGGATTGACGGAACCGGAATTCTGATTGCTCCGATTTCATCGCTGTTGATGTTACACTGACCTGCGGTTTGCCTACTTACCGTGTCTATTTGTATTCTGACGATGGGCAGCATAAATAGGATGTTTATATATTCCGGCAATACGATAGATGTATCAAACCTATATCTGATAATATAGGACGCATATGTGAAAGCTCCTTCTAAATTGAAAACTGCTGACTTTCCAACCAACTCCTTACTGTTTGTCCTGTTAATTAAGAAATCGCCTTTACGGAGCAACCACTTGTCCGGCTCTTGATCTGTAACAGCACATTTATATGGCAAATACTTCATGCCAGAACAATCAATCTCACCGTTGACTATATTGGACATTCTAATCATAGGAATCATGCCTTTTTCCTGTGTTGTAGAAGCCTTTATAGATAGCCCAAAAAGCGATTCTTTCTGTAACTGCGAAATGGAATACACGGGGTACTTAAAACTGTTGTAAACATTTTCCAGCTTTCCCTCCCGTAATATATAAGCCACTTCCCATCGTGAAACAGCAGAAAAAGGGACTTTTTCTATTATTGATGTGCCTGACCTATTATCCTTCTCCTGCTTCTTCAAATCAGAAACCTCGGATTGAATATCAAATAGCAATCCATCACTGAAGCTGTTGCCCTTTTCAATGTTGTCATCAGCCTCGGCAAGGGTAGCATGATATGCTTTGAGGATTTCCTGTTGCTCTGGAATTGATGGTACCGGAATTTCAAATCCACCTATGAAATCATAACCAGATTCATTCTTAATTCCATTTGCCTTTAGACCTGCCACCATACTGATAAATCTTGCAGAACGTAATACGCTTAACAAGTATTCGGGCATTACAGCTTCAGTATCAATGGAGAAAGTCTGGTAGTGCGTTGAGCATACGAAATCTCCAATATCATTTAACGCAACTGCACCTTGATGAAAATTGATACTTGAAACAAGTAAATCCCCCTTCTTGACATATAATAAGTCCATCCCTGTTTTACGTTCTTTCCTAAATATTATTTCTCCAGTCTTAAAGACAATTTTGGAAACCACAGGAAGGGTACCATCGTATTCTGCTTTCTTTATCCGCCTTTTAATAGGCTTGATAAGCGTTGAAAGCTTTTGCATCTTGAATGTTGAATCCAAGTTTTTGGAGTTTAAATAGTATTCCACATACCATTTGTCTAATCGGCAGAAAGGAGTTGTTTGCAATAATCCTGTGAAATCAGGCATTGATTTTCACCTCCTGACCGTCAAAAATGCGATAATAATTATCGTCTTTCGCTATATATCCATAATGCAGACTATTAACGCTCCATAATTTTTCAGCAGCGCAGTAATCCCGATATTCTTCTACCAGTGTCGGAAGTTGGTTTCCTTCCGATGCCGCACCCGTTGTAGTAATTCCTGCATCTTCAACCTTGGCGATTGGAATATCATAATCGAATTTTTTCTTTATAACGGGCTTGCTTTCATCGTCTATCAGCTTTTTCAAATAGGCTAGTGCTTTTTCTGCTGCTTTCTTCGCATCTTTGTTGTTTTTTTGCTGCTGTTGAATAGAATCAATGTCCGCTTGGATAGCAGAAGTGTCCTTTTTGTCCCTCTTGGCTTTTTTCAGTCTGTCTCGTGCATCTTTAAGAGCATCCTTAAGGGAATCTGTCTGAGCATCACAAGTAGCAATAGTCCCTGTCAAAGAATCTATCTCTGTTTGATGCAGAGCCGTAATCTCAATAGCCGCCTCTTTCTTGCATTTGTCGTATTCGACTTCTTCTTCCGCAGTAAATTTGCGCATGAAAACAAGGCTCGGTTTAACAGTTGCTCCGGCAGCCATAAAAACATCCTGCGGTATGGAACATATAAGAATCAGTTTTGCACGCCCCTCAAAATACTCTCTGACTGTGGCAAGATTTTTGTTGTTAAGTACACCTTCCGGGAGAACCATACCCATACGTCCGCCTTTTTTGAGAAGACGGAGACACCGCTCCATAAAAAAGAACCTCCGTGAGGGTACTCGCGCTGCCAAGATCATAAAGCGAAAGCAGTGACTTGCCGATGTGGTCATCAACCTGCTTAAGAGCTTCATCATAGGCCTTCCCATATTTGGCCTTGTATTTTCTCTTCGTCTCCTCATCAGTAAAGCGATCAGCCTCGGAGATAAGCTGATTACGGTCAACGTTCTGACCGAATGGCGGATTTGTCAGAATTACATCAAATCTTTCCTCAAATATACCGTTGACATTGAGCAGGCCATCGTGATGATGTACACCGCCGTGACCATCACCGTGCATAATCATATTCATTTTGGACGTTCGAGCCATACGAGGATTTGCGTCCGTTCCATAAATACAATTCCGGGAGAGCTGATACATTCGTCTTCCTTCGATAGATGTATCGAGTTCGGTATTCAATGCCGTTTGCATCTCATCAATTTTGTCGCTGATTTCTATCTGTTCTTTTTCAGGCTTTCTGTCAAAGTCATCTCCTTCAAGAGATGCTCTCAGTTTTTCTTTCTGTGACCTGACATCAGCTTCTATTTTCTCGCGCACATATTCAAATGCCTTGATAAGAAATCCTCCGGAGCCACAGGTCGGATCGCAAATAACTTCGCCTTCCTGAGGATCGAGTATCTCCGTCATAAAATCCACAATCGTTCTCGGTGTAAAGAACTGTCCAAGTTCACCACGGAAGGTTGTTCCAAGGAATTGCTCAAAAGCAATGCCTTTTACATCATCCTGCGTATCAGATAGATTGTAGTTTTCGAGTTTCTCCAAAATCTGAACAAAACTGTTTTCTCTGATTTTGATTTCATCATTATCCTCGAACAGATGGTCTTCCTTGAATTCGATTTTTGTGGTGTCGAACAGGTTTTGCATGTATGGCTGGTCAATGCCTCTCGCTTTCAAGCCGGGACGCACATTCTTTTCGTAATTATCAGCCTGAGACAGATACTCGGCTTTGGTAAATACCTTTGTGCCTCTTTGCTGACGCTCATATCTGATCTTCATGAAAAGCAGTTTGCTGATCTCATCAAATGCTGCTTCAGGAGACAGTTTGTCATTATTACGAATGATGTTGTGACAAGCTTGCAAAGTTTTTGTGAATTCCTCGCGCGTAAACGTCTTTGTTTGGTTTTTAATTTGCTTGATTTTCTTAGCGTTATCGACATCCTTGGCAGTAGGTATAGCTACAACTTCCTCCAGCTTTTGCGGGAGAAATGCCGGATCAACATTAAAGAATTTAGTTTCCTTCTCGTTTGTGGTAACAAAGAAATCGGCATGTGCCCAAGCAGCATAATTAAAGCCTTGATAGTAATCCTCCACGCGGATTTTTACATTTTCCGCTTTGCACTCTACAACGATAAAAGCCGCTTTTCGATCGTCTTTGTCCTTCTTACTTTTCCAGATAACAATATCTGCACGAGCCTTACCTTGCCCACGCTGCGAATTGTTGACTTTTAATTCCTGTGCCATCTGGTCTAAAGAGTAGCCATAATCATTTACAAGGGTACAAATATACCTCTGCCTGACTTTTTCCTCCGGCTTAGCAACAAGCCATTTATTTACTAAAGGGCAAAACACCTTGCCATCTTTTTCCTGATACTCAAGCTTTGCCATTATTTTTCCTCCATTGTGTTTTCTTCAGTTTGCTACTTTCGATTTTTCCGAAAGAAACTGCCCAACACGCTGATACATCAAAATTAGTTCTTCATTCACCTTGCGATAAGCGTTATCTCGGGCTTCTTCTATTATCCAGCTTCCGCTTTATAGCACTCATTGATTGCGAATGGGACACCGGCAACTGGTATCAAAGTCAGAATAACGGCCACAAAAATTTGCAACCCTTTTCCCTTCGGTTTATCCGTACTATTACGCCATTTTCATTTTTCTTGGTAAACCATTGAAGTATCTTCAACACGGTCAATACACCCTTCCAGCGTTTCCTTAATTCCCTTCTTCATCGCAGTATCGCAGAGAATCCCCCAATAATCCTGCTCCAGGTTTGATTTTTCGGGAGATGCAGTCATACTTTTCCCACAATATCTTGGAGAATGCGCTTGGGCTGGAAAATGATCTGCTACTTGCAGCATGTAATCAATCATGGGATATTTTTGCCGCATTTCCCAATCAAGGTATCCGGCCTGCCCGTTCGTCCCGTATTGAATCGTCCATCGGATTCTGTCCAGGTCATTTTTTACATCCGCACAGTCGTATGCTTCCTTTATTGCTTTCAAAACCTGTATTTCTAAATCAGACGTAAAATAAATGTTTCCCATCCCAGCCACTCCTTTCCGATTTGCTTATCAAATACTACTATATACCATCATTTTACCATAATTCCTTTGCAAAGTCCATCAGGAATCATCTTTCTTCACGATGATTGCATGAACGCTCACCCTCATGCTGTACTCCCGTTGCTTCATTTTTCAAGCATTACGAACTACTTCAAGGAGCATCGTGGGGCGCACACTGATAGTAAACCGTTTTTCTTCTTTGTAATGCCCCCCCTTTTCTTTCGTTTTATCAGAAAGCGGAAGAATCCGCACCGACCGGCTGCTTCGCCGCCATCTGTAAAGAGCCGCTGTTTGCGTTTGTGTTCAGTGGGAAAGAATGCGGAAGCTTTTCGCTGTCATTCGCAAAAATGCACGATCCCCGGCAAGCATCATTTGCCTGCCGGGGATCGTTTCCTTTTCAAATATCTTGTCCACTATAATTCTGCATTACAACCGTCTATCCCGCAGCTCCTGACTACAGCTCCTCGTCATCCCAGCCCGGGTACTGCGCCGGCGGGTCTCCAACCGCTTTGATCACACGGAAATACTTCGTTTTCTCCTCCAATTCCTGCATCACTCTGCACTGAAAACGCCATTCATCTCCAAAATCAAACAAGTACTTAAATTTATCGCCTTTTTCCAGTCCAAGTCGTCCAAGTGGCATCTTGTAGGACATTCGGCAGCCCTCATCCATATCGTCGGAATAATAGGCACAGAAATCGCTCCAATACCGGTCATCCATAAAGAACGCATGGCAATGGTCATCGTCAAATTCGAAAGCGTTCAAAATTGCTTCACTCAACGCACCAAGGATTTTCTGCTTGCCGATTTGAATGTACCGGTAACAGCCTCATATTTTACTCCCTGTCTATTGCGCTATTGTTCTTCCCGTAGGATGTCCATCAGATGGTCCAGAATGAACCGCTGTGCGTTTGTCCCATAGTACACCGCCTGAAAAGGCCCGGCCTTCCCCTGCATCTCCCGGACAGACAGGCCCAGCTGCTCTCCTGCCGCCGTTGGCAGCCGCTTGGATTTTCCGGCTTCGTCAACCCGCTTTTCCAGGAAGCCTTTTTCTATCAACCAATTGGTGATCGTGGTCGCCTTCAGCCGCTTCCTAGCCGGATCATGGACCCCGTCCGTGATTCGATCTGCAAACTGGGTAATTCGAAGTGCTTCCTGAGAAGGCTGCAAACGGGAAATCTCCTCTTGGGTGATATAGAAATTCTTCTCTCCCGAGATTACCCTGCCGCCGTTGGCAATGACCTGATCCAATATCCCGGAAACATAGAAAAAGCACCTCGCCAAACGAACATTGTTCAGCACGGAATCATTAGGGATCTCTTGCCCCGAAATGGGGTCGATCCCCTGGGCTAGCTTGTCCAGATACATTTTCGCCCGCTGCATGGTTTCCAGTTCTGTCATAATAGTCCCCTCCTCGTTATGTTTTTAGCTTAGCACCTTTGCGCCAGACAGGCAACGGAAATCGTCAGTTGAAACGAATATTCGTCTTTTTTACCTAGAACTTCTTTTTATTTCTGTGCAATATGACATAGATGGGCTTTTATCCGATAACCGCCCTATTCTTTTTCCATTGCACTTTCCAATAACTATGCTTTCTACTCCCTCTAGCCAGCGGACTTCTCTTTCTTTGCGAACCAACTTTTCAATATCTTTTCGGCTTATTTTTCAAGACTTTTCAATAAATATATCGGCCCCAAAATCCCACTTTTCAAA
>CAKTPO010000026.1 GCA_934591845.1 uncultured Oscillospiraceae bacterium | reverse complement strand
TCCGGCATTTGCCGCCCCTACCGGGGCAAGGTCACGCTATTGGGAAAGCCTGTGGACAAGTACAAATCCTCAGAGCTATTTCATGGGTGTCTGGCCATGCTTCCTCAAGACCCCAAGAGCCTGTTTGTGAAGAAGACCGTTCGGGAGGACCTTTCCGAAATGACCAGGGACAAATCCTCCATTGAAAGCATTGCGGCGCTCTGCCAGATCACGGAGCTTCTGGACAGCCACCCCTATGACCTCTCCGGCGGTGAACAGCAGCGGGCGGCGCTGGCAAAAGTACTGCTGACCAATCCCAGACTGCTCCTTTTGGACGAGCCTACCAAGGGCATCGACAGCTTCTTTAAGGAAACCTTTGCCGGGATTCTGGCTGACCTGAAAAAGCAGGGTATCACCATCGTCATGGTGTCCCACGATGTGGAGTTCTGCGCACGGTATGCGGATGTGGTCAGCATGTTCTTCGATGGGCAAATCCTGACAACTGACACACCCCGCCGCTTCTTCGGCTCCAACAGCTTCTACACCACCGCTACCCACCGCATGAGCCGCCATATCTTCGACGGTGCGGTAACTGCGGAGGACGTGATCAATCTCTATAAAGAAAACAAGGAGGCAGCAACATGAAAAAATCTCACATTGCCACGCTCCTGATTTTCCTCCTAATCATCCCTGCCACACTGTACTTCGGCCTCCGGCTGACAGGCAGGGCCTATTACCTGACCAGCACTCTGGTGATTATCGAAATCATCATCCCGTTCCTGCTGGCTTTTGAAAGCCGCAAGCCCCAGGCACGGGAGCTGGTGGTGATCGCCGTTCTCTCCGCACTAGCCGTGGCCGCACGGGTGGTGATTCCCATTCCCAATTTCAAAGCGATTTTCGCCATTATTATGCTCTCCGGCATGGCCTTTGGCCCAGAGGCGGGCTTCCTGGTGGGGGCTGTCTCCGCCTTCGCAAGTAACTTCTTTTTTGGTCAGGGAGCTTATACCCCCTGGCAGATGTTCGCCTACGGGGCCGGTGGAATGCTGGCGGGCTTCCTGTTTGCGAAAGGCAGATTGCCACAAAAGCGCTGGGTCATGGCGATTTTCGGCTTCCTCGCCTGCGTCCTGTTTGTGGGCCCGCTGCTGGATACCTGCACGGTATTTCTGACCCTGCCCATCATCAATGCCCAGACGGCATGGCCCCTCTACGTCTCAGGCTTCCCGGTGAATATCAGTCAGGGCATCTGCACCGCCCTGACCATGGTGCTGTTTGGTCCCGCACTGCTGGAAAAGCTGGACCGGGTGAAGCTGCAATACGGCATGGAGGATGACGATGGGGTTTGAAGCCTGCCATCCGGCGGTAAATTTCATTTTCTTCGCTGCCGCCATCTATGGAGCCGTCAGCTTCAAGCACCCGGTGTTTCTGGCAATTGCCTACGTCTGCGCCTTTGCCTACAGCGTCAAGCGATGTGGTAAGCAGGCGGTGATCTTCAACCTCTGCCTGCTGCCGCTGATTCTGGCCTTCGCTCTGTACTATAGTTCCTACCACCATTTCGGTGTAACCGTCTGGAAGAAGAACTTCATCGGTAACAACATGACCCTGGAAAGCTTTGTCTATGGCCTGGTCATCGGCCTGCGGTTCGCAACGCTCTGTATGTGGCTGGAAGCTATGTTCCGGCTGGTGTCTTCAGATAAGGTGGTGTACCTGTTCGGAAAGGTCAGTCCACTGCTGTCCCTGTTCCTCACCATCCTATTGCGCCTCTTTCCCAGAATCGGCCAGGAGGCAGGAAGAATCAATCTCGCCCAAAAAGGCATTGGCCGGGGCAGCAATCAAGGAAATATCTTCCAGAGGCTTGTCAATTGTCTGCGGATATTCTCCATGCTGATTACCTGGATGATCTCCGCCCTTGCCCTGGAATCCGACTCCATGCGCTCCCGCGGCAGTCTCCTCCGGGGCCGGACGGCTTTCTCTATATACCGCTTTGATAACCGGGACCGAGCGTTTGTAATCGCACTGTTCAGCTGTATTACCCTGACCGCAATGGGTGTGATTTTGGGAGCCAGTAAGATGTGGTACAATCCAAGGATTATCTGGCGGCCCCTAAATGGAATTGGTATCGTAACAGCCATTGGATATCTGGCACTATGCTTCATGCCCATGGTCTTGGAGCTGTGGACAGAGTATCGATTCCATGCCGCAAGAAAAAGAGGGGTACATAATGACGCAATTGGACAATGAGTTCTTTGAGGAATACAAGCACCTGGAACGCCTTTGCTCGGATATGTATTCCTGTCGGGATGGTATCAGGCAGTATTTGGAGGATATGGAGTGTCAATTTTCTGAGGGCAAAAAAACGATTCCTCACTGGGCACAGGACTATCGAAAATTGCGAGGGCTGCGACGGACTAGAAATACCCTGGCGCACAATGTAAGCGAGTATCAGGTATGCACAGAGCAGGATGTAGAGAATGTTATAGATTTTGTTGACAGGATCATGCAACAGCAAGATCCACTGGCAATGTTGAATCTGTATAATTCCAAAGATGAAGAATCAGAAACCATGGACGAAAGCGAAGTGTCTGTTCCAGGTAGTTTCTATTACGATGCTCCCCGGAACGAGAAAAAGGGCAAACAACTTATTCTGGGCGTTGTACTGCTGGTCATAACGTGTGTGATGGTAATTCTTGTAAGCATATTAATTTCCCACATAGCGTGAGCTGCATAGAAGATATTCACTTAAAAGAATTCATATTCCCCAATTTTTATAAATGAAAATGGCTTGCAGCGGACAAGCAAGATCTACTTGAACTGCTGCAGGCCGTTCTATTTTATTATGTCTTGAATGCAAATATGTGTCTCAAAGATGTTTTTTCCCAGTAAACATCCATACAGAGGTCATAACGCTTGTGTACCGACGAATATCTACTCCGTCAGGGGGTATTTTGACGTTGTTCTATGGAAGTAGCCGTTCAATATCTAGGCCAAACCGTGACAGAATACTATCCACAAATGTATTTGCCAACAGTGAATTATGCAGCTAAAATTGTGATGAGATAAAAATTAGATGTGGAGATGTTATTGTTGACAGAAACGAAATCACAAGCAAAGTATGTTATATTAAAGGTCCAAGGCAAAGGTGCGATTGAGATTTTTCGAGAAAGTAAACCGGCAGAGCCAATTCAGAATATTGAATCGGAGGATTTCATAAAAGTGTCTTGCAACCTTACACCAAATAAATCCAAAGCGTCGATTTTCCTTAGAAGAATCTATGATGAAGAAAGAGCAGAGAAACTTTTGAATGCATTGGGACTCCTACCATATTGGCAAGGATACTATATCATTCTACAAGCATTGCATTGTATTGCAGATGACGAATATCATATAACTGCGATACAAAAAGAGATTTATCTTCCGATTGCTGAGAAATTAGGATGTAGCTGCGGGGCGATAGACGCAGAAATTCGTCGAATGTCAGAAAGAGCATGGAATACCAACCCTAACCTTTTGAAGGAAATAACCATGATGGAACTTACCAAGAGACCGAGGGCACAAGAGTTTTTGCTGAGCTTGTTTTTCGCTTCTTGTATCGAGAATCGCCGCATTGAAATTTCTTAAATACAGCGGACAATAAATATTTTCAAAATTGTTTCGTGGGCATTGGAAAGCTAGTAGACATTCAGTTGTAAAAAGAATTGAAAAAATAAGAAATTTCATGCTATAAACAAAGAAAAATCCAGAATTTGCATGACACAAATTCTGGATTTTGGTCCGGGCTGCGGGATTTGAACCCACGGTCTCTTGGTCCCAAACCAAGCGCGATACCAAACTTCGCTAAGCCCGGATATGAAATTGAAGCAGAAAAAGGGTTTGCTGCTGTTGTGGTCAAAACTGTGGTCAAACAGGCTTTGACACACAAAACGGGGAATGCGGCGAGGGGAAAAGTGCTAGAGCCGCAAGGGAAAATCGCCGGTAGGGCAAATTAGTCGTCCACTCTCAGTAAGACTCCCAAAGCAGGCGCGCTACCAACTGCGCTACACCCGGATAACGGATGTATTATACAGGATGATTTGAAAAAAAGCAATAGAAAAATTCCGGGGCAGGGAAAAAGCTTGACAGAATGGCTTTGGCGTGGTAGAATACAGCCACAATTTCATAGGACAGTTCGTAACCATCCTGTCGGTAAATAAAACTAGGATTTGAAATATGTGATTTTCGCATGTTTTTCTTTGGATGGGCGCTTGTGTGCGTCCATTTTGTTTTTTGCTGTGGGTGGAACTGTCCGCCCATTTTTTGTTTTGAGGAGCGTTATTATGTCCAAAACCCGTTATTTGACCCAGGCGGCTGTGATTGCCGCCATGTATGCAGCCCTGACCCATATGCAAAATCTGCTGCTGCCCGGAAGCACCACCTGGGCTATTCAGATGCGGCTGAGTGAAGCCATGATGGTGCTGGCTTTTTTCACCCCGGCGGCCATTCCGGGGCTGAGCCTGGGATGCCTGCTGTTTAATCTGACCTATGCCGGAACCCTGCCCTTAGACCCCGTAGTGGGGACTCTGGCCACGCTGCTGGCAGGGGTTGCCATGTGGGAACTGCGGAATGTGAAGGTCTGCAAGCTGCCCCTGCTGGGGCTTCTGATGCCCGCCGTGACCAATGCGGTGCTGGTGGGCTGGGAGCTGACGGCATATATCGGGGAAATGTCCTTCTGGATGAATGCTTTGTATGTAGCCATCGGAGAGCTGGCGGTGCTGCTGGTGGTGGGAACGGCCCTTTATGGGGCCATTTGCAGCAGAAATCTGGACAAGAAACTGCTGGTCGCCTGCTAAAAGATTCAAAAGCCGGGAACAAAACAGGGTTCCCGGCTTTTTGTACGAGAATGTACAAGTAAAAAAATATCGAATTGTCAAGATTCACATGGTTTTTTAGCTTTTTTTGGAAATTCTGTTGTATCTGCTTCCTTGACGGCAGCGGGGACAACGTGGTATAATTGGGGCATCCAATAAGAACCCTTATGACTGACGGATCAGTGGAGCACCACATGGAGTAAGGGAAGATTTTTTGCCGACCGTCTGGGCTTGCTTGCGTTCCTGTATGTTAGGAGGGTAAGTGGGCTTTTTGTGCTTTTTAAGGAGGTTATTATGAAAAAAGTTGGAATTATCATGGGAAGTGACAGTGATCTTCCAATTTTACGGAAGACGATGGACACGCTGAAAGACCTGGGCGTTCCCTTTGAAACCCATATTTTTTCTGCCCATCGCACGCCCCTGGAAGCCCGGGATTTTGCCCTGGGTGCCCGGGAAAGGGACTTTGGCGTTCTGATCGCTGCGGCGGGCATGGCTGCCCATCTGGCCGGTGCCATTGCGGCCAACACCACCCTGCCGGTTATCGGCATTCCCTGCAAGGGGCCGGTGCTGGACGGGATGGATGCGCTGCTCTCTACCGTACAGATGCCCTCCGGCATTCCCGTTGCCACGGTGGCCATTAACGGCGGTGTCAACGCAGCCCTGCTGGCGGCTCAGATCCTGGCGGTTTCCGATGAGGGCCTGGCTCAGAAGCTGGATGCCAAGCGGGCAACGGATGCCAGAAAAGTCCTTGAAAAAGATGCAGCTTTGCAGCAAGAGCTGAACGCATAAAAGGAGGAATTCCATGGGCGGTTTCTTTGGCGCAGTCTCCAAGAGAGACTGTATTTTAGATGTATTCTTCGGCACCGACTACCATTCCCACCTGGGCACCCGCCGGGGCGGCATGGCGGCCTACGATCCCCAGCTGGGTCTCCAGCGGGAAATTCACAATATTGAAAATTCTCCCTTCCGTACCAAATTTGACGGCATTCTGAACGATATGAAGGGCACCAGTGCCATTGGTTGTATTTCCGATACTGACCCTCAGCCTCTGCTGATCCGGTCCAACCTGGGTACCTATGCCATTTGCACCATCGGCATCATCAACAATGCGGAGACCCTGTTTTCCCAGTATCTGTCCTTTAGCGGCGGCCATTTTGAGGCCATGTCCGGGGGCAGAGTAAACTCCAACGAGTTGATTTCTGCTTTGATCGACCAGAAAAGCTCCTTTGCGGAAGGGATTCGTTTTGCCCAGGACATGATCGAGGGCACGGCTTCCATCCTGATTCTGAAAGATGACGGCCATTTGATCGCCGCCCGGGACAAGCTGGGCAGAATTCCCATCATCCTGGAAAAGAACGAGGAAGGCTTCTGCGTGACCTTTGAGGACTACGCCGGTGAAAAGTTGGGCTATGAATTCTACCGGGAGCTTGGCCCCGGCGAGGTGGTGGAGCTGACCCCGGAGGGGGAGACCGTTCTGCTGGAGCCCCGGAAAAAGAAAAAGATCTGTGCGTTCCTGTGGTCTTACTACGGCTACCCCACCTCCTGCTACGAGGGGAAGAATGTGGAGGTCATGCGCTACCGCAACGGCCGCATTATGGCCAAGGCGGACAAAGAAAACGGCATTGCCCAGGACATTGACTATGTAGGCGGCGTGCCGGACTCCGGCACCCCCCACGCCATTGGCTATGCCAACGAAAGCGGCGTACCCTTTGCCAGACCCTTTATCAAATATACCCCCACCTGGCCCAGAAGCTTTATGCCCTCCAATCAGTCGGAGCGGAACATGGTGGCCAAAATGAAGCAGATCCCGGTGGACGAGCTGATCCGTGACAAGAAGCTGCTGTTTGTGGATGACTCCATTGTCCGGGGCACCCAGCTGCGGGAAACGGTGGATTTCCTCTATGAGCACGGGGCCAAGGATGTCCACATCCGTTCTGCCTGTCCGCCCATCCTTTACGCCTGCAAATTCCTGAATTTCTCCCGGTCCAACAATGAAAACGATTTGATTGCCCGGGCCACCATTCTGGAACTGGAAGGAGAGGAGGGCTTCAAGTACCTGGACGAGTACAGAGACGGCACCACCGAGCGGGGCAAGAAGCTCCGCCAGACCATCTGCGAAAAGCTGCATTTCTCCACTCTGGAATACCAGACCCTGGAGGGCATTCTGGAAGCCATTGACCTGCCGGAATGTGACGTGTGTACCTACTGCTGGAACGGCAAGGAATAAAATAGCCTGGGGAAACTCTGAATAAATCGTCTGCGGCTGAGCGGCGAATCTTTTGTCCCCAGACTGCGGTTTGAAAAATGGGAAATATAGCACAGCCGTTGCCAGCGCAAGCTGGCTTACGGATGCGGCATACCCCTTGCGGGTACACAAAGTATTCCCTCATTTTCCAAACCTTGCCTGGAGCCAAAATCTTTCGCCGTCAGCTCTTGCCGATTTAATCAGAGCTTCCCTAAATGATCAAAAACGTATCCCCAATTAATATAAAAGGAGATTACTTATGGAACACAAGAATTCTCAGTCTGCCAGCTACGCCGCTGCCGGTGTGGATATTACCGCCGGTTACAAGGCTGTGGAACTTATGAAAAAGCATGTGGCCCGCACCCGGAACGAGGGCTGCCTGGATGATGTGGGCGGCTTCGGCGGCTGCTTCGGTCTGCCGGTTGCAGGCATGGAGGAGCCGGTACTGGTATCCGGCACCGACGGCGTGGGTACCAAGCTGCGCATTGCCCAGCTGCTAAATAAGCACGACACCATCGGCATTGACTGTGTTGCCATGTGCGTCAACGATGTGATCTGCTGCGGCGCCAGGCCCTTGTTCTTCCTGGACTACATCGCCTGCGGCAAAAATGTGCCCGAGCGCATTGCGGAAATCGTAGGCGGCGTGGCCGAGGGCTGCGTCCAGTCCGGTTCCGCGCTGATCGGCGGCGAGACTGCCGAGCATCCCGGCATGATGCCTGTGGATGATTACGATCTGGCGGGCTTTAGTGTGGGCGTTGTGGACAAGAAGAAAATCATTGACAATTCCCGCATGAAAGCCGGTGACGTGGTGATCGCCCTGGCTTCCACCGGTGTGCATTCCAACGGCTTTAGCCTGGTACGGAAGGTCTTTGACGTGGAGCACAACCCCGACCTCCAAAAGCCCTGTGAGGCCCTGGGTGGTAAGTCCGTTCTGGAAACCCTGCTGACCCCCACCAGAATCTACGTCAAGAGCATTCTGGCTCTGCTTGAACAGGTGGATGTCAAGGGCATCAGCCACATTACCGGCGGCGGCTTCTATGAGAACATCCCCCGCAGCATCCCTGAGGGCCTCTGCGCCAAGATCGACAGAAGTGCCGTGCGGGTGCTGCCCATCTTTGACCTCATCGCCCAGACCGGCAACATCCCGGAACGGGATATGTTCAACACCTTTAATATGGGCGTTGGCATGAGCGTGGTGGTTCCCGCCCAGCAGGTGGAGAAGGCTCTGGAAATCCTGAACGGTCACGGCGAGACCGCCTATGTCATCGGCTCCATTGTGGAGAACGAGGAAAAGGTGATTTTGGAATGAAAACCAGAATTGCGGTGCTGGTCTCCGGCGGCGGCACCAATTTGCAGGCCCTGCTGGATGCCCAGGAGAGACGGGAACTGATCAGCGGTGAGATTGCCCTGGTGGTTTCCAACAACGCCAATGCCTACGCTTTGGAGCGGGCCAGAAAGGCGGGCATTCCTACAAAGGTTCTGCTTAAAAAGGATTTGGGCGGCCAGGAGGGTTTTGAACAGGCCCTGTTCAAAACCCTGGAAGAAGCGGGCATCGGGCTCATCGTGCTGGCGGGCTTTATGAGCATTCTCACGGAAAGCTTTACCGCCCGGTATCCCCGCCGCATTATCAATGTCCATCCCTCGCTCATCCCCTCTTTCTGCGGGGCGGGCTTCTATGGTCTCAAAGTCCATGAGGCGGCCCTTGCCAAAGGAGTACGGGTGACGGGGGCCACCATCCATTTTGTCAACGAAATTCCCGATGGGGGAGAGATCATTGCCCAAAAGGCGGTGGAAGTTCTCCCCGGCGACACCCCAGAGGTTTTGCAGCGCCGGGTCATGGAGCAGGCCGAGTGGGTGCTGCTTCCCCGGGCGGTGGAGCAGGTGTCGGCATACATTCAGAATTCTTAAGGGGGAACACAGATGAACGTCTACGAAATCGGCAATATGAAAGAAAAACTGTCCTCCAATGTTTACCCCGGCCGGGGCATCGTCCTGGGACTGACCCCGGACGGAAAGGAGTCTGTGGCAGCCTACTTTATCATGGGCCGCAGTGTCAACAGCCGGAACCGGGTTTTCGCCCTGGAGCCTGACGGCATTCGCACGGAAGCCTACGACCCCAGCAAAATGGAAGACCCCAGTCTCATTATCTACCACCCCGTCCGCCAGCTGGGCCGGGCACTGATCGTGACCAACGGCGACCAGACCGATACCATCCGGGACTTCCTGGAAAAGGGAAAGACCATGGAGGAGGCCCTGCGGACTCGGAAATTTGAGCATGACGGCCCCAACTGGACACCCCGGATCTCCGGCCTGTTAAGCCCTGACGGCAGCTACAAAATGTCTATTCTGAAAGCCGCGGACCCGGATGGCACCGCCTGCAACCGCTTTACCTATGACTATGAGCCGATTTGTGGCCTGGGTCACTTCCTGCACACCTATGTGTGCGACGGAAACCCGGTAATCCCCACTTTCCAGGGAGAGCCGGAGCGGGTGGAGATCCTGCAGGACATGGATGCCTTTGTGGAAACCCTGTGGAACAATTTGAACGAGGACAATAAAATCTCCTTGTTCGTCCGCTATACCGATTTGGAAACTGGCAAGTACCGTCAGAAGGTCATCAACCGCCACGAATAAGGGGGAGAGAGATATGAAAGAATTTGAACTGAAATATGGCTGCAATCCCAATCAGAAGCCGGCTTCCATCTATATGGCCGACGGCTCTGACCTGCCCATTACCGTACTCAATGGCCGCCCGGGTTATATCAACTTCCTGGATGCCCTGAACTCCTATCAGCTGGTAAAAGAGTTGAAAGCCGCTACGGGCCTGTGTGCCGTGACCTCCTTTAAGCATGTTTCTCCCACCTCCGCCGCCGTTGGCAAGGTGCTGCCGGAGAACCTGAAAAAGGCTTGCTTCGTAGACGATGTGGAGGGCCTGGACGATTCTCCTCTGGCCTGTGCCTATGCCCGCGCCCGGGGTACGGACCGGATGTGTTCTTTTGGCGACTGGGTGGCCCTGTCTGACACCTGCGATGCCCTGACCGCCAAGCTCATTGCCCGGGAGGTTTCCGATGGCGTCATCGCCCCCGGCTACACGGAAGAGGCTCTGGAAATCCTGAAAGCCAAGCGCAAGGGCAGTTACAATGTGGTGGCCATTGACGAAGACTACGTTCCTGCCCCCCAGGAGACCAAAATGGTCTACGGTGTGACCTTCCAGCAGGGCCGGAACAACTTCAAAATCGATGCCGAGCTGCTCCGGAACATCGTGACCGACAACAAGGAGCTTCCGGAAAACGCCAAAATCGATTTGATCGTGGCCCTCATCACCCTGAAATATACCCAGTCCAATTCCGTTTGCTTTGCCTATGACGGTCAGGCCATCGGTGTAGGGGCCGGTCAGCAGTCCCGGATCCACTGCACCCGTCTGGCAGGCTCCAAGGCCGATACCTGGTTCCTGCGGCAGCACCCCAAGACCCTGGGCCTGCCCTTCCGGGAGGATCTGGGCCGTCCGGGCCGGGACAATGTGATCGACGGCTATATCAACGGCAACGAGGAAGATGTCTGCGCCGAGGGCATCTGGCAGAACTACTTTACCACCCGTCCCCAGCCCCTGACTCAGGAGGACAAGCGGGCATTCCTGGATGAAATTCGGGGCGTGTCCCTGGGTTCCGATGCCTTCTTCCCGTTCCCGGACAACATCAAGCGGGCCTACGCCTCCGGCGTTTCCTACATTGCCCAGCCCGGCGGCTCCATCCGGGACGATCTGGTTATTGACGAGTGCAACAAAGACGGCATTGTCATGGCCTTTACCGGTATGCGCCTGTTCCACCACTAAGAGTGCTTTTCTAAAAAGAAAGGTTGAACGATATGAAAATTTTGGTAGTCGGTGGCGGCGGACGAGAGCATGCCATTATTAAAAAGCTGAAAGAAAACAAAACCGTGGAGACTATTTTTGCCCTGCCCGGCAACGGCGGCATGGCAAAGGATGCGGTCTGTGTCCCCATTGGGGCCACGGAGATTGACAAAATCGTGGCTTTCGCCCTGGAAAACAAGGTGGATTACGCTGTGGTGGCCCCGGATGACCCCCTGGTCTTGGGGGCGGTGGATGCCCTGAGCGATAAGGGCATTCCCTGTTTTGGACCCAGAGCCAACGCTGCCATCATCGAGGGCAGCAAGGTGTTTTCCAAGAACCTGATGAAGAAATACGGCATTCCCACGGCGGAATATGAGGTTTTTGACGACATGGAGGCGGCTCTCAAGTATTTGGAAACCGCCCCCATGCCCACGGTCATCAAGGCCGACGGTCTGGCCCTGGGCAAAGGCGTGATCATTGCCGCCACCCGGGAGGAAGCCCGGGCGGCGGTGAGGGACATGATGGCCAACAAGGTCTTCGGCAAAAGCGGCGACCATGTGGTCATTGAGGAATTCCTTACCGGCCCAGAGGTCAGTGTCCTGAGCTTTACCGATGGCAAGGTGGTAAAGCCCATGGTGTCCTCCATGGACCACAAGCGGGCAGGGGATAACGATACGGGCCTTAATACCGGCGGTATGGGCACCGTGGCCCCCAACCCCTATTACACCCCGGAAATGGCCCAGCGGTGCATGGAAGAAATCTTCCTGCCCACCATCCGGGCCATGAACGCCGAGGGCCGGACGTTCCAGGGCTGTCTGTACTTTGGCCTGATGCTGACCCCCAAGGGGCCGAAGGTCATTGAGTACAACTGCCGCTTTGGCGACCCGGAGACCCAGGTGGTGCTGCCGCTGCTGGAAAGTGACCTGCTGACCGTGATGCAGGCCACCACCAACGGCACACTGGCAGACACCGACGTGCGCTTCTCCAAGAAAAGCGCCTGCTGCGTGATCAAAGCCTCGGCGGGGTATCCGGTGTCTTACAAGAAGGGCTTCCCCCTGACCATGACCCCGGAGGCAGAGCGGCATACCTATGTGGCAGGTGCCAAGCTGGATGATGCGGGAAATCTGGTCACCTCCGGTGGCCGGGTCACCGGAACCACCGCCGTGGCGGATACCTTGCAGGAGGCCATTCAGGAAGCATACCGCCTGTCTGACGGCGTTCAGTTTGAAAACGCTTATCGCAGAAGCGATATTGGCAAGCGGGCAATGCAGGCCCTCAAATAAACAATTGGAGGAAATACCCCATGGTTTATCGTGTTTATGTAGAAAAAAAGGAAGGCCAGACCCATGAGGCCCAGGGCCTGCTGCGGGAAATTCAGGATTTCCTGGGTATCAGCAGCCTGACGGGGCTTCGTGTTCTGAACCGCTATGATGCGGAGAACATGGAAAAGACGCTGTTTGATGCCGCCGTCCATACGGTTTTCTCCGAGCCCCAGGTGGATAACGTCAGCTTTGAGCTGCCCCAGGGGGATGTGGTGTTTGCGGTAGAGCCGCTGCCTGGTCAGTATGACCAGCGGGCGGATTCCGCTGCCCAGTGCATTCAGATCATTTCCCAGGGAAACCGCCCCACCATTCGCACCGCCAAGGTCTACGTGCTCTCCGGCACGCCCAGCGGGGAAGAACTGGCGGCCATTAAGAAATACGTCATCAACGCCGTGGAAAGCCGGGAGGCTTCGCTGGACATGCCCCAGACGCTGGCCATTGATTACACCATTCCCCAGAGCGTTGCCACGGTAGAGGGCTTTACCGCCATGGATGAAGAAGCCCTGGGGGCACTCCTTGACAAGCTGGGCCTTGCCATGGATTTGGACGACCTCAAGTTCCTCCAGGCTTACTTCCGGGATCAGGAGCACCGTGACCCCACCATTACGGAAATCCGGGTGGTGGATACCTATTGGTCTGACCACTGCCGCCACACCACCTTCTCCACCCATTTGGACAACATCGTTATCCACGACCCCGCCGTTCAGAAAGCTTATGAGCAGTACCTGGCGGCCCGGGTGGAGGTCTACGGGGAAGAAAAGGCTGCGGCCCGGCCCCAGACCCTGATGGACATTGCCACCATCGGTGCCAAGACCCTGAAAAAGCGGGGCCTGCTTCCGGAGCTGGACGAGAGCGAGGAGATCAACGCCTGCTCCATCCATGTGACGGCTACCGTCAACGGGGAAGACCAGGACTGGCTGCTGATGTTCAAAAACGAAACCCACAACCACCCCACGGAAATCGAGCCTTTCGGCGGTGCGGCTACCTGCATCGGCGGCTGTATCCGTGATCCCCTGTCCGGCCGTGCCTATGTCCATCAGGCCATGCGGGTCACCGGTGCCGCCGACCCCCGGACCAGCCTGAAAGACACCATTCCCGGAAAGCTGCCCCAGCGGAAGCTCTGCCAGACCGCTGCCGCCGGTTATTCCTCCTATGGTAACCAGATCGGCCTGGCCACCGGCCATGTGGCAGAGCTGTACCACGAGGGCTTTGTTGCCAAGCGGCTGGAATGCGGCGCAGTGGTTGCCGCCGCTCCTGCGGAAAATGTGCGCCGGGAGTGCCCTGCTGCCGGTGATGTGGTGATCCTGCTGGGTGGCCGTACCGGACGGGACGGCATCGGCGGTGCCACCGGCTCCTCCAAGAGCCACAATATGAAGTCCCTGACCACCATGGCTTCCGAGGTCCAGAAGGGCAATGCCCCGGAGGAGCGGAAGATCCAGCGGCTGTTCCGGGACGGAAACGTGACGAGACTCATCAAACGCTGCAATGACTTTGGTGCCGGCGGTGTGTCCGTGGCCATTGGCGAGCTGGCCGACGGCCTGCGCATTGATCTGGATGCGGTGCGGAAAAAATATGACGGTCTGGACGGCACGGAACTGGCCATTTCCGAATCCCAGGAGCGGATGGCGGTGGTGGTCGCCCCGGAAGATGTAGATGCCTTTATCGCCGCTGCGGAAAAGGAAAATCTGGAAGCCTATCGGGTGGCGGTGGTCACTGAGGAAGCCCGGATGGTCATGTCCTGGAAGGGCAAGGAAATTGCCAACCTGTCCCGGGCGTTCCTCAATACCAACGGTGCGGTAAAGCACACCGCCGTAGAAGTTCCCGCTGCCAAGACCCTGGAAGTTTCCTCTGCCAGTCTGAAAGAAATGGCTTCCCAGCTGCGCTTTGCCTCCCAGAGAGGTCTCGTGGAGCGGTTTGATGCCACCATCGGTGCGGGCAGTCTGCTGATGCCCTTCGGCGGCAAGAACCAGGCCACCCCGGCCCAAGCCATGGCCGCCAAGCTGCCGGTGCTGCCGGGGCAGACCACAGAGGATGCCAGTGTTATGGCCTGGGGCTGTGACCCGGAGCTTCTCAGTGCCGATCCTTTCCAGGGGGCCAAGGCTGCGGTGATCTCCTCCATGGCCAAAATCGTGGCCGCCGGTGCGGATTACAAAAAGGCCTACCTGACCTTGCAGGAGTTCTTTGAAAAGCTGAGAAACGAGCCTCTGCGCTGGGGCAAGCCCTTTGAGGCGCTGCTTGGTGCGCTGGATGCCCAGCTCCACCTGAACGCCGCTGCCATCGGCGGCAAGGATTCCATGTCCGGCACCTTCCTGGATAAGGATGTGCCGCCTACGGTGATTTCCTTTGCCATTGCCCCGGTGAAAGCCCAGGAAGTTCTGTCCTGCGAGTTTAAGGAGCCGGGCCACCCGGTGTACTGCTTCACTTCCAACGGCAGCTATGAGGACTTGAAAAACACCTGGCAGCGGTTCCATGAACTGTGTCTGGCCGGAAAGGTTCAGGCCGCCTGGGCGGTGGATGCCGGCGGCGTGTCTGAGGCCGTGGTGAAGATGTCCTTTGGCAACACCGTCGGTTTCCGTGGCCAGGATGCGGACTGCGGCTACGGCGACATCATTGCCGAGCTCACCGAGGACTGCGACTTTGGCCGGAAAATCGGCTATACCTGCCAGGAGCCGGTCATTGTTCTGGATGATGAAAAGGTCTCCATTGAGGAGCTTTACAGCCTGAATACAGAGGTCCTGGAATCCGTTTATCCCACCAAGACCCAGGAAACCAAGGCCCCCGTTCCCGTGTTTAACTATGAGGCCAAGGCTTACCCCGCCCCTGCGGTAAAGACCGCCAGGCCCCGGGTGCTGATTCCCGTGTTCCCCGGCACCAACTGCGAGTATGATTCCGCCCGGGCTGTTCTGGCCGCCGGGGCAGAGGCGGACATTGCGGTCATCCGCAATCTCACTGCCGAGGATGTGGCAAGGTCTATCGAGGATGTGGCCAAGCGCATAGGGGAGAGCCAGATGATTTTCATCCCCGGCGGCTTCTCCGGCGGTGACGAGCCCGACGGCTCCGCTAAGTTCATTACGGCGTTCTTCCGCAACCCTGCCATCAAAGAGCAGGTGACGGCGCTGCTTGAAAACCGGGACGGCCTGATGTGCGGCATCTGCAACGGCTTCCAGGCCCTGATCAAGCTGGGTCTGGTACCCTACGGGAAGATCATCGACACCGATGCCTCTTGCCCCACCCTGACCTTTAATACCATTGCACGGCACCAGAGCCGCATTGTGCGTACCCGGGTGGCCTCCAACAAGTCCCCCTGGCTGTCTCTGACAAACGTTGGTGACATTTACAATGTGCCCATTTCCCACGGCGAGGGCAAGTTCCTGGCAAGCGAAGACCTGGTAAAACAGCTGGCTGAAAACGGCCAAATCGCCACCCAGTATGTAGACCTGGCTGGCAATCCCACCATGGATGCTGCGTTCAATCCCAACGGCTCCGTCTGCGCCATTGAGGGCATTACCTCTCCCGATGGCCGTGTCTTCGGCAAGATGGGCCACAGTGAGCGGATCGGCCAGGGCCTTTACCGCAATGTTCCCGGCGCATACGACATTCAGATGTTCCGTGCCGCCGTCAAGTATTTTGGCTGATTCCTTTGAACCTGCCCCCGGATGCCGCTGTGCATCCGGGGGCTTTTGCGACAGGGGCTTTCCCGGGAAAAAAGAAAAAACTCCTTGACTTCTAGGGGATTTTCATTCATAATAGAAAACGGTGCCTTGGCAGAAAACGGAAAAAGTGGATGCAGGCCCCAAAAACAATGAGGAGATACAGATGCTATGAAAAAAGCCGGAATCCGATGGCTTTGTATTGCCGTTGCGGCGGTGATTGCGGTAACGGCGGCGGTGGGCCTGTTCTTTACCCTCAGTCGCCGGGTGATCGTGGACGGAAAGCTATATCCCAAGGGCCAGGCGGTGCTGGACCTGCGGGGCAGCGAACTCAAGACAGAAACCTATGACAAGCTGGCCCAGAAACTCCCGGAGACCAGAATTCTCTGGCAAGTGCCCTTCCAGGGCGGCGCAGTTTCCAGCGATACCCAGGAATTGACGGTAACAGCACTTTCAGAAGAAGACGAGCAGATGCTTCGCTATTTCCCGGACCTTCAAACCCTGTGGGCAGAGGAATGCCAGGACTATGAGGCCCTGGCCCAGGCTTACCGGGACTATCCTGATTGCAGTGTAGAATATTTGGTGCCCATTGAGGATACCGAATATCCCAGTTTTTCGGAAACCGTGGCCCTGGTTGCGCCTACGGAGGAGGACGTGCAGCGGCTTTCCTGCCTGCCGAATTTGAAGCAGGTGGACGGCACCCAGTGCCGGGACTATGCCCGGATGCAGCAGCTGCAGCAGGACCGGCCGGATTTGGCCGTGAGCTATGCCATTACCGTGGGCGGCGAAATTTACCCCACCGACACCCAGGTCTTGGAGGCGGCGAATGCTGCCTATGACGAACTGGAAGGTGCCATTTCCGTAATGCCCCAGCTTACGGAAATCAACCTGACTGACCCGGTGGCTACCGGTGAGGAGCTGCGGACCCTGCGGGAAAACCACCCGGAGCTGACCATTCACTGGACAGTAAACATTGGCACAGCCAGCTTTGCCGATGATGCCCAGGAGGTGGATATTTCCGGCACCCATATGGAAACCACTGAAACCGCCAAGCAGTATGCCGCCTATTTCCCGGAGCTTACCAAGCTGATTATGAGCGACTGCGGCATTGACGATGAGACCATGGCCCAGTTCCGGGAGGAAATGCGGGACCAATACAAGGTGGTCTGGACGGTGTACTTTACCAAGAAGTGCAAGGCCCGGACGGATGAAGAAAGCTTTATGCCCATCAAGCAGGGCGAGTGGTATTTCCAGGATGACGATGTAGGGCCTCTTAAATACTGCGAGGATATGATCGCTATTGACATTGGCCACTCCCGGGTGCGGGACATCAGTTTTGCGGCCTACATGCCCCACCTCAAGTACCTGATCCTGGCAGACACTGATGTGCGGGATCTGACCCCTCTAAGCAACTGCAAGGAGCTTATCTGGCTGGAAGTGGGCTGGGATGCCATTGAGTCCTACGAGCCGCTGCTTGGCTGCACGGCTCTGGAAGATTTGAACATCGGCAGAACCTTTGCAGACCCCGCCCCCATTTACCAGATGACCTGGCTTAAAAACCTCTGGTGCATGGAAATCAGCGGTGCCACCCAGTACGGCTGGCGCATGGCCCTGCCCAATACCCACGTGGTGGGCAAGGGCAACGACGTGGTGGCCTACGGCTGGCGCAGACTCCCCAACTACTACAAAATGCGGGATGCCCTGGGCATGTATTACATGGACTAAAAACAAGAGCCGGACACGTTACTGTCCGGCTCTTGAAATATTTTAGCGGCGGCCCTGAGGGTCGCCGCTTGGGGATTTTGGCGCTTGGGGTTTACTTGGTGTATTCCAGGTAATCTTCTCCGGAAATATGGTTGCCATCAAAGGTCAGGTCGGCGCAGCCGGAAACATTGTAGATGTAGCCGCCGTATTCCTCCCCCAGGTCCCGGAAGGTGTTGTTCGTCATGTCCACTTTCTGGCACTGGTTCAGGGAAATGCCGCCGTAGGAGCATTCGTAGATCTCATTGCCGGTGATGGCCATGTTCACGCACTGGTAGCCCTGGATGCCGATGGTGCCGCAGCCAAAGAGGCCGGTGTTTTCCACCGTCACATTGTTGCAGCGTTGCAGGTCCAGCACGCCGCCGGCGCAGTACCCCGGCTCTTTGGTGTGGCCCAGGGTCAAGTCCTTCAGGGTGAGGTTGGTGCAGCCCTCAAAGCACAGCACCTGGGCGTATCGGGGTACGGCACTGATGACGTTGGCACCCTTGCCGTCCTTGCCCCGGATGGTCAGGTTGTCCAGGTTCCGGATGTTCAGCTGGGGGCCGTCAAAGGGGTCAGACCAGTCGTAGTTTTCGCCGCCGGTCATGTCCTTGTAGCCGGTGGCAGTGCTGAGGTCCAGCATGGGGGCATCAATGATGATCTCCCGGTTGGAACCCAGGGCCGCCAAAAATTCATCCACGGTGGTGACGGTGACGGTTTCCTGCTCCGCGGTGGAAACGGTGGTCTCCTGCCGCAGCCGGCCGAAGGCCTCAATCAGATCTTCCTCGGTGAGCTCTTTTCCGGTGGCGGCATCGGAGAAGATGGAGAGGTCATCCGCCTGGAGCCAGTTCCAGCCCCGGTTTCCCTGGCCGGTGCAGCCGTCAAGAACCACCTGGTTGCTTTCATAGTTCGAGTAAACATCAAATGCAGTGTTTTCCATATGGTTGTTTTCAAAGCTGCACCGGATAACGGTGGCATCCTGGCCCAGTGTGAACAGGTTGTAGGTTTTGTTATCTTTGAAAGATGTATCGGTAACTGTCAGATCCGAACCGTCCCAGGCCGCCAGGACAGCACTGCCCATCATTTCCGGGCCGATGTCCTTGCCGATGTCCCGGAGGGTGCAGTTCTTGATCTGGCAGCCCTGCACAAAGTTCAGGGACACGGCGAAAGAAGAACATTCATAGATGTCGCAGCCCTCCAGGGTCAGGTTGGTGCTGCTGTCGGCCCACACGCCGGTGGCACCGCAGCCAAAGAGGCCCAGGTCTTTCATGGTGATGTTGCTGCTGTTTCTCAGGTTGATGACGTTTCCCTCGCAGGGCTCCGCTCCGGGGACGTGACCGGCGGTAAAGCCCTCCAGGGTCACGTTTTCGCAGTTTTCAAAGGTCAGCACCGTGGCGGCTCTGGGGTTGCACTCCAGGGTGGTTTTTCCCTGGCCCGCACCACGGATGGTCACGTTGCTGACGTTGGAGATCACCAATTCGTAGCCCTCATACACGCTTTCCCAGCGGCAGAAGGAGTTACCGGTCTGCAAGTCGCCGTTATCCGGCTCCAAGAGGATGGTCCCCTCCCCCAGCTCCACCGTGGCACCGGGGACAATGGCCCGGGCGAAGGCATTGGCAGAGGTGATGCCCCCACTGCCATCCGTAAGACTGGCCACGGGGTGTTCATCCGGAATGGTCTCCGGGGTGTTCGCCCCGGCACAGCCTGCCAGCAGTGCCGCCGTCAGGCAGGCACCGGCCAGCGTGTAAAAGAATCTTTTTTTCATGATGTTTACGCCTCCCATTGATTACTTTCGCAGATTTGTTCTCTTGTAAAAACAGGTAACTCCCGGGCATCCGTGCGTTGGAGGGGTACTGCGCAGAACGCAAGCAGCAAAGACAGAATGCTGCCGCCCACAACCAATTTCTGTAAGAAACGATTCATTGCTTTGATCCCCTTTCCCTTACGGAAACTCTGAATAAATCGTCTGCGGCTGAGCGGCGAATCTTTTGCCCCCAGTCTGCGCTTCTAAAAGTGGGAAATACACAAAGTATTCCTCCACTTTTAGAATCTTGCCTGGAGCCAAAATCTTTCGCCGTCAGCTCTTGCCAATTTAATCAGAGCTTCCTTTTATTTCCATGGCTTCATTATACCAAACCGTTTCCGGTTTGTCACTTCTCTTAACCGTTTATTAAGGATTTCCGGGAAAACTTATGGTATTTTTAAGAATTGTTCATGGCCCTTAGCTGTTCTTCCGTAATCGGCTGGCCGTTGCCGTCCAGGAAGAACTGGTCCGTTTCGTAATAGCCCAGTTCTACGGTGTCCCGGAAGGTGCAGCCCGTCAGCACCGGGCTTTCGCCCTGGATGGAGGCCAGGTGGGTAAAGGTGTTTCCGGAAAAGGCCATGTTCTGAAGGGTCAGCGCCCGGCAGGTTTCGTCTTTCAGCATGAACAGTGCGGCGCTGTCCTCTACTTGCAGATCGGTCAGACTGATCTCTTGGCAGCCCACCAGGTCAAACAGCGGGGAATACAGGGAGCTTCCAGCATTGCCGATGTTCCGGAAGCGGCTGTCCTTCACGGTAAACCGGGCGCACATCCGCAGAAACAGCCCGCCCTCGGCGCAGTCGTGGATGGTGCTGTTCTGGACCGTCACGTCCCGGGTCTCGATGGCAACGATGCCGATGGTGCCGCAGCCGTAGAGGTCGCAGCTGTCCACGCTTCCGTTGCTGCACCCATCCATTCGGATGACGTTTCCGGAACAACTGCCCTGTTCCGGGGTATGTCCCAGGGTCAGGCCCTGGACCTGGAAGTCCCGGCAGTTTTCAAAATGCAGGACGTTGGCGTATCTGGGCTGGGTCACGACCTCCACTTCCCCTTGGCCGATGAGCCGCACCCCATCCGCCTGAATGGTCAGCTCCCAGCCGTCATAGGCTTCCGACCACCGGTAGGAACCGCTGAGGTTTGGCTCGCCATAGGTCGCCGCATAAGTCAGGTCATAGGTACCCGGCTCTAAGGAAATGGTGGTGTTGGGGGCAATGGCCGCCAGAAGCTCATCGACGGTGGAGACCGTCACCTCCTGAGGCTCCACCGGCTCTTGGGGCTGTTCCGGTTCCGGCTCCGGGGTGGTTTCCACCGGAAGGGGTTCGGAATAGTCCGCCGCTTCCCACCGGAAGGTGGAAATGTCCCGGAAATTGCAGCCCTCGATTTGGGTTTCCTGCTTGGTTTGCAGCATCTCCTGCTCGAAGCTGCAATTCTGCACGGTGTTATAGGCAAAAACCAGCTTGCCCTCTCCATCGGCGGTTTCCAGCAGCCGGGAGGCCACACTGTTTTCAATCAGGCAGTTTTGCACCGTGGCCCCGGTGCAGCCTTTCAGTTCCACCAAAGGCCCCAGGCAGTTCATATCGTAAATATGACAGTTGTCCACCAGCACATCCGAAGAATTGTACATGGTCAGGGCATTGTAGGTGCAGTCGTATAAATCGCTGTCGTGAACGGTCAGGTTTTTGCTGCCCTGGGCAATGACGGCCACGGAGCCGCAGCCGAAAAGATAGAGGCTGCCGCCGTCTACCTGTCGGCAGTTTTCAAAATGCAGCACGCCCCCGCTGCAGTGCCCTTCCTGGGGGCTGTGGCCCACGGTCAGGTCCTGAAGCCAGAGATTGGAGCTGTTGCGGAAATACAGGACGTTTGCATATCTGGGAGCGGCCAGAATCTGGGTTTCCTTCCCGATTTCTCCCCGGATGGAGAGATTCTGCACGTTGTGGATCACCAGCTGATAGCCGTCAAACACCGGCTCCCAGCTGTAATAGGGGCTTTTGGTGGGCTGGCCGTAGTCCGGGGCTTTCAAAAGGTTATACGCCCCGGACCGGAGCCGTACATCCCGGTTGGGTCCGATGGCCCCCAGAAAATCCTCCACATTGGAAACCGTCACCGTCTTTACAAGGTCCATGTCCGGCTGCCCCAGGTAATTGGCCCGGGGGAAATGCATCTGCTCCGGCCCCAGCAGCAGGCCCAGGCTCGTCAATACTGCCACCGCGACCAGGCCCAGAAGTACCCCCAGCTTGGTATTCCGGTAGCCCATAATGGCCAGCAGCCGCCCCTTGAGATCCCGCTTCTCCGTGGAGAAGGTGGTGGCCCCGGCGGCAGCGGGCAGGGGCTTGGCGGCCGCCATGGCAATGAGGGTCTCCCCATAGGTCTGCTTCTCCACAGGACTCATGTGCCGGATGACCCATTCGTCACAGCTCAGCTCGCAGGCCCGGCCCAGCTCCCGGCGGATCACATAAGTAAGAGGGTTAAACCACTGAATGGAGAATACCGCCACGGAAAACCACTTGTAAATAATGTCGTTCCGGCGAAAATGCACCAGCTCGTGAAGGAGGATGTTCTGAAGCATTTCCTCGGTGTAGCTGCCCTCCGGCAGCAATATTTTAGGCTGCACGAGCCCCACCAGCATGGGGGATTCCAGATTTTTGGCCAGCAGCAGCCGGGGTTTTTGCCACAGGCCCTGGAACTGTCCGGCATTCTCCCACAGCAGTTCCCTTGTCACGCTGCGCCGCGCCCGAATCACAAACTTCCAGTAGCTCAGCAGATACCAGCCAAAGGAACCCATAGCTCCCGCCGCCCAGAGCAGGGGCAGCAGCTTTTGAAGGGAGACCCGCCCCGCCTCTTTCTGCGCGGAACCGGCAGGGGCGGCATCCTGCTTTGCCAGGGCTTCTTCAACGGCTTCCGTTTCCAGGGGGTAGGTTTCCCGTGGGGCCGTGGGCTCCGTAACGGTGGCCGTATCCTGGGCGGGCATCTGCCGGGGGGCCGTGGGCATGGCTCCCGGCAGGGGCACCAGGAACCGCAGCAGCACCACCAGCCAGGCATAATAGTAAAAGGTGTTGGACAGCTTTTTGAACACCAATTTCTTCCCCAAAAGCAGCAGCAGTGCCAGCACCGAGCCGCCCAGGGTCAAAGACAGAAATATATTCCAGATATTCATCGGTCGTCCTCCACATGAAACAGGTCCCGCAGTTCCTCTATGTCCTGCTCCGTCAGGTCCTTGGAGCCGATGAGGGAGGCAACCAGTGCCTTGGCACTGCCCCGGAACAGCCGGTTTACCAGGCTGTCCGCCGCGGAGGCCGTGTATTCTTCCCGCCCCAGGGTGGGGGCGTAGAGGTAGACCCCCGCTTTGGTTCTGCTGAGAGCCCCCTTTTCTGTCAACCGGGCGATCAGGGTTTTAATGGTGGTGGCCTCCCAGCCGGTACTCTGTAGCCCCTGGCGGATTTCCGCCACGCTTAAGGGCCGTCCGGCCTCCCACAGAATATCCATGATTTCATATTCCGAGTCGGTGATTTTTGAATGTTGTGCCACGCTTATACCTCCTTTTGTTCTTATACTTTCTATATACCACAGAAGACTACAGTTGTCAACCCATTGAGACTACATTTGTAGCTCCTTAATAAAATCTTCCAAATTCTTTTTCCAGGCTCTTTTCTTTTGAGGTTCAATCTAGTATAATAAAACCAACGAAAAAAACATTAGGAGGAATCCCTTATGAAATACGGCTTCGGCGTGGATTTGGGCGGCACCACCGTCAAAATCGCCTATTTTGAGGAAACAGGAGAAATGCGCTCCAAGTGGGAGATCCCCACCAACCGGGAAAATGGCGGCAGCCAGATTTTGCCGGATATTGCGGCATCCATTGCGGAATTCTGTGCTTCCTGGAACATCTCCCGGGAGGACCTGCTGGGTATTGGCATTGGCGTTCCCGGTGCCGTCAGCAAGGGCGTTGTAAACTGCTGCGTGAACCTGGGCTGGGGGGTGGTGGCCATTGAGGAGGAGTTATCCAAACTCACGGGGCTGCCTGTCAAGGCCAGCAACGATGCCAACGTTGCCGCTCTTGGCGAGTACTGGAAAGGCGGCGGCCTGGGCTGTGACAATGTGGTCTTCGTCACCCTGGGTACCGGCGTTGGCGGCGGCATTATTGTAGGGGGCAAGCTGATGAACGGTGCCCACGGCTCCGGCGGCGAACTGGGCCACATGGTTCTGGACCCCAAGGAGACCGCCGTCTGCGGCTGCGGCAAGCGGGGCTGTGTGGAGCAGTATTGCTCTGCCACGGGCATTGTGCGGCTGGCGGGACTGCGGCTGGACAAGGACCAGGAGCCGTCCCACCTGCGGGAGCTGCCCCAAATCACCTGCCGGGATATTTTCGATGCCGCCAAGGCCGGAGACAAGGTTGCCGGTGAAATTCTGGAAGTCTACTTTGACTATATGGGCCAGTTCCTGGGCTCTGTCTGCTCTGCCATTGACCCGGATGCGGTGGTCATCGGCGGCGGCGTCAGCAAGGCCGGTCAGGTGCTGCTGGACGGCATCGCTCCTTACTTTAAGAAGTATGTCTTCCATGCGGCCTACGGCGTGAAATTCGCCCTGGCCTCCCTGGGAAATGATGCAGGCGCCTACGGCGCATTCAAGCTGATTCTGGACGAAAGCAAGTAAAAAATCATATTTTTTCCTTTTCATCCACCCCTCCTTATAAAAATACTTTTCTCATTGCAGTTTGACTCTGTGTATGCTACAATGACAACTGTGTTTGGATAAGGAGGGGATTTTTTGATTTTCGGAAAGCACATCAATGCTTACTACCGCAAGTACGCACTCTATCTGTTAACAGGACTGTTGGCCCTGTTTGCGGTGGACTACTTGCAGCTGCTGATCCCGGGCATTTACCGGACGGTGATCAACGGCATGAACCAGGGCTATATTCTGGAAGACGGCGTGAAAGTCGCTTTTGATATGGACTATCTGCTGGACAAAATTTGTATGCCCATGGTGTATATCGTTCTGGCCATTGTCCTGGGCCGGTTTACCTGGCGTACCACCATTTTCGGTGCCGCCACCAAGGTGGAAACGGATTTGCGGGATAAAATGTTCCGCCACGCCGAGACCCTGAGCCGGGAGTACTACCAGGTCAACAAGGTGGGCACCCTGATGAGCCTGTTTACCAACGACTTAGACACCGTACAGGAGTGCTACGGCTGGGGCTTTATGCAGTTTTTTGACCCCATTATCCAGGGATCTCTGGCGGTTTGGAGAATGTGGAGCATGGACCATGTGCTGACGGTGCTTTCCCTTATCCCCATGGGGCTGCTCTTTGCCAGTGCCAGCATTGTGGGCAAGAACATGACCAAAAAGTGGGATTACCGTCAGGAATGCTTTTCCAAAATGTCCGACTTTGCCCAGGAGAGCTTCTCCGGCATTGCCGTGGTCAAGGCCTTCGTCAAAGAGACCAAGGAGCTTCTGGCCTTTGAAAAGCTGAACCGGGAGAGCGAGGTCTCCAATATTGATTATACCAAAATCGCCGTGCTGCTGCGGATCCTGGTCACCACCTTTGTAGAGAGCGTGATTTGCGTCATTCTGGGCTACGGCGGGTATCTGGTGTATCAGGGCCGGTTCAACGCCGGGCAGCTGATGGAATTCATCGGCTACTTTGGGGCCATTATCTGGCCCATTATGGCGGTGGCGGAACTCATTGACATGACCTCCCGGGGCAAGGCTTCCCTTAAGCGCATCAGTGCATTGCTGGATGCCCCCCAGAATGTGGCGGACCGGCCCGGTGTCCATGCGCTGGAACACCCCCAGGGCCGCATTGAGTTCCGGGACCTGACCTTTACTTACCCCGACGGGGAATTCCCCGCTTTGGAGCACGTCTCTTTCACCGTAGAGCCTGGTGAGCGCATCGGCCTGGTGGGCAGAACCGGCTCCGGAAAAACCACCCTGGTGGATTTGATTTTGCGGACCTACAACGTCCCCGACGGCACGGTATTTCTGGACGGGCAGGATGTAAACGACCTGAGCATCCGCAGCGTCCGGGAGACCTGCGCCTACGTACCCCAGGACAATTTCTTGTTCTCGGATACCATTGAAAATAACATTGCCTTTGGCAGCTCCCCCTCCGGCTCTCAGGAAATCCGGCAGGCAGCGGTGCTGGCAGACATTGACGGCAACATCCGGGACTTCCACCTGGGCTACCAGACGGTTCTTGGAGAACGAGGCGTGACCATCTCCGGCGGCCAGAAGCAGCGGCTGTCCATTGCCCGGGCATTGATGAAAAATGCCCCCATTCTGATTCTGGACGACTCCGTATCCGCTGTGGATACCAAGACGGAAAAAATCATTCTGGACAATCTGCGCACCACCCGCCAGGGAAAGACCACTCTGCTGATCGCCCACAGAATTTCCACCATTGAGCAGATGGACAAGGTACTCTTTATTGACGGTGGAAAAGTCCAGGGCTTCGATACCCACGAAAAACTCTACGAAACCAACTTAGAATACCGGAAAATGGTAGACCTGCAGCGGCTGGAACAGGAAGGAGGGGAAACCAATGGCTGAGTATCTGCCTCTATTGATCGTCGGTGCCGTCATCGGCCTGTTTACCCTGATTTTTTTGGTTGCCTACCTGATTCTTAAAAAGAAGACCCAGGCCCAGACCAGCGAGCGGCACATGACCGACCGGGAGATCATCACAAGACTTGCCCGGTATGCTGCCCCCTATAAAAAGGATTTTATTCTGGTCTTTGTCATCATGCTCGTCTCCATTGCCTACGATGTGGTGTCGCCTTTGCTGGTGGCCCAAATCCAAGGCACCATCAAGGGCCGCTTTGCCCTGCCGGAGCTTTATAAGCTGGTGGGGATTTATGCAGGAATTCTGGCGGTGAGCATGGTCTGCACCTATTTCCAGGCTATGATTTTGCAGAAAACCGGCCAGAAAATCCTTTCCCAGCTTCGGCTGGACACCTTTACCCACATTGAGCAGCTCTCCCACGCTCAGCTGAACCAGATCCCCGTGGGAAAACTGGTGACGAGAGTGACCAACGACCCCAATTCCATCAGCTATCTCTTTACCAACATCCTGGTGACCCTGGCCAAAAACTCCCTGGTGATTCTGGGCGTTCTGGGGGGCATGCTGATACTGAACTACGCCCTGACCCTGATGGTTTTGTGCTTTGTGCCCTTCCTGGTGTTTTTCACCCTGGTGTTTCAGAAGTTCTCCCGGGCGGTTCACCGCAGTGTCAACAATGCCCGGACGGACGTGAACACCTACCTTTCCGAAAACCTCTCTGGTATGAAAGTCACCCAGATTTTCAACCAGGAGGACCGGAAAATGGAGGAATTTCTGGTACGCAGCCGGAAGCTGGAAAAGGCCAAGTTCCAGCGGATGTATGTCTTCGGCATTTTTAGACCTATGGTCTATATGCTCTTTGTCAGCTCCAATCTGTTCCTGTTCTACATCGGCTGCAAGGGCTACATCCAGGATACCACGTTCTTAGGCCAGACCATTACCAGTGAGATTCTGGTGGCCTTTTACATGTATATTTCCCGGTTCTTTAACCCCATCCAGGCCCTGGCAGAGCAGTTTGACATGCTGGAGCAGTCCTTTGCCGCAGCGGAAAAGATTTTCACCATTCTGGACATGGTACCCCAGGTGGTAGATGCGCCGGATGCGGTAGAGCTGGAGAAAATAAAAGGCGAAATCGAGTTTAAGGACGTGTGGTTTGCCTACGAGCCGGGGCAATGGGTGCTGCAAGGGGTCTCTTTCCACGTAGAACCCAAACAGACCGTGGCCTTTGTAGGCTCCACCGGTTCCGGAAAATCCACCATCCTCAGCCTTATTTGCCGGAACTACGACATTCAAAAGGGGCAAATCCTGATAGACGGCATGGATATTCGGAAAATCAAGATTTCCTCCCTCCGCCGCCACTTCGGCCAGATGCTCCAGGATGTATTCCTCTTTTCGGGCGACATCCGGGGGAACATCTTGCTGCGGGAGGAAAACATTTCCGATGAAGAAATCTGGCAGGCCTGCCGCTATGTCAATGCCGACGGCTTCATCCAAAAGCTGGACCAGGGTCTGGACGAGGTGGTTCGGGAACAGGGCAACAACTTCTCTGCCGGTCAGCGGCAGCTGCTGAGCTTCGCCCGCACCATCCTCCACAAGCCCTCCGTGATGATCCTGGACGAGGCCACCGCCAACATTGATACCGAAACCGAAGTGTTGATCCAGGACTCTCTGGAAAAAATGAAAAACATCGGCACCATGCTGATCGTGGCTCACCGCCTGAGTACCATCCAGCACGCCGACAACATCATCCTCCTGTCCCACGGCAAAATTCTGGAACAGGGCACCCACCAGCAGCTCCTCCACCGGAAAGGTGCCTACTATCAGCTCTACACCCTGCAATTCCGGAAAGAACAACTGGAAGAAGCATAACAAAAACGTCCCCCAAATGAACGGGGGACGTTTTCGGTTTTATGAAAAAAGGTACGGCATGCCATACAGGGGCTGCCGGAGGAAGAAACACAGAAGAATGAGCATGGCGATCAAAAGCGGGTAGCCGTCTTTTTTATCGCCGCAGCGGGGCCAGAGCCGGGAGAACAGGAGCTTTCCCAGGAAGAAGCCCAGAACGGTGCCCAGGGTGTTTAAAATCAGGTCGTCAATGTCCGTGGTCCGGAAGCAGAACAGCTGCAGGATTTCAATGGTCAGGCTGGTAAAGAGGCCCGCCAAAAGGGTAGGGGTGAAGCGCCGGTACTTTTGAAAGGCCAGGGGCAGCAATACACCCAGGGGCACGGTCATGATCATGTTTAAGGCCGAGAGATACCAAAACCGGCTGTCCCGGAAGTCGGAAAAGGGGACGAGGTTCACGGTACAGTCGAAGGTCAAATACTGCAAACTGGGAAGACCGGTGACGGAAAACACCAGGCTTAAATAAAGGGCCAGCACCGCACCCCAGAAAGACCAGGGCCGTTTTCCCAGAAGCTTATAAAGCAAATAGGCCAGTGCTGCCAGTAAAACATCCACAAGGGTTTCAAACGAAAGCAGAAATTCCATCAAGAATACCTCCCATTTTTGGTAGAGGATACCATAGCCCAGGGATTTTTGCAAGAGAACCGGGGAAATCTTAGGAAAAAGATAAGAAAGGGAACTGCTTCTTGCATTTTATGGAATCCTTGGTATAATATCATAGAATGATTATGGGCTATTGAGGAGAGATTTCCATGAAATATAACAGCCAACAAAAGCGGGAAGCCATGCTGTTTTGCTTCAGCGTGGTTCTGCTGGTGGTGAATACCGCCCTTTTTGGACTGGCCTGGTTCGGCTACTATCGGAAGCAGATGTACATTTATACCTTCTTTGCCAAGGGCGACGTGGTGGTCATTGGCCTGTTTGCCATGATTTATTTTGTGTTTGCCCGGCTTTACGGCGGCTTTGACGTGATTTTCCGGCCGGTGGGGGAGCTGATGTATTCCCATGTGGTGTCCCTGGCCCTCAGCTGCGGCATCATGTATATTGTAACGGCCCTGCTTGCCCGTGGCCTTCCCAATATCTTTCCCATGGTGGGGCTGCTGCTTGCCGCCGGGGCGGTGTCCGGGGTGTGGGCGCTGTGTACCAAACGGCTGACGGTGCGGCTGCTGGCCCCCCGGCCCACGGTGCTGATTTACGACAACAAAGAGGCCCTGGAAGACGGAGAGTCCATTCTGAGGAGCCTCCCCAATGGGTTCCGGCTGCTGCAATGCGTTTCCGCCGAGGTGGGGAAAGAGGAGATTTTTAAAACGGTGGAGGGACATCATGCCCGGGCGGTGATGCTCTGCGGCATTCCTTCCAGCCTGCGCAACGATTTGGTAAAATATTGTATTGACCACAGCATTGAGGCCTATGTCCGGCCAAATATCGGAGACTTTTTAATTAAAGGTGCCAGGTCTTTGCAGCTGGACAACCTGCCGGTGCTGCTGTGTCAGCGCAGCAGCCCTGCCATCTGGTATCTGGCGGTGAAGCGGGTCATGGATATTGTGCTAAGCCTCCTGGCCCTGGTGGTGTTCAGCCCCTTTATGCTGGTGACGGCCGTTGCCATCAAGTGCTATGACGGCGGCCCCATCCTCTACAAGCAGCGGCGGCTGACCAAGGACCGGAAGGAGTTTGACGTTTACAAATTCCGCAGCATGCGGGTGGATGCGGAAAAGGACGGAGTGGCAAGGCTTGCCCAGACCAACGACGACCGGATCACCCCCGTGGGAAAAATTATCCGGATGCTCCGCATTGACGAAATGCCCCAGCTGTTCTGTATTCTCTCCGGGGAAATGTCCATCGTCGGCCCCCGGCCGGAGCGGCCGGAAATCGCCCGGGAATACGAAAAGGAAATGCCGGAATTTGCCCTGCGGCTTCAGGCCAAGGCAGGCCTTACGGGCCTGGCCCAGGTCTACGGCAAATACAATACCACCCCCTATAACAAGCTCCAAATGGATTTGCAGTACATCGGCTCCATGGGCATCGTCACCGATGTGAAGCTGATGTTTGCCACGGTGAAGATCCTCTTTATGCCGGAATCCACCGAGGGCATCAGCCAGGGGCAGACCACCGCATCCAAAAACGAGGAAAAATAAATCCCCTGCCTTCTGGTGGGAAGAAAAGGATGGAAGAATATGGCACGGAAATATATGATCCTGTGTGTGGCGGGTCAGTCCAACGCCGTGGGTTTTGACGAATCCCCGGTGGATAAGGACTATATGGGAAAATTCCGCACCCGGCGGCTGTGGCAGCTGGGCTTCTGGGGGGAGGATGATCTGAAAATCGTCCCCTTGCAGGCCTGCGCCCAGAATTTCCAGGATATGCGGCCCTACGGAAACCCCGGAAGCACCCCTGGTCAGCCGGGGACCAAGGGGATGCAGCTGCCTCTGGGAGATTTGCTGCTGGACCGTATTCCTGAGGACTATGACATTCTGGTGCTGCCCTGCGCCTATGGCGGCGTGGGCTTTACCGTGGGGGAGACCGGCACCTATGACCCACAGACCCGGCGGCCCTCAGAGGGGCGACTTCGCTGGGGGGTGCAATCGCCCTACTATCTGGCTCTCAAGGACCGGCTGCGTTTTGTATTGGACCAGAACCCGGAAAACAAGTTTTTGGGGGTGGTATGGCTCCAGGGCGAGTTTGACTTTGAAGACGGCGAAGGCAATATCCGGGGCTTTACGGAAATGACCCGGGATTTCCTGGCTACGTTCTCCCAGGAGTATCCAGGACGGGTCTACCGGGGGGACTGGAACCGGGACATCTGGTACAACGTGGAGACCACCTACTACTGGTATACCCAGGGGGACTGCCCCAAAATTTGGGCGCACTACAAAACCTGGAATCCCAAAACCTATGTGGAGATCCCCCGGGATACGGATACCAATGCCGTAAACGGCACCGGCGTGACCACTGCCATTCGCCCCGCCCACTTTGGAAACGATGCGTTCTACCGGGTGATCGCCCCTGCGGTGGCGGCGAAGATGGAGAACCGCTTTCATAAGAAATGACCTGCTGCAAATCTCCGGACCGCTCTTCCTGCGGCCCGGAGGTTCTTTTTAACTCAGAGAGACGAAAAATAGACTTTTGTCGCCTTTTCTCGGCGGATTTCCTGTGCACTCCGTTGACATTCCTGTAGCACCGTGGTATAATCAAAACGTCTGAAATGAATATGAAAGCAGCGCGCAGGTGCCGCCTACGGGCGGTGAAAAGGGAACCCGGTGAAAATCCGGGACG
>CAKTPO010000025.1 GCA_934591845.1 uncultured Oscillospiraceae bacterium | reverse complement strand
TTTTCTGGTATTATCGGTAACGGTTCCGTGCTTTCACGTGCGGAACGGCACATAGGCCGTTCCCTACGGTTTCGCTGGTGGGTAGGCGTTTTCAACCGAGGTGTTCTAAGGACGGGCGGTAGGGTGTTCCGTATTGTGGGAACAACGAACGCAAAGGTAAAACGTCCGTCCCCCGAAAAATTGTCAATTGTCCATTGTCAATTGTCAATTGGGACATAACTGTCCACTGTCAACTGTCAACTTAAAATCTCACCCGCTGGCCAAGTTATTGCTGATGTCCGCCAGGGCGTCCGTGGCATCGGGGGCGGTGGTGTCTTGGGTGGCCAGGTCGCTGAGGCTGAGGATGCCGCAGAGTTTGCCGTTTTCCAGGATGGGCAGGCGGCGGATTTGTTGGCGGCCCATGAGGTGGGCGGCCACACCGGCGTCCATGTCCGGGCGGGCGTAGATGACCCGGCTGGTCATGACCTGCTCTACGGTGGTGGTTTTGGGGTCCCGGTTGGGGGCCAGGCAGCGGGTCACGATGTCCCGGTCGGTGACAAGGCCCCGGATGGCTCCGTCCTGGCCGCAGACCGGCAGGACACCGATATTATATTGTGTCAGAATTCTGGCCGCCACCGCCACCGGCTCCTCCGGGCGGATGCGGATGACAGGGCTGGTCATGAGTTCCCGCAGTTTCATGGGGATACACCTCCTGAAATCCAGCATACCCAGTTTTTTCCAATGTTATACAATAAAAACAGGGCCGCAAAAGCGGCCCTTAATATATTATTCCTGAACCAGCAGCTCCGCGATCTGGATGGTGTTGGTGGCCGCGCCCTTGCGGACCTGGTCGCCGCTGCACCAGAGGCATAGGCCCTTGTCATCGGTCAGATCCTGACGGATGCGGCCTACGAACACGATGTCCTGGTCGCTGGTTTCCAGGGGCATAGGGTAGCGTTTGTTGGGAAGATCGTCCACCAGCTTGCAGCCGGGGGCCTTGGCGATGGCCTGGCGGGCCTCCTCTACGGAGATGTGCCGGTCAAAATGCAGGCTCACGGAAATGGAGTGGCTGCGGATGACCGGTACCCGGACGCAGGTGCAGCTGACCCGAAGCTCCGGCAGGTGCAGGATCTTCCGGCCCTCGTTCTGCATTTTCATTTCCTCGCTGGTGTAGCCCTCATACTGCTCCCCGCCGATCTGGGGGATCACATTGTAGGCGATGGGGTAGGGGAAGACCTTGGGGGTATAGTCCTTGCCCTGGTACTTGGCCTCGATCTCCTGTTCCAGCTCCACCGGGCCGCCGGCACCGGCACCGGAAACCGCCTGGAAGGTGGTGGCCGTCATGGTGCGGATGGGGGACAGTTTCCCCAAAGAATTCACCGCCACCATGGTGATGATGGTGGAGCAGTTGGGGTTGGAGAGGATGCCATGGTGATTCTTCACATCCTGGGGGTTGATCTCCGGCACGATGAGGGGTACCTGGGGGTCTAACCGGAAGGCAGAGGAATTATCCACAAACACCGCCCCTGCGGCCCGGATGGCCGGGGCGAATTTCCGGGCGATGTCCGCTTCCGCGGCACCCAGAACGATGTCCACCCCCTGGAAGGCTTCTTCCGTGGCCTCCCGGACGGTCACATCTTCATCCCGGAAACGGATGGTCTTTCCCGCGCTTCTGGCACTGGACAGGGGCAGCAGAGTTCCCACAGGGAAATTCCGCTCCTGCAAAATACGGATCATTTCCTGTCCCACGGCACCGGTGGCACCCAGGACGGCAACGGTATACTCTTTCATCATATTGCCTCCTATTCTGTTTACTTTACGAAGCTGTTGTACAGCACCCGGATGGCCTGGGAGAAATCCCGGTTGTCAACGCCGAAGATGATGTTCAGCTCATCGGGGCCCTGGTTGATCATGCGGATGTTGATGCCCGCCTGGCCCAGGGCGGCGAAAATCTGGCCGGAAATGCCGGGACGGTAGGCCATTTTCCGGCCCACGGCGGCTACCACGGCGATCTGGTCGTGAACCGTCAGGCTGTCCGGCTCCACTTCCTTTTGGATTTCCCCCAGTACCGCGTAAAGGCAGGGGGCCACATCCTCGGTGGACAGCACCACGGAAACATTGTCAATGCCGTTGGGTACATAGTCTACGGACAGGTTGTGCCGCTCCAATACGGACAGCACCCGCCGCAGCACCCCCACCTGGTTGCTCATGCCCCGCTTGGTCAGGGCGATGATGGTAAAGTCCTTTTTGCCGGTGATGCCGGTGATGAACCGATGGGGGTCTGAATCCCCCTCGAACCGTTCCCGGATCATGGTACCCGGATCTTGGGGGTCGTTGGTATTGCGGATGTTCAGAGGGATCTTCTTTTCCCGCACCGGGAAAATGGTGCCCTCGTGGAGGACCTGGGCGCCGGAATAGCTCAGCTCCCGCAGTTCGTCATAGGTCACCTCCGGAATGGTCTGGGGGTTTTCCACGATCCGGGGGTCTGCCATAAGGATGCCGGAAACGTCTGTCCAGTTTTCGTAGACATCCGCGTCCAGAGCCGCCGCCGCCAAAGCGCCGGTGATGTCGCTGCCGCCTCGGGTAAAGGTTTTGATCTTCCCGTCCGGCAGCTGGCCATAGAATCCCGGAATCACCACACCGGGGCCGTCAACCTGGTTGCGCAGGGCCTCGTAGGTACTCTCCTGGTCCACGGAGCCGTCAAAGCGGAACTTGACCCAGTCCGCCGCATCCACGAACTTGAAGCCCAGGAAATCCGCCATCAGCCGGGCGGAGAAATATTCGCCCCGGCTGGCCACCTCGTCCTGGGTCACGGTCTTGCTGTCCAGCCGGGCTTTTAAGTCCGCAAACTCCGGCTCCAAGTCCAGCTGCAACCCCAGCTCCCGGGCAATGTCCCGGTAGCGGGAAGTGATCATTTCAAAAACCCCGGAGCAATCCACCCCGTACTGGGTGTGGGCGTAGCACAGGTATAATAGGTCTGTAATCTTGTGATCCTGCTTGTTCCGCTTTCCGGCGGCGGAGACCACCACCACCCGGCGTTCCGGGTCTGCCAGAAGAATCTCCCGTATTTTTCGGTACTGACCGGCATCCGCCATGGAGGAGCCGCCGAATTTCACTACTTTCATATGCTTCCCTTCCTTCAAGGATTCTCAGGCGAAGGCCGCCATAAAGGCCTCCGGGTGGGCTTTCAGCCACTGGTGCATGACGGAAACCTCTACAGGCACCGTCACCACCGCCCCGGCCCAATGCTTTTCCGTATTCTGCCGCAGCCAGGCGTCCTCCTGAGCAATGCGGACATAGTAGCGGAGCTTCAGGCTGTTGTCGGCCTCCACCTTGGGACCCGGCTCCGTGTAGAAGCCCCGGCCCTTTTGGAAATCCACGCAGTCCTGTACCACATTGTATGCGGTGGGGTACCGTCCGGCCCCCTGGCCGAAGAAGCTCTGACGGCCGGAGACCTGTCCCTCCAGGGTGATGAGATTGTAATTTTCCGGCACCGCCGCCTGGGGACTGCCCAGGCTGTAGAGGGTGGGCTGGACATAGGCACTGTAAATGCCGGAATCGCACCGGGCGGTGGCTGCCAGCTTGCACACCAGGCCGTTGGCGCTGAAATTCGCCACGTCCTCTGCCCCGATCCGGGAAATACCCGCCACGGGAACGCCGGAAACATCCAGACTGACCCCAAAGCCCACATTGGCAGAGATGATCAGCTTGTGCCAGGTGTCCAGGCCCTCCACATCCGTGGTGGGGTCTGCCTCGGCATAGCCCAAAGCCTGGGCCTGCCGGAGAGCCTGGCTGTAGCCCAGGCCCAAACGGGTCATGGAGTCCAGAATATAGTTGCAGGTGCCGTTCATAATGCCCCCTACATAGGAGATGGGTTCAATGCGCCGGGCCCGTTCCAGCTCGCTGAGCCAGCCGATGCCCCCGCCTACAGAGGCGGTACACCGCAGACACACCTTGTTTTCTCTGGCCAGAGGGATCAGCTCGTCATAGCAGGTGGCGATCAGGGCCTTGTTGGCGGTAGCCACGTTTTTCCCCGCCAGAATGGCCTTTTTGACATAGTCATAGGCCGGATGAATGCCGCCCATGGCCTCCACCACCGTATCGATGGTAGGGTCTTCCAAAATGTCCTCAAAACGGTGGGTCACTCCGGCATCTGCCAGTTCCAGATCCCGGCGGCACAGCACCTTGGCCACGCACATATCCTCCCGGCCCGCCACAATATCATATACGCCCTTTCCAACGGTGCCGAAGCCCAATAGTCCGATCCGCATGTTCTCACTCCGTTCTGTCTGTCTTACAGTTGTATCTATGGGAAAAACACTTGCTTTTTTGTACTTGTCAGTATATCATATGCTTACCGAAAATGCAATTGAAACAAACCGCAATTGCATCCCGTCAAACCCTTGGTTCTTTGTGCATTTCACCCTTACAGGAGGTATCAATATGGATTATATTTCTACCAGAGGCGGTTGTCCCGCCGTTGACAGCGCCCAGGCGGTGCTTTCCGGACTGGCCCCGGACGGGGGGCTGTATATGCCCAGGGTCTTCCCGGCCTTTGACTGGAAAGCCTGTCTGAAAGGCACCAGCCAGCAGATGTCCACCGCCATTCTCTCGGCCCTGCTGCCGGACATTCCCGGAATGGAAGCCCTGGTGCGCCGGGCCTACACCGGGAAGTTTGAAACAGAGGATCTGACCCCCACGGTGTCCGTTGGCCCTTTCCAGGTGCTGGAGCTGTTCCGGGGCCCCACTTCCGCTTTTAAGGACGTGGCCCTGTCCATGCTGCCCCAGCTGCTCACCGCCGCCAAGGAGGAAAAGGGCATTACCAAGGAGATCCGCATTCTCACCGCCACCTCCGGGGATACGGGCAAGGCGGCACTGGTGGGCTTCCAGGATGTACCAGGAGTCCGCATTCAGGTGTTTTACCCCCAGGGGGGCGTTTCCCAGGTCCAGCGGGCCCAGATGGTGACCCAGGAGGGGGGCAACGTCTCCGTCTGCGCCGTGGAAGGAAACTTTGACGATGCCCAGACCGGGGTGAAGCAGATTTTCACCGCTTGTCAGGGAAAGGAGCTGCCCTTCCTGCTCTCCTCCGCCAACTCCATTAATATTGGGCGGTTGGCTCCCCAGATCATGTATTATTTCCGCTGCTACGCAGACCTGTTGGCCCGGAAGGTCATCGCCCTGGGCGACCCGGTGGATTTCTGCGTGCCCACCGGAAACTTTGGAGACATTCTGGCAGGGTACTTTGCCAAGAAGCTGGGGCTGCCGGTGGGGCGGCTGATCTGCGCCTCCAATGCCAACAATGTACTGACGGAGTTCCTCACCACAGGCCGGTATGACCGGCGGCGGCCACTGCTCAAAACCACCTCCCCCTCCATGGACATTCTGGTGTCCTCCAATTTGGAGCGGCTTTTGTATCTACTCTCCGGAGATCCGGCTTTGGTGGCTTCTTTGATGCGGGATCTGTCCCAGAAGGGCTTCTACCAGGCGCCGGAGGAGCTGCTGGCCGCCATCCGACAGGAATTCGGTGCCGGGTGCTGTGACGATGCGCAGGCCAAAAAGGCCATCGGCAGGGTCTATACATCTTATAACTACCTCATGGACCCCCATACCGCCTGTGCCTGGGCCGTGGCAGAAACCCACCGGGGGAACGCCCCCATGGTGGTGCTTTCCACCGCCTCCCCCTATAAATTCTCCTCTGCTGTGCTCTCTGCCATCGGCGGGGATGTAAGCGGCAGCGAATTTGAACGGATGGACAGGCTCTGCACCATCACCGGGGTACCCATCCCCCAGAACCTCCGTTCTCTCCGGGGCAAGCCGGAGCGGCACACCCAGGTGATTCCCAAGGAGGGCATGCTGGACTTTGTACTCCGTCAGTAATAGAAATAAGGAGAGGAAAACATGAATCGAGTAACCATCCGTGTCCCCGCCACCACCGCCAATTTGGGCCCGGGCTTTGATGCCTTTGGCTGCGCTTTGAGCCTGTATACCGATGTGACCTTTGAGGAAACGGAGTCCGGTCTGGAGATCACCGGCTGCGACGAGGCCTATCAAGGGCCGGACAATCTGGCCTATACCGCCTACTGTGCGGTGCTGGCCTCCCTCAGTGAGGAGATCCGGGGGGTCAAGATCCACATCGATGCCCACATCCCCATTTGCCGGGGCCTGGGTTCCTCTGCGGCACTTTTGGTAGCGGGCGCCATGGGGGCCAATGTGCTTCGGGGCAACAAGCTCAGCACCCAGGGACTGCTGAACATCACCAACGCCATGGAGGGCCACCCGGACAACCTGGCCCCGGCCTTTTACGGCGGCCTGACGGCCTCCATGGTGGATAACGGTCTGCCCGTTACCGTCAGTTTCCCCCTGCACCCCGGCTGGGAATTTTTAGCCCTGATTCCGGATTTCAACCTCTCCACCAGCCTGGCCCGTTCCGTACTGCCGGAACAGGTCTCCCGGGCCGATGCCATTTACAACATTTCCCACGGTGCCATGGTGCTGAAAGCCCTGGAACTGGGAGACGAAAAATTGCTGCGCACCGCCATGCAGGACAGGCTTCACCAGAACTACCGGAAGAAGCTCATCCCGGACTACGAAACCATCGAAGCCCTGATCCGCACCACCGGCGCCGCCTTCTGCCTCTCCGGCGCAGGCCCCACCCTGCTGTGCATGACCCGTGACCCGGATCTGTCCCAAAAACTCAGCCGGAAACTCCACCAGAACACCCAACACAATTGGCAGATTTTGCCCCTGCACGTGGAATTCCAGGGAGCGAGAGTCGTGGAGAGTTGACAGTGGACAGTGGACAGTTTTTCTGAATTGACAATGGACAATTGACAATTATTGGAGCAACCAACGTTGTTCATCTCGCCCCATTCGTTAAAGTATGTAGGGAACGGCCTATGTGCCGTTCCGCACGTAGAAGGACGGAACCAGTTCCCGCAAAAAATAGCCACCCCAAAGCACGGCACAAAAGCTTCCCCAACCGGGAAGCTGGCAGGGCGTAGCCCTGACTGATGAGGCAGCGGGGCAGCGTGAAACATTCTGGAAACAATAGGCGAATCCGTAAATACGTAACTCCATACACCCCCGTCCTTAGAAGCCCCCGGTTGAAAACGACCGCCTTTCAGCGAAACCGTAGGGAACGGCCTATGTGCCGTTCCGCACGTGAAAGGACGGAACCGTTACCGATGAAAAACAGAAACGTCCCCCCATTGTGTCATTCCGACCGCAAGCGGAGTGGAGGAATCCACCACGTGGCAGAAATGTACCAACACAAGGTAAAATCTGCCACTTGGGAAGATTCCTCGACTCACTACCGTTCGCTCGGAATGACATCATCGGGGGGCGGTTTTGTTTTATCCGCACGGGTTATATTCACCACGCCCCGGAACGGCACATAGGCCGTTCCCTACGGACTTTAACGGACGGATACAAATAAACAACGTTGGTCGCCCCAATAACTGTCAACTGTCAACTGTCAACTGTTCACTGTCAACTGAAAAAGCTTCCCCGGTCAGGGAAGCTTTTTCGGTCAGATGATGAAATCGATTTTGCTGGCGGTGGTGATTTCCCACATGGTGTTGGTCCACTGGAAGGAGTTGTCCGGGTTGCGGCGGTAAGGGAGGGTCCGCTCGGTGAGCTCGGGGATGTCCTGACGGAGACCCTGGGCGAAGTCGGACATTTTTTCTCCGGCGGTGGTGAGTCTTGCCCGGATGGCACCCATGCGGCCATCCAGAACCTCGAAGCCCTGGGGCCGGTTGGTGCTTTCCCAGAGGTTGCGCCAGGTAATGCGCAGGGTTTCCAGGGCCTCCACCGTAGGGGCAATGTCCTGGGCCAGGGCCAGGGCGGTATCCCGGTCCCCGGAGCGGACGGCCTGGGCGGCCTTTTCGTGCCAGCGGCACTTCATGGCCAGGGTCTGGGCCAGGGCGGCGAAGAAGTCAAAGAGCAGGGCGTAATTGGGGTTTTCCCGGGCGTGGCGGGCGTAAAGGCCCACCAGGGCGGCATAGTGCCCGGACATGTCCAAATCCTTGGTGTCCTCCTCAAACAGCTGAACCAGGGGGTCCTGGTAGAGCATGATTTTCAGGAAATTGCTGGGGTACTGGGTAGTGGAGACAATGCCGGGGACGGTGTTTAAAAGGCTAATGTCCAGGAAGGCCTGGGCGCTGGCCCCACAGCACCGGGCAAAGCGGCCGTGGAGGACGGCTTCGTCGTAGTGCTCGGCATAGGTCAGCTCCCCGTAGAGCTGCAGCCCCAACAGGGCGGAGAGCAGATTGGACTCCGCGCCGTCGTCCCCCCACATGGTGGCAAGGACGGTCTGCACCCCGTATGTTCTGGCGGCTTCCAGGGCCGGGACGGTGTTGGCAATGGCCACGGGGTAATCGATGGCCGGGCCGGTCCAGTTCCACAGGCCTCCTGCAAAGGCGGTCTTGGGGGAGAGCAGCTTATGCTTGCGCAGCATATCTTCATAAAATGCCGCGTCATCGTGGTAATAGTCCCAATAGACCAGGGTGGCCCGGGGGTCTACCGCATCTTTGGCGGCCTGGGTGGGTTCGCCGGACTCATAATAGCCGTTGCCCTCCAACTGGAAGTACATGTCGCTCCACATCATGGCATCCAGACCCAGCTTTTCCGTAATGTCCAGCACCCGTTTCAGGTGTCGGCCCATAATGGCGTGGGGGTCCTCATAGCCATATGTCTGCAAATGCTTTCCAAGGCCCACGCCGAAGGCCTCGTCCATGCCCAGGTGGATTTTCTTGGAGCGGTAGGGGGCAGTGGCGGCCCGGATCATCTGCTCCAACAGCACATAGGTTTCCGCACTGTCTGCCAGCAGCACCTCGTCATTGTCTTTATACTTCTGGAAGCCGGGCCAGCGCAGCACCTCCCGCAGATGGCCCAGGGTCTGGATGCAGGGGCACAGCTCAATACCCAGGGTAAAGGCGTAATCGTCCAGGGCCTTTAATTCCTGGGCGGTATACCGGCCCCGCTTGTAGCCGAAAAAGGGCTGCTCCGGCACCTCGTAGGTATCTTCCGTGTAGAGCATGCCCAGGTTCAGGCCCATGAGGGCCATTTTCCGCAGGAAAAACCGCATGGTCTCCGGGGTCAGTACGGCGTTCCGGGAACAGTCGAACATAGGTCCCACTTCCTGAAAGCCCGCCTTTTGGCAGATGTCGATTGGCTTCAAGGGCTGGGGGATCAGGCTCAGCCCTCTGTAAAGCTCCACAGGCCGGGACCAGGTCAGTTCTACCTGTTTTCCATCCGAGTGTACTTGCAGTTTTTCCCCCCGGCGGCAGGTGACGGGGAAACCCCCGGAGTCTACTTCAAAGCCCAGGTCCTCCCGCAGGATTTTCAGGGCTTCCAGGGCGTTCTGGGGCAGTTCCCCCAAAAGAGTGATTTTAGTCATAGAGATTCCTCCTGGTAAGGATGATTCCAGAAATCGGGCATCTGGTTTTGAAGCAGATGCCCGATTTACTTGTATGGTTATCCCTTGATACCACCGGCGGTGATGCCGTTGATGATGGTTCTGGACAGGCACACGAAAATCAGCAAGGTAGGCAGGAACACGATGACAACGGCCGCAAACAGGCCGCCCCAGTCACCGGTGTACTGCATGGCCGTCAGAACGCTCTTGAGGCCCGGGCCCACGGTCATGGACTTCTGGGAGGAAGCGAAGATCATGGACAGGAAGTATTCATTCCACACGTTCATAAAGTTGAAAATGCTCACCGTCACCAGACCCGGCTGGGCCAGGGGGAACATAATGGTCCAGAAGGTCTTCATGGGAGAAGCGCCGTCAATGGCGGCGGCTTCCTCATAGACCACGGACTGATTGCAGAAGAAGGCCGTGAGGAAGGTGGTGGTGTAAGGCAGGGCCATGCCGGTGTACAAAATCAGCAGCAGGAGCTTGGAGTTGGACAGGCCGGAGCGGACCGCCGCGGAGAACAGGGGCATGACGATCATGATCTGGGGAATAGCCATGGCGATGACGAAGCTGTTCTTAATGGCGGCGCTGCCCTTAAAGACCTTCCGGGCCAGCACATAGGCCGCCGGGGCGCTGATCAGCACCGAGGCCACCATGCTGACGATTCCATAGAACAAAGAGTTCATAAAGTAGGTGGAAATGCTGTTCAAGCTCCAGGCCCGGACGTAGTTGTCAAAGTGGAGGCCGGTCTTAAAGCGCATGGCCTCACCTTTCATAATTTCCGGTGCGGTGGAAAGGCTGGCGCAGACGATCCACAGCAGCATAATGAGGGTAAAGGCACACCAGATGCCTACAACAATGTGACCGGGAAGAAGCCGCAGCTGTTTACGGGCTTCCGTGTTGGAACGTTTCTTTTTCATAGGTCACACCTCCTTAAAGTTCCACATCGTCTTTCTTGAAGATCAGGTTCAGCACCTGGAATACCACCAGGACCACCAGAGTCATCAAGACACCCACGGCTGCGGCACGTCCACCGTCACGGGTGGCATTGCCCAGAGAGCCGAAGGCCAGGTTGTACATGTAGACGAAGGGGGTAATGCTGGAAGTTTCGCTGGGCAGGGGGGCGCTCCACATCTGGCTCCATACGAAGAAGCCTACCACGGCGATGGTCCAGAAGGTCAGGCAGGTCTTGAGCACGCCGTTGAGCAGGGGCAGGGTGATGTGGAAAAACTGCTTGGGCTTGCTGGCACCGTCAATGGTGGCAGCCTCATACATATCTCCGGGCAGCTGCTCAATGCCGCTCATGAGGATCAGCATAAAGTAGCCCACGGAGCCGAAGCAGAAGGCTACCAGCAAAGAGTAGAACTTGGCGTTGCCGTTCATATAGTCCATTTTGGCCAGGTTGTCTGCGCCGATCCACTTAAAGAAGGTGTGCAGCAGGCCAAACCGCTTGTTGTAGACAAAGTTCATCCACATGGTGGAAATGGCAACGGCATTGATGATATTGGGAATATAGATCACCGCACGGTAGAAGTTCTTGAACTTCACGCCGCTGGTGAGGATAACGGCAAAGAGGATGGCAAAGAACATGACGATAACGCCACCCATGAGCCAGATTTTGATCATGTTTATCATGGACTGCTGGAAAATAGAGGTGTTCAGCAACACCTTGAAGTTCTCCAGGCCCACAAATTTCCAGGAGCTTACAGGGTCAGAAATGGCCTCTACCTGGTAGAAGCTCATCACAATGGTACGGATAATGGGATAGACATAAAGGCCGACGAAGAAGACCATGAGGGGTGTTAAGAAACACACGATCATTTTCTTGTCCTGTTTCAAGGAAATCTCTCCTTTCTTCTTTCGGGAAATGGCGCAAAGGAACCAAAAGGGTATAACGGAGGGTGACAGATCAGCCCTGGGGGTTCCCCCAAAGTTTCCTTGCCACCCTCCGTCGGAGTGTTTATATGGACTTAAAGGTCCGTTGCTGCGTAAGGGAAACGCTTACTTCATGGAAGCCATGGCATCGATGAACTGATCGGGGGTGTACTCCTGCTTTACCAGCTTGATCAGGTTGTCGAACACGAAGTCCTTGAAAGCACCGTTGTTTTCCAGGCCCACAGCCCAGTCATAGCTCTTGGTGACCAGCTTGAAGTAGGGCTCGGCACCGGCAACCACGGAGGGCCACTCGGCGTTGTCAACGTCGGCGGGGATGGACAGAACGGCATCGGCCATCTTCTTGTCGAACTCGCCGGTAACCAGGGTCATCATGAAGTCGAAAGCTTCCTGCTGATGCTCGGACTTGGCAACCAGGCCCAGGCCCTGTGCGCCGCACATGGTGCCTTCGGTGCCGTCAACGCCGCCCTCAACAGTGGGCCAGGGGAAGAAGCCCCAGTTGACCATGGTGCCGGTGTTCTGGTTGATCTCGTTGGGTACCCAGGAGGCGTTCAGGATCATAGCGGACTCGCCGAAGCCGATCTCGTTCTGGCCGTCGGGGTAGTTGGCGGGAGCGTACTCGGACATGTAGCCCTTGGAGAACAGGCTCTGGATTTCCTCGGCAGCCTTCTTGGCTTCGGGAACCTTGGCCCACTCCACGTTGTCCAGGATCTCGATCAGACGGGCCTGGCCTACGTAACGGGCCATCTGGTAGCCGTAGAGCAGGGTCACGCCGTCGGAGTTGCAGGTGATGGCGTTGACGCCGGAGTCCTTCAGCTTCTGGCAGACATCCAGGAACTCATTCCAGGTGGTGGGAGTCTCGGTGATACCGGCGGCATCGAACATATCCTGGTTGTACCATACACCGGTGGTGTAGGGCTGGTAGGGGATGGCCAGCAGCTTGCCGTCGCCCCAGGTCTTGACGTTGTTGATCAGGTTGGGCAGCGCGTGCTTCTCGTAGTCAGCGGCAGCGGCCATGTCGGTCAGGTCCGCCAGGTACTTGCCGTTCTGCTGAACCAGAACCATGTAGTCGGTGTCGAAGATGTCGATCTTCTCACCGGCATCCAGAGCGGGGCCCACCAGGGTTCTGACGTCACGGCCCTTGAACTCCAGGTTGATGTGAATGCCGGTCTTGGCCTCGTAGGCCTCAGCGGCCTCGGTGATGATCTTGGCCTGGCCTTCGGTGGCGTTCCACATGGACCAGTAGGTCAGCTCTACGTCACTCTTGGCGGCGGGAGCTTCGGTTTCGGCGGGAGCCTCAGTAGCTGCGGGAGCCTGAGTCTCAGCGGGGGCGGGTTCCTTGGCGCCGCAGGCGGCCATGGTAGCGATCATGGCAATGGCCAGCAGCAGGGAAAGCAGTTTCTTCATTGTTTCCTTCTCCTTTATGAATGTTTTTTTGACACGGTCGATGGACCGATGTGCATGAATTTATTACCGGCAAGCGCCGATCTGGTGGGACAGGGCGGGATTTCCAAAGAAATCCTGTTCCCCGGTTTTCTCCTGGGGCTTCCCCAGTTCCATGGCGGGGCGGAAGCCTGCAAAGGCACTGCGGGGCTGGATGATCCCCTGAGTCTCCCGGGGGCCGGACAGGGCATCCTGCAAGACCTTGGTATCTACCGGCAGCACCAGGGCATCCCTGTCTTCTTCCGGGGCGTTTTCAAAGCCCACGTAGACGTTTCCCCGGTAGGAAGCGTGCTCGGTCTGGTGGTGCCAGTCGCAGAAAACGGGCTGGGGGCCCAGGTTTACGATCAGGTTGTTTTCCACCAGCATGTGTCCGCCGGACATATTGTGCCGCACAAAAGGCACATCCGGAGCCATGATAAAGGTATTGCCATAAATATGGGCATCGGGGTTTTCACAGGGATTGATGATCCCGTCCCCGTCCAGGAAGCTGATGTTGTAGCGAAACGTATTGTTGACGCTTTCCCCCAGACAGAACATGATGCAGCCGCCGCCGTTTCCGTGGCTGTAATTGTACTGGTAGACGGTTCCGTCACCGGAATCCGCGTCCCAGGCCTGGCCGTCCTGGTTAAGACAGGTGTAGTAGGCTTCGTTGTACTGAAACAGGGCGTCTTTGCACTTCCAGGGCCACATGGCTGCGGCGGTTTTCCCCAGCCGGGGTCCCTCCTCGGTGTAAACCCGGTCATTGATCTCCGTGGCGATGTTCTCGGACACGTTTCTTTGAACCAGGGGTTTGTAGCAATACATGGGGGTGATGCCATCGCCGCCGATGTCCCGGACAAAACAGTCCTCAATGACAACGCCGGTGTGGCCGTAGGTTTTCACGGTTTCCTCCGGCAGATACAATCCGGTAAATTGCCCATGGGTGTAGCTGTAACCGGCGGCAATGCCCCAGCGGCTGCAGCGCTCTACCCGGCAATGGGTGATATGCAGGTTTTCATACCGGGCGATGGCCCCGTTTTCCTGTTCCGGCTTCTGGCAGACACAGTAGATGCCGCCGTTGGCCAGGTGCTTGTCATAGACGTTGCCCTTGACATCGTGGACATAAAGCCCCGTCAGGGTGATGCCGTGGAGGGTGCCCCGGTTCTGGGCCACCACCGCCACGCCGGTGCGGTTCATTTTGTCCCCCTGGCTATACCGCTCGCCCGGCAGGAGGCCGGGGTCATTGGAGATTTCCAAATTCCGGAGGCAGAGGTATTCGCAGTCATATAGAAGAACGGCAGAGCTGACATAGCCATGCCAGACATGGTTGGGATTGTCCAGGGACTGCCCGTAGTTCTGATACCACAGCCCGGTGCCCTGGGCTTTGATGTGGGGAAGGGTTCCTTCTCCGTAGGCCCCAATGACAACGGGGGCTTCCTGAGTGCCCTGGGCACTTACATGGAGGTACTGATTTTCAAAGGTACAACCTCTGGAAAGCAACACCCGGTCACCGGGTTCCAGGGTCAGGGCGTTCACGGCAGCCAGGGTTTTAAAAGGGCGTTCCGGGGAAGTACCCGGGTTGCTGTCGCAGCCGGTTGTTCCGTTTACGTAGTAAATCACACGCTTCATCCAATCGTCTGTATTTCACAGAAAACAAAAGCATTTGTGCAATTAGCTACAAAACATGCCTCTATGTTTTCCTCATCTATCTATTTTATATAATATCACCTTGCGTTCTTTTGCGGAATATGATATATTGACCTTGTGATTATACTAATTGACTAAATTTCCAATTGGTAAAAAGCGAGGGAACAGGGATATGTACAAGTTGCACGAATTGGAGAAGCCAATTTTGTTTAGTAATACCGAAAGGCTTCACTACGTCAGTTTTCATCATTTTGAACAGGATTGGACCAAAGGAACCGAGCATTCCCACCGGATCAGCGAGTTGTTTTTCTGTCTGAAAGGCCGCGGCACCTTTTCCGTCCAGGGCCAGACCCTGCCGGTGGAGCCTATGGATTTCATCTACTTAGACCCCTTTGTCAAGCACACGGAATGGAGTTCTCAGGAAGACCCCCTGGAATATGTGTGCCTGGGGATCTCCGGGGTGCACCTGTTCCATTCCGGCCAGAAGGACGGCTTTTACAAAGACTCCTTCCGGGATGCCCGGGAACTGATGCTGCCCTGCCTGTCTGCCATCGTCTCGGAAATGGCCCACCAGGAAAAGGGCTATGAGGAACTGTGCGGACACCTGATGAGCGTGATCCTCCTGTACCTGAAGCGGAAAACCACCCTGGTGGATGCCCCCCGGCCCAATTCCGCCGCCGCTGACAACTACACCATTGCCTGGATCCATCAATATCTGGAAGACCACTACACCAAGGACATCAACCTGGAAGCCCTGGCGGAAAAGGTCAACATCAACAAATACAGCCTGATCCGGAATTTCCAGAAAATCTACGACGTGACCCCCATTGAATACGTGCTGCAGCTGCGCTTCAATGATGCCAAGGTGCTGCTGAAAAACACCGACCACCCTATTTTCCAAATCGCCTTCCACTTAGGCTTCTCCTCCTCCAGCTATTTCAGCCAATGCTTCGGGCGCCGGGAAGGCCTCTCCCCCTCAGAATACCGCCTCCGCAGCCGCCAGGAGGGCCAGGAAGAACCCTGAAACCGGCCCGGAAAGCAAAAAAAACAAAGAAATAACCCCTGACCGGTTGCTTTGCTACGGAAGCGGTCAGGGGAAATTGATTTGGACTGTTTAATTTTATTTGCATTATATCATAATCAATGATATAATCGTGATATAATTCATGCAGCAGTGAGGTGATCAACAATGGAGGAGCTGACCGGTTATCTGAAAAGGATGTTCGGCCCCCAGATACATTTGCAGAACTACAGCAGAGCGGATGACCTGCCCATGTACCTGACGGCCGGGTATCAGTTCTACACACTGGGGCTCGACTCGGAGGAGTATGTGCTGGCAAAGCCCAGGGATACCGGAACATGGCGGCTCGACCCCCTCAAAAGTAAGTTGGCGCAAATCCGGAAATTTACAAAGCGGCAGCCGGTGCTGGTGCTGGAAAATCTTCGGCTGGCCCAGAGAAACAGCTTGATCCAGGCCAGAATTCCCTTTATTGTTCCGGAAAAACAGCTCTATATTCCCCACTGCATGATGGCGCTGACAGAAACGGAATGTTCCTATGAAACCTATGGCGATACATTCGGGGTGGCAACGCAGGTGGTTTTCATCTACCTGCTGCTGAACAAAATCAGAAACACCAGTGCCCACCAGCTTTGTGAATATCTACCCTACTCCGTGGCCAGTGTCAACCGTGGGCTGAAAGAGCTGTGCTGCCGAAAGCTGCTGCAAACAGTTGGCAGCAATACCCGAAAGCAATACATGATTTCCGACGGAAGGGACTTCTGGGAAAGGGGAAAGCAGTATTTGTTTGACCCGGTAAAATACCGCCGGTATGTGCTTCCGGATGTGGATCACAGCGGCTACCCCATGTCCGGGGCGCTGGCTCTGGGCAAACTGTCCTTCCTGCAGGGGGGCAGCATCCCATCTTATGCTTCCACGGCACAGGACTTCAAAAAAATTGACAAGGAAAAAATTCTCAATGAATATGAGCTGTTCGACCAGAAATACAGCGTTGTTGAAATTTTTCGGTATGACCCAAAGATTTTAGGGGCCGCAGACCATATTGATGTGGTCTCGCTCTATGCCCAGTTCAAGGACGACCGGGACGAACGGGTGCAAATAGAAATAGAAAGCCTGGTGCATGAAATACTATGGTAAATATTCAGGGACTATATAAGTTCCGGGATTTCTTTCAGAATTATACGGACCATTATGTTCTGATCGGCGGAGCGGTCTGTTCGGTGGTGTTTGATGAGATTGGCGAAGATTTTCGTGCGACCAAGGACCTGGATGTGGTTCTGATCGTGGAGAATATCAGCGAAGCCTTTGGCCGTGCTTTCTGGGCGTTCATCAAAGAAGCAAACTACAACGGCATTGAAACCGGAGAAACCCAACGACAGTTTTATCGGTTCAAAAATCCTGCAAATGCCGCATATCCAAAAATGATTGAGTTGTTTTCCAGATCCCCCAATATGCCCTTGCTGCCAGAGGCACATCTGATGCCTTTACACATTGCCGATGATATTTCCAGTCTTTCTGCGATTTTGCTGAATGATGACTATTATGAGTTCCTATTGAGCGGCAGGCGCATTGTTGACGGGCTGAGCGTGTTGGATGAAAAATATCTGATCCCGTTCAAAGCGAAAGCCTGGTGTGAGCTTACCGCCCGACGGGAAAAGGGGGAAGTGGGAAACGCCCGCCATATCCGAAAGCATTACCGGGATGTCTATCATCTTTTAATGCTGCTTCCGCCAAATGAACGGGTGGCGCTTCCGGCGCAGCTGAAAGCAGATTTGCGGCTGTTTGTGGAAGGAATTCGGAAAGAAGGGGTCATATCAGAGGACATTGACAACGATTTGCTGTGCGAAAAGTTGGAAGAAATCTTCCTTTTGGCCTAATAGACTGCCAATAAAAACCGTTCGTTTTCAAAAAAGGCAAAGAAATAACCCCTGACCGGTTGCCTCATCACTGCAACGGTCAGGGGTTATTTCTCTGCAAAGGTGGGTTCCATCGGTGGTTAACCTCGCTTTCTTAGAATGGAGATTTCCTAGTACATTGGACTCACTCCTTTTTTGTATCTTCATCATACTCTAAGTTTTCTCCATTTGCAAGATGGGATGTTTCATAAGAATAAGGCCCAAAGATTGGAGAAAATGAGCATGGAAAGAAAGGGGAAAGGGTGGTATAATATATATGTTGGGCAAAAAGGAACCGCTGTGAGCGGTTCCTTTTTGCGTTCTTTTTATAGCTTCGTAAAGGAAAACTTCTCCATCAGCCCGTCGGTGACGGTGTGGATGGTCAGGGTGCCGTCGGGGTGGGGGTCCAGGGTCAGGTCCTGGAGGTTGCCTTTCAGGCGGCTGCGGACGTAGGTTTCCGGGTCGTCGCAGGTAATCTCCTCAATGAACACATCCCGCATCTGGTTGTTCCGGCACAGGTTCTGGATTTCGTGAACCAGTTCGTATTCTGCCATAGGGGGCCTCCTTACAGGTATTTTTCAATGACGGCGGTGAGCCGGGGCAGCAGCTGCTGCTTCCGGGACAGAAGCCCCTGGTGGAACGTCCGCTCCTGGGCGGGGTCTTCCGGGAACGCTTCTTGGGCCCAGGGGGTGCGGTTGCCGCCGTAGTACAGCACCGAGCCGTTTTCCTGGATGCTGGTAAAGGCCAGCAGGGAAAGATCCAGGTCTTTCTTCTCCGCAAACACATCCAGGGCATGTTGAATTTCTGTAGATGCCAGGTGCAGATCCTCCAAAGAGGCCAGAATCACCTGGGAAATGGAGACCTTGCAGCCCAGAATGTCAAAAAGCTTCATGTCGGTTTTGATCAGCTCCGTGGGGCTGGAATCCACCTTGGAGGCGGTGGCGGTAAAGAGTTCCTTGGCAAAGTCCTCCAAATCCAGATCCGCAATGGCCGCCAGGATGTTGGCGGTGGAGCGGTCCTTTTCCGTGGTGGTGGGGGAATGGAAATTCAGGGTGTCCGACAAAATGGCACCCAGCATCAGCCCTGCCAGGTCCACGGGGATGGGGATCTGGTTTTCTCTGAAAATGGTGGCCACAATGGTACAGGTGGAGCCGACGATCTCATTCCGGAACTGGACGGGATACTGAGAGGAAAAATCGTTGATCCGGTGGTGGTCAATGACTTCCAGCACCTGGGCCTTTTCAATGGCCCGGACGGACTGGGAGAATTCGTTGTGGTCCACCAGCACCAGCTTTTTGCTGGGAGCCTGCATGATGTGATACCGGGAGACATAGCCGGTCAGGTGGCCCTCCGGGTCCGTCACCGGGTAGACGTGGTACCGGGTCTGCATCATTTTCCGGCTCACATCCTCCGCAAGTTCCGTGGAGGTGAATTTCACCAGCTCGGTTTTCATAATTTTGCTGGCCGAGGGGGCGAAGTAAATGTAACGGGTGGTGTTCATGGCCCCGTGGCCGGAGATGATGATGGGGCAGTGATGGGCCTGGGCGGTGGCGATCACGTCCGGCCGGATCTCCTCTGCCCAAACCACTACCAGCAGGCCTGCCCCCTGGCAGATCACCTGCTTCTGGGCTTCCGGGTCACAGCCGCAGATGACGATGCGCTGGGCCACGTCATAGCTGCCAAGCCTTGAAAACTCCGTCATGGCGATGACGCTGACCTTGCCGTTGAGCTTCATCTGGGGGTCGTCATAAATCACCCGGCCCTCCAGGGTTTTCCGGAAGTTGTCTAAGGGGGTCTGGGCCATGATGGCAATGGAGCGGGCGGTGTCATACAGGCCAATGACAGAAATATCGGATTTCGTCACCATGCCGATGAGCTTTTTCTCCCCGTCCACCACGCCGCAATAGGTCCGGTTGCCCTGCTGCATCTGCTGCAGGCATTCAAAAATGGTGGTCTCCGGGGAAATATAGGTGGGCGGATCCATGGAAACCTCTCCCACGGTGATCCGTCCGTCGGTCAGCAGCTGGGGTTCGGGAAAGTGGAACCGGCTCAGAAGATATTTGGTTTCCGCATTGAGCTTCCCCAAACAGCAAGGCACCGCCGGGGTACCTAAGGAGCGTTTGAAGAACGAATAAGCAATGGCAGAAGCCACCGAGTCCGTATCGGGATGCTGATGGCCGGTGACGTAGATGGGCGTTTTTTTCATGGGGGACACCTCCTTGGGCAGTTGACAGTTTACAGTTGACAGTTGACAGTTATTGTTCTAATTGACAATGGACAATTGACAATTGACAATTTTTGGGGGTCGGAAGTTTTACCATTGCGCCCGACGTTTCGGCAATCCGTAACGCTGCCCCGCCTGTCCTTAGAACACCCCGGTTGAAAACGACCGCCTACCAGCGAAACCGTAGGGAACGGCCTATGTGCCGTTCCGCACGTTTAAGGACGGAACCGTTACCGAAAAAAACCAGCACCCAAAGGCACGGTACAAGAGCTTCCCCCCCGGGGAAGCTGGCAGGGCGCAGCCCTGACTGATGAGGGGCGGGGCAGCGTGAAACATTCTTGAAACAATAGGCGAATCCGTACAAACGTTCCCCCATTATGTCATTCCGACCGTAGCGTTAGCGGAGCGGAGGAATCCACCACGTGGGATGAAGAACCACCACAAGATAAAACTTGCCACTCGGGAAGATTCCTCGGCTCACTACCGTTCGCTCGGAATGACATATTGGGGAACGTTGTACCTTTTGTCATTCCGACCGTAGCGCAAGCGGAGTGGAGGAATCCACCACGTTAGACAAAGAACCACCACAAGATAAAACTTGCCACTCGGGAAGATTCCTCGACTCACTGCGTTCGCTCGGAATGACATACTGGTAGGTGGTTCCGGTTATCCCCACGGGTTGTAATTGCCACGCCCCGGAACGGCACATAGGCCGTTCCCTACGGTGAGACTCGGCATGATTCCCTCTGCGCCTGTTGTTTCTACAATGTCAAACGCTACCCCGCCCGTCCTTAGAACACCTTGGTTGAAAACGTCCGCCTTTCAGCGAAACCGTAGGGAACGGCCTATGTGCCGTTCCGCACGTGAAAGGATGGAACCGTTACCGAAAAACCAGCATCCAAAAGCCCGGTACAAGAGCTTCCCCTCCGGGGAAGCTGGCAGGGCGTAGCCCTGACTGATGAGGGGGCGGGGCAACGTGAAACATTCTAGAAACTGTAGGCGAATCCGTAAAAACGTTCCCCCATTATGTCATTCCGACCGTAGCGTCAGCGGAGTGGAGGAATCCACCACGTGGGATGAAGAACCACCACAAGATAAAACTTGCCACTCGGGAAGATTCCTCGGCTCACTACCGTTCGCTCGGAATGACATACTGGTAGGTGGTTCCGGTTATCCCCACGGGTTGTAATTGCCACGCAGCGGAACGGCACATAGGCCGTTCCCTACGGTGAGACTCGGTAGGTCTACCTCTGCGCCCATTGTTCCTACAATGAAAAACGTCGTACCGCCCCTCATCCACCGCCTGCGGGCGGTCCCCCTTCCCCGGCGGGGAAGGTCTTTTTGGAGCTTTCCTGGGTCGTTCCCTACATACTTTAACGAACGGACTGATATGAACAACGTTGGTCGCCCCAATAATTGTCCATTGTCCATTGTCAATTGTCAATTTTTATGTGCGCCGGGTCTTACTCCAACACAAACCCCGTTTCGGTTCTTACAAGGGTCTGGCCAAAATAGGTGGTCATGGCGTCTTCCAGGGCCTGGGCATCGGCCACGGCGGCGGTTTCGTAGCAGCTGTGCATGGCCAGCTGGGGCAGGCCGATGTCTACCGTGGGGATGGAGACCTGGCCTACGGAGATGCAGCCTAAGGTGCTGCCGCCGGGGATGTCCGGGCGGTTGTAGTAGTTCTGGGTGGGGGCACCGGCCTTTTGGCAGACGGTGCGGAACAGGGCGGCGCTGTAGCCGTCGGTGCAGTAGCGGAGATTGGAATTGAATTTAATCACAATGCCGCCGCCCATGACGGGGGCGTTACCCGGGTCTGCCAGCTCCGGATGGTTGGGGTGCAGGGCGTGGGCGTTGTCCGCACTGACCAGGAAGGACTGGGACAGCAGCCGGTCTTCTTCAAGGCCCAGCCCGGCGCAGACGCGGCGGACGGTCTGCTTCAAGAAGGTGGAAGCCGCGCCCTGGGTGGAGCAGGAGCCCACTTCTTCGCTGTCAAGAGCCGCAAACAGGGGGATGGAGCCGCTTTCTTTGGCATTCAGGAAACCCTGGAAGCAGCCCCAGACACATTCCAGATCGTCCAGAGCGGCACTGGACAGGAAACTTTCGTCCAGGCCCCAGACCGTGGCTTTCTGCCGGATGTACAGGAACAGGTCATGGCTGAGGATTTTTCCCCCCGCCTCCTGTTCCAGCAGTTCTGCGAATTTTCCCTTGCTCTCGGGGCTTGCCAGCAGGGGCAGCACATCGGTCACCGGGTTCCACTTGTAGCCGTCATTGGCCTGACGGTTCATGTGAATGGCCACGTTGGGGATCAGCAGCAGATCCCGGTCAATGTCCAGTAGCTTACTTTCCGCCCCCTGGGGGGTCTGTACCAGCACCCGTCCGGCAATGCTCAGAGGCCGGTCCAGCCAGGGTGCCAGGATCTGTCCGCCGTAACGCTCCACCGCCAGCCGGGGGTAGGTGCCGTCCAGTTCCCCGTTTTCTTTCAGCTTAAAGGTGGGCCGGTCTGTGTGGGCGGCACTGATCAGGAAGCCCCGGGGGCTGCATTCCGGAATGCGGAACGCCATCAAGGCACTGCCGCCCCGGGTCACATAGTATTTCCCGCCGGGAACCAGATCCCAGTGGTCCCCCTCGGCCAGGGGAGTATAGCCCTGGTTCCGGAGGGTGTTTTCCAGGTAGGCCCGGGCGTGGTACTGGCTGTGGGAAGCGTCCAGAAAGGCGCAGAGTTTTTGAATGCGGTCTGTCATATCAAGGTTCCTTTCCATGGGTGATAAGTTTTCTTCATTGTACTACAACCGGGTATTTCCGTCAATCGGAACGGCAAATGTGACATTTTGTCGAAAAACATTGAAATGATTCGAAATACATCTGTTTCAAAGGGAATTAGTCGATTTCGAACGAGCGATTGTTGCGAAACAGCCTTGCAAAATCACTTCCTTTGTGCTAAATTATTGTTGTCGCACACGGCGGGAACGCCGCACATGGGGTATTTTCAAGTGGACAGGAGAGGAATGTATGGAACATCAAACAACTGTGTTGATCGCAGATAGTTCGGAGGAGTTCTGTGCCGGACTTACATCGGCATTGCAGCGTGCGGAGGGTTTCCAGGTCGTGGGAACGGCCGGCGACGGAGAACAGGCCATTCGGCTGATCAATGAACGAAAACCGGAGCTTCTGGTGCTGGACCTGATGCTTAGCAAACAGGACGGACTGAGCGTCCTGAAAGCCATGGCCGGGATGGAGCGCAAGCCCATCACCCTGGCAACCTCCGCTTTCGTAACGGACTATGTATCCGCCCAGGCCGCCGGTCTGGGAGTCCGGTATCTGATGCTGAAGCCCTGTGATTTGTCCGCCCTGGTGGAGCGGATGGAGGAGGTCCGGGGAGGGGAGAGCCCCCGGTGCCCCAGCCCCCGCCGGGGAGACAAAACAGGCATTGAAACCATGGTCACCAACATCATCCACGAAATCGGCGTCCCCGCCCACATCAAGGGCTACCAATATCTGCGGGAAGCCATCATCATCGCCGTGGACGACATGGACGTGATCAACGCCATCACCAAGGTCCTCTACCCCCAGGTGGCCAAAACCTTCCAGACCACCCCCTCAAGGGTAGAACGGGCCATCCGCCACGCCATCGAGGTTGCCTGGGACCGGGGAGACCTGGACACCCTGCAGAGCTTCTTTGGCTACACGGTAAGCAATACCAAGGGAAAGCCCACCAACAGTGAGTTTATTGCCCTCATTGCGGATCGGCTTCAATTGCAGCTCAAGAGCGCCGAGGCGGCCCAGTATTAAAACAAATTCCACAGCCTTTTTCCACAATTGGTGGACAGGCTGTGGAATTTTTTTCAGTTGACAGTGGACAGTTGACAGTTTTTCTCGAATTTACAATGGACAATTGACAATTTTTGGGGGTCAGAAGTTTTACCATTGCGCCCGACGTTTCGGCAATCCGTAACGCCGCCCCGCCCGTCCTTAGAACGCCTCGGTTGAAAACGTCCGCCTTTCAGCGAAACCGTAGGGAACGGCCTATGTGCCGTTCCGCACATTTAAGGACGGAACTGTTCCCGAAAAAACTCAATACCACAAAGTACGGTACAAGAGCTTCCCCTGGGGGAAGCTGGCTCGGCGTAGCCGAGACTGATGAGGGTCAGCGGGGCAGCCTGAAACATTCCAGAAACAGTGGGCGAATCCGTAAAAACGTTCCCCCATTATGTCATTCCGACCGTAGCGCAAGCGGAGTGGAGGAATCCACCACGTGGCAGAAAAGTGCCAACGTAAGGTAAAATCTGCAACTTGAGTGGATTCCTCGACTCACTACGTTTGCTCGGAATGACATGCCGGAGGGTGGTTCCGTTTTGTCCGCACAGGTTATAATTGCCACGCCCCGGAACGGCACATAGGCCGTTCCCTACGGTGAGACTCGGTATGATTTCCTTTCATCGCCACGGGTTATCATTGCCACGCCCCCGGAACGGCACATAGGCCGTTCCCTACATACTTTAACGGACGTACAGAAATGAACAACGTTGGTCGCCCCAATAATTGTCAATTGTCCATTGTCAATTGTCAATTTTCCCGCCGTTCCCTACATACTTTAACAGACGGATACAAAGGAACAACGTCGGTCGCCCCAATAATTGTCAATTGTCCATTGTCAATTGTCAATTGTCAATTCTCTTTCCCCTCCTGCCGGGACATTCAAATTACAGAAAAGCCCCCCAGCCGAACTTGGGCTGGGGGGATGCATTAGAACTTTACGGGCTTGATGTGCCAGATCTCGTCGGAATACTGGCGGATGGTGCGGTCGGAGGAGAACTTGGAGCCGGAGGCGACGTTTTCCAGGCACTTGTGGCCGAAGGCCAGGCGGTCGGCGTAGTCGCGGTTGGCGCGGAGCTTGGCATCGATATAGGATGCGTAGTCCAGCAGCACAAAGTAGTTGTCGGCCTTGTGCCAGGATGCGCCGTCCAGCAGGGCGTGGTACAGTTCCCGCTGGGCATCGTCCGTGGGAACGGTGCCGTCTACCAGGGTATCAATGGCACGGTGCAGGTGGTAGTCGGTATCGTAAATGCCCCGGGCGTAGTAGCTGTCCTTGGCGGCGTTGATCTCCTGGACGGTATGGCCGAAGATATACTCGTTGTCCATACCGGCTTCCTGGGCGATTTCCACGTTGGCACCGTCCAGGGTGCCCAGGGTCACGGCGCCGTTGAGCATCAGCTTCATGTTGCCGGTGCCGGAAGCTTCCGTGCCGGCAGGGGAGATCTGCTCGGAGATGTCCGCAGCGGGGATGATATGCTCGGCGTAGGAGCAGTTGTAGTTCTGAACGAAGACCACCTTCATCTTGTCGGCCACATCGGGATCGTTGTTGATCATCCGGGCGATCCGGTTGATGTAGCGGATGATGGCCTTGGCCCGGGCGTAGCCGGGGGCGGACTTGGCGCCGAAGATATAGGCGGTGGGGTGGAAGTTGGGCAGCTCGCCGTTCTTAATGCGGAAATAGATGTCCACAATGGACAGTGCGTTCATCAGCTGGCGCTTGTACTCGTGGAGCCGCTTGACCTGGACATCAAAAATGAAGTCCGGGTTCAGCTGCACGCCCTCGTGCTCAGCGATGACCTTGCACAGCTGCTCTTTCTTCTGGTGTTTGACGATGTTGAACTGGCGAACCAGGTCGTCATCGATCATGGGCTTCAGGTCGGCCAGACGGTCCAGATCCTTCAGGAAGTCGCCGCCGATGCGGTACTTGATCAGCTGGCTCAGCTCCGGGTTGCACAGGCCCAGCCACCGGCGGGGGGTCACGCCGTTGGTCTTGTTCTGGAACCGCTCGGGGAAGACCTGATACCAGTCACGGAACAGGTCGTCTTTCAGAATCTGGCTGTGGATCTCGGCCACGCCGTTGACATAGCTGCCAACGTAAACGCTGAGGTTTGCCATGTGGGCGGTGTTGTCCTTGATGACAAACAGGCCGGGATGCTCCCGCTGGAGCTTTTCGTCAATGCGGCGGATGATGTCTACGATCTCAGGCACCACGGAACCCAGCAGATCCAGGGGCCACTTTTCCAGAGCCTCGGACATGACGGTGTGGTTGGTGTAGGAGAAGGTCCGCTGGGCGATGGAGAAGCTCTGCTCAAAATCCATGCCCTCTACCATCAGCAGACGGATGAGTTCCGGGATGGACATGGCGGGGTGGGTGTCATTCAGCTGCACGGCATAGTAGTCGGCAAAGCGGCTCAGGTCGTTGCCGTGGGCCACCTTAAAGGTCCGCAGCATATCCTGCAGGGAGGCGGAAGACAGCACGTACTGCTGCTTGATGCGCAGACGCTTGCCTTCCCAGGTGGAGTCATTGGGGTAGAGAACACGGGTGATGTCCTCGGCCTTGTTCTTCTGATCCAAAGCCCGCAGGTAATCCTGGTCGTTGAAAGCACTGAAATCCAGCTCCTCCTCGGCCTCGCACTGCCACAGGCGCAGGGTGTTGATGTTGTTGGTGCCGTAGCCGATAATGGGTACGTCATAGGGAACGGCCAGGACGGTATGATCCGGGAAGTGGACCTTTACGGTGTGGTTATACCGGCGGTAGGACCAGGGATCGCCAAACTTGGACCAGTCGTCCGCATTTTCTTTCTGGCTGCCCTGCTCGTCAAAGCTCTGCTTGAACAGGCCAAACTTATACCGCAGACCATAGCCGGACAGGGGCAGATCGCAGGTAGCGGCGGAATCCAGGAAGCAGGCTGCCAGACGGCCCAGGCCGCCGTTGCCCAGAGCGGCATCCTCGATCTCTTCCAGAACAGCCAGATCCACGCCACGGGCGGCGAAGAGCTGCTTCATCTCCTCCAGAATGCCCAGGTTGTACAGGTTGGAATACACCAGCCGACCAATGAGGTACTCGGCGGAAATATAGTAGGCCTTCCGCTGCTGCAGTCTGGCCCGCTTGCTGCTGTTCCAGTTGTCGGAAATGGCCATCATCACAGCCTCACCCAGAGCCTCGTGCAGCTCCTGAGGAGTGGCCTCCCGCAGGGACACGTCATAGGTGTATTTCAGCTGAGCTTCGGTCCATTTGAGGATGTTATTGCAATCGTAGTTCATCTTCATGCTCCAATCTTCAAGGGGCTTGCGCCGCCTTTATTATCGTGGGACAGAAAAAAAGCTTCCCCCCACGGCCGTGAATAAAAGAAAACGTACTGATCTCTTTTCTGAAACCAATGTATAGATTACTCATATTCTCCCCAGTTGTCAAGTAAATTCTGGAAAGGCAATGGGTTTCCAGTGATTTTTGTTACATATTCACAGCCTTTTTATACACAACCCCCGGTTCTGTCCGAAAGCGGTGTCCGCTCCAACTCCCGCACCAGCATGGGGGTCATCATGGGGGCACCCATGATCTCCACAAACCGCTGGCATTTCACCAGGAAGGCGTAGTAGATGTTTTTCCCGCAGCCAAGCAAGGTTTCTGCGTTGCCCATGCCCTTGGAGAGGATCACATCGGCGGTTTCGAAGGCTTCTTTGGCTTCTTCCCCCAGCAGTTCCAGCACGGTGCCCGCCACCAGGTTGCCGTTGTCGATAACGGGGAAGGTAAGCCCCACGGCCTGGGCATCGGCCCGGGTGGCATCGTTGGCGGCAATGCCCCCACGGACACAGAAGGTGATCTGTAAACCCGGGTAGGCCTTTTGCAGTTCTTCCGCGAAAATCTGGTCAAAGCCGATCTCTCCGGCGTTGTCTGTCAGGTAGAGCAAAGTTCTGGCACTGTCTAAGTCTTTCCGGAAGTGCCGGTAGGCCTGTTCGTCCACCTGAATGTCCCGGGCCTTCTCCAGCATCCGGCTCAGGGTTTCAAAGCTGACTTTCCCCTGCAGGGCGGAAAAATCCAGGTAGTTGCCCAGAATGGCAAATTGCAGTCCGGCGTAAACCGGGTCTTCCGCCGCCCCGGTTTCTTTCCGCACCCGGTCCATCTGGGACAGGGCAAAGGCGTTGGAGGTCTCCTTTTCCTGGGCGTAACGGTCCAAGTCCAGGCCGTACATCTCATGGAGCAGCTGGTTGAGCCCCGGCCCCACACTGGGGGAGGGGGCGGTGACCGGCAGACTCAAAGACAGGGCCATCCACCGGCGCATAAACTCCATATTCTTGGCTTCATCATCGGAAAGGCCCCGAACCAGTTCCAGATTCCGGCGGAACTGGCATTCCAGGCATCCGGTGTCCATGGCGATGCTCATAGTTTCCCCTCCCGGCTCAGTGTTAGCAGGTCTCCGATGGCTTCCAGCTTCCAGTCATACCGTTCCGGGTTTCCGAAGCCGTAGGCCGCCCAGGCAAAGGGGATGCCGGCCTTTTCCGTGGCTTCCAGATCTCCCTGGGTGTCGCCGACGTAGAGGGCGGAGGTGATGTGGTGCTGCTCCATCAGCCGGGAAATGGTGGTACCCTTGTCGGTGCCCGTATCTCCAAAGCACAGGTGGCCGGAGAAACACTTCCCAATGCCCAGCTTTTCCATGCACAGCTCCGGATAGCCCTTCTGGGCATTGCTGACGATAAAAAGCCGGTGGGTCTTTTGCAGTTCTTCTAAGGTTTCCCGGACTTTGGGATAGCCGATATTGCAGGGGTTTTCTTCCAGATACCGGTTTTCCGTTTCCATGCACCGGTCCATCAGGGCATACCGCTCCTGAGGGGGGAGCTGCCCAAACAGGGCATCACCCAACTCCGTCATCACCCGGCCAAACAGGGGCCGCAGGGCCTCGGCATCGGTGCAGAACCGGTCTAACCCCTCTTTGCGCAGCTGGATGTTGTAGCCCTCGGCAACCAACGCCCGGGAATCCCACAGCGTCCCGTCAATGTCAAAAATAATGCTCTCCACTTAGGTCTCCTTCAAATGCCGGCGAATGCGGCTGATGATCATATCCAGGGCCACCACGTTTTTGCCCCCCTCCGGCACCACCAGATGGGCATACTTCTTGCTGGGCTCCACATACTGCTCGTGCATGGGCTTGACGGTCTGCTGGTACTGGTCCAGCACGCTCTCCAAAGACCTGCCCCGCTTGGTCACGTCCCGGCGGATCCGGCGGCACAGCCGGATGTCCGCATCGGAGTCCACAAAGATCCGCACGTCCATCAGTTCCCGCAGGTCCCGGTTCTCAAAAATCAGAATGCCCTCTACAATGATGACCTTCCGGGGCTCAATGTGAATGGTCTCCTCACTGCGGTTGTGGACGGTGAAGTCATACACCGGGCACTCGATGGCGTGGCCGTGACGGAGCTGGTCTAAGTGGTAGACCATCAGACTGGTGTCAAAGGCCCCGGGCTCGTCGTAGTTCAGGTGACTCCGCTCCTCGTAGCTCAGTTCGTCGTGCCGCTTGTAATAGTTGTCGTGGCTGAGCACCGTTACATCGTTTTCAATATCCGCGATCAGGTTCTTCATCAGCGTGGTCTTGCCGCTGGCAGAGCCTCCGGCAATGCCAATGACCAGAATCTCATTCTCCATGGTCCGCCTCCTTGTTTCTTTGGGTGCCTTCCAGCAGCCGCCAGGACAGCCGCAGGATTTCCGGGGAATTCCGGCTGTTTTCGATAATGACCTCTCCCGGCCCCTGCCACAGCAAATCCCTTTCCGCCAGCCGCCGCCGGGTCTCCCGGGCGGTGCCGTCGCCGCCGTCCAGAATGTCCACCTGGCCCCCCAGGATTCTCCCGATGGTGTGGGAGGCAAAGGGATAGTGGGTGCAGCCCAGCACCAGGGCATCCAGCCGCCCCCGGTAGGGCACAAACAGCCGCTGCAGCATGTCCACCGTCCGCCGGGTGTCCACCCGTCCGGCCTCGACGATCTCCACCAGCCGGGGGGCGGGGATTTTGAAAATGTCGCACTGGGTCTCATACCGCCGCAGAAGCCGGGAGAATTTTTCCTCTCCCAGGGTCATGGGGGTTGCCATGACCCCGATGCCCCCACCGGGATACCGGTCTGCCGCCAGTTTCAGGGCCGGTTCAATGCCCACGATGATGAGATCCGGGTATTTTTCCCGCAGTTCTTTGATGGCCGCAGAGGTGGCGGTGTTGCAGGCCACCACCAGGGCCTTGAGACCATGCTCCATCAGCCGCTCCACCGCCGCAAAGGTCAGCCGCTGAACCTCCGGCTTGGTGCGGATGCCGTAGGGGGCATTGGCGGAGTCGCCAAAATAATAAAATTTTTCATCAGGCATGACCCGCCGCAGGTGCCGCAGCACACTGATGCCGCCAACGCCGGAGTCCAGGACTCCAATATAATCTTCTTTGGTATTCATCGTTCCACCTGTTTCGCCTTGGTAATTCTCTATGTTATCAGCGGACTTTACGAATGTAATTATACCAAACAGGAGCTTCAATTGCAAGGCCCGCACCGGGGATCCCACCGGGAAAAAGGGAGGAAATGGGGCAAATGTCCCTTGCCTTTTTCCAGGTTTTGGAGTATAATGTTTTTAAAGAGAATAATACCAATGCAACACCGCAAAAGGGGGCAAACCCCGGCGGTGCTGCTTCTATTTTGGGGGAATTTGTTATGACTAACTGGCTGTTACACGCCTTTATAAAAAATGCGGACCACCCGGAAGACCCGAAAGTCCGGGCAAACGTGGGCCGGATGGCAGGCATTGTGGGCATTGTGTGCAACTGTCTGCTGTTTCTGGGAAAGCTGCTGGTGGGCCTTGTGACCAAGTCCGTTTCCATTACCGCAGATGCCATGAATAACCTGTCCGATGCCACCAGTTCCGTAATGACCATGCTGGGTTTCCAGCTGGCGGAGCGGCCTGCGGACGAGGATCATCCCTTTGGCCACGCCCGGTATGAATACCTGTCCGGCCTGGCGGTGTCGGCCCTGATCCTCATCATCGGCGTGGAACTGGGCAAATCCTCTTTGGAGAAAATCATTCACCCTGCCGCCGTGGAATTCACCTGGGTGTCCGTAGGGGTGTTGCTCTCCTCCATCGCCGTCAAGCTCTGGATGGCCGCTTTCAATGTGGGCCTGGGCAAGAAAATCCAGTCTGCCACCCTGATGGCCACCGCTGCGGACAGCCGCAACGATGTGATCACCACCGCCGCCGTGCTGGTGGCCGCCCTGGTGGAGCATTTTACGGCCTTGCAGGTGGATGGCTACATGGGTCTGGCGGTCTCCGCTTTCATCCTCTACAGCGGCGTGGGTCTGGCAAAGGACACCATTTCCCCACTGCTTGGTGAAAACGCAGACCCGGAACTCCGGGAGAAAATTGTAGACTACATCCGGGAAAACCCCAAGGTTCTGGGCTTCCATGACCTGATGGTCCACGACTACGGCCCCGGCCAGCGGTTTGCCAGCCTCCACGTGGAAATGGACAGCCGGGAAGACCCTATGGAGTGCCACGAGATCATTGACGATTTGGAACGGGAGTGTCTCAAAAGCCACGGTGTCCACCTGGTCATCCACTACGACCCGGTGGTCACCGACGACCCGGAACTGGACCGGATGCACGTCCGCGTGGAACAAATTCTCCACACCCTGGACCTGCGCCTGGGCATCCACGACTTCCGCATGGTTCCCGGCAAGGAACATACCAACCTGATTTTCGACGTGGTCCTCCCCTCAGACCTGCGGGGCCAGGAAGAAAAAATCCAGGAAACCCTCACCCAGGAACTGAACACCGACAGCCCCATTACCTATTACCCCGTGATCACCTTCGACCAGAGCAGTTTTAATTAAGTGTACAGTTGACAGTTGACAGTTATGCCTAAATTGACAATGGACAATGGACAATTGACAATTATTCTTCGTTGACAGTGGACAGTTGATAGTTGACAGTTATTGGAGCGACAAACGTTGTTCATTTCAGTCTGTCCGATAAAGTATGTAGGGAACGGCCTATGTGCCGTTCCGCTGCGTGGCGAATACAACCCGTGCGGACAAAACAAAAACGCCCCCCGGCATGTCATTCCGAGCGAACGTAGTGAGCCGAGGAATCCACCCAAGTAGCAGATTTTACCTTGTGTTGGTACTTTTCTGCTACGTGGTGGATTTCTCCACTCCGCTTGCGCTCAAGGCCTGAATGACATAACGGGGGGACGTTTCTACGAATTCGCCTACAGTTTCTAGAATGTTTTAGGTCGCACCGCCCTCATCAGTCAGGGCTGCGCCCTGCCAGCTTCCCCGGAGGGGAAGCTTTTGTACCGTGCTTTGGGGTGCCTAGTTTTATCGGTAACAGTTCCGTCCTTTCACGTGCGGAACGGCACATAGGCCGTTCCCTACGGTTTCGCTATATGCACTATGAAGAAAACAAAAGCCTGTCCGGACGTTGACAAAAGGCTAAAACTGGGGTATAGTGTAAGTACAAAGGGTGCCACCAGCAGGTCGGCTCCCCCAGAGTTTGGTTTAGGAAGTAACCGCGTCTGTGATATGCACCCCAAAAGTTGGACAATTCTGGTTAAATAGCTTCTGCGTAAT
>CAKTPO010000024.1 GCA_934591845.1 uncultured Oscillospiraceae bacterium | reverse complement strand
ATTACGCAGAAGCTATTTAACCAGAATTGTCCAACTTTTGGGGTGCATATCACAGACGCGGTTACTTCCTAAACCAACTCTGAGGGAGCCGACCTGCTGGCAGCACCCTTTGTATCTATACTATACCCCAGTTTTGGATTTTTGTCAATGTTTCACGACGGCTTTCTTCTGCCTCAGACCTGCAAAACCGGCCTATTCGGTAATAAAAAACGCTTCCCAGCCACGGGAAGCGTTTTTTGATCAGTCAGCAGCAAACAGCGGGGTGGACAGATACCGGTCTCCGGTGTCGGGGAGGAGGGCTACGATGGTTTTGCCCTTGTTTTCCGGGCGCTTGGCCAGGGTCATGGCGGCCCACAGAGCGGCGCCGGAGGAGATGCCCACCAATACGCCCTCTTTTTGGCCAATCAGACGGCCAGTTTTGAAAGCATCCTCGTCAGCAACGGCCATGACCTCATCGTAGACGTGGGTGTCCAGCACCTGGGGGACGAAGTTTGCCCCGATGCCCTGGATTTTGTGGGGTCCGGCCTTGCCCTGGGAGAGCAGGGGAGAACCGGCGGGTTCTACGGCCACCACTTTGGTTTGGGGGTTCTTGCTTTTCAGGTACGCGCCCACACCGGTGACGGTGCCGCCGGTGCCCACACCGGCAACGAAAATATCCACTTTTCCGTCGGTATCTTCATAGATTTCCGGGCCGGTGGTTTCAAAATGGGTCTTGGGGTTGGCGGGGTTGGTGAACTGGCCGGGGATGAAGCTGCCGGGAATCCGGGCGGCCAACTCCTGGGCCTTTTCCACGGCCCCGGCCATGCCCTTGGCTCCCTCGGAGAGAACCAGCTCGGCCCCGTAGGCCTTGATCAGCTGGCGGCGTTCCACGCTCATGGTGTCCGGCATGACGATGATGAGCTTATATCCCCGGGCCGCCGCCACAGAGGCCAGGCCGATGCCCGTATTCCCGGAAGTAGGCTCAATGAGGGTGGCCCCAGGCTTCAACGCCCCGGAGCGTTCCGCGTCATCAATGATCCCCTTGGCGATCCGGTCCTTTACGGACCCCGCCGGGTTCAGATATTCCAGCTTGGCAAGAATGGTGGCTTCCAGGTGTTCCGCTTTTTCAATGTTTGTAAGCTCCAACAGGGGCGTGTGGCCAATGAGCTGATCGGCAGAGGTGTAAATTTTGGACATAATGATCTTCCTTTCCGGGAAAAATTTAGAACGTGCGCAGTTAAAACGGACAGGTGTTTTGGAATTGTCAATTTCCCCGTCTGGTTTTCCGTTTGCCACATCATACTGCTAAAAACCTATCTTGTCAATAGGCTTTTGTTTCTTCATCTGAAAAAGATCGATGAGCCAGGAGGAAATGGTGACGGTGATGAGGGAATAGGCGATGCGGCGGAACGGGATGTAGCTCAGGGACAGCAGGAGGACCGTTAAATCGGTGAACAAATAGGCCTGGGAAATCCGGATGTGGGTGGCTTTGGCGATGGACAGGGCCAGAGCGTCGTCACCGCCGGAGGAGCCGCCCTGGCGGACTACCAGGCCCACACCGACACCCACAAACAGCGCGCCCAGCACCGCAGCCAGGAATGGATGACCGGAGAGGTTGGGGAGCATGGGGGGCCAGCATTCCCAGACTCTAAAAAATCCGGAAACGCAAAGGGTGGAGGCCACGGACCACTTGATAAAGTCCAGACCCAGGATTTTCAGGGCCAGGGCGTAGCAGCTCAAATCCAGAATTGGGGTGATGACCGAGGCGGGCAAGCCCAGCCAGTGGTGGAGCAGCAGCACCGTACCCAGTACGCCCCCCTCGGTAATGCCGCTTTGCTGATGGATGTTGTACAGGCCAAAGGAGGCAATGGCCGCCCCCAGCATAATAAGACCCGCCCGGGTCATGGAGAACCCGGGCAGTAGTTTTTCGATATCGGGTTTTTTCAAAAAATCTTCCTCACATTAATACTATTTCTTAATAAAATGATTTCATCATTTTATTCTGCCGTTTCACGGCAGGCCGCCTGGGCGGCGGTAAGAAATGTATTGACTTCGTTTTTTCAGCGGCAGTGGCCGCTGGCCGCAATCCTGCGGCCTAATAAAACGCTTTTAAGCGTTTTATTAAAAACTCGTATAAGCACCCTCCCGGATGGCCCAGGAGAAACTTTTTTGGGTGATGCCGGGAACGGTGACGGTGACATCAGTCTTTCCCGGCTCTTCCAGCACCGTGACCCGGTGTCCCAGTTGGGATAGCATATTGGCGATCAACGCCCCAGGGTCTGTCTCCGGCGGCCAGGTCAGTTCCAGGGCAAAATCTCCTACAGCGGCCAGGGCCAAAAACTGGGGCAGGGTTTCCAGGGTGGCAAATTTATCGGCCAGTTCCCCGCAATAGGCATCATAATCCTGCTGCCATGCGACGTCCTGCCGCCGGTCCGGAAGATGCAGGGTATTTTGCAGGAAGTCCCCCAGACAGGCGGTGATTTTTTTGGCCCCCAAGGGATTTACGTGGCCCCCTTGGTCATACCAGTCGGTGCTGTTGTCCAGTAGGCCCATATACTGGATGTCCAGCACATAAGCCCCCAATTCCTGCCCCAATGCCAGGGCGGCATTGCAGCTTTCCTGCCACTGCTGGGAAATTTCACAGGGGAGATAGGTCAGCACCGGAATAATGTCCTGTTCCAGGCAGTAGCGGACGAACTGTTCGATGTAGTGTAGGCCCAGGGTCTGCTCCTCCATTTTCTGACTTTGGGGAATCAGGGGGGAGGCATCCAAGGGCTGCACGTCCACCCGGGCCTGTGCGCCCTTTTGGTGGGAGCGTTCCACCTGGCCTGTCAGGCCCCGCTGCACCATGTCCGTATCCAGCTGCTTCCAGCGGTTGTGGTATACGTCAAAGGGAAACAGCAGTTCCGCCTGTTGGGACTTGCCAGGGTAGAGGTCTTTGATGGCCTGGAGTTTGGTTCTGGACAGCGGAAAGGGGTCCAGCAGTTCGTGGGCCAGACTGATGTTCATTTCCGTGGTGCCGGACTGGGCAAACAGCACATCCAGCACCGCCACCCGGGGCTTGTGGTACTGGGTGGCCAGGCGCATGGTCCAGTAGCTGGCGGGCAACCCCGCCCCGTGGCCGGAGAGATTGTAGGAGGTGATGCCGTAGTCTTTCCACAGTTCCATGGGGAAAACGCCGTTGACCACATGGCTGGAACCGAAAAACAGCACATCATAATCCCGGTCCTCTTTTAAAAAGCTGCCGTTCTTTTCCGGACCCTCGGTCATGGCCAAGGCCCGGGAGAGAAAGAAACCGCCGGAGAATACCAGGCTCAGAAGCAACAGAACACTGATGGCCCGCTTTGGAAACGTATTCATGGGGTTCCTCCTTCCTCCGGGGTCAACACCTTGTTCCAGGTTCTGCACAGCACATTGTCCCCCTGGGCGTTCCAGACCGTCAGCCGCAGAGCGTCAAAGGCCTGGTCCTGTACCGCGGTTTCCAGGGTTCCCCGGCTGCCCAGTTCCCCGATCTGGGCGGTCAACAATTCGTTTTCATAGCCTGGGGCCAACTCCAATTTTGCCCGGAAGCCGGGAAGAGCCGCCAGGGTCAGCACCTTTTCCGGGGTGTCTACCTCTGCCATTTTGGCTTCCTGGGTCTTATAATAGCTTGCCAGATCCTGCTGCCAGTCTTTATAGGCCTCTTCCTGCCGCCGGTCCGGCAAATCCAGGGCTTTTTGGAGAAATTCTCCCACCGCCGCCGTCAGCTTCAAGGCCCCGGCGGGGTTTACATGATCCGGGCCGTCGGCCCAGTCCGTCAAATTGTTTAAGGGATTTTCGTATTCCAGATCCAGGGTCAGGGCCCCCATCTCCCGGGCAATGGCCATGGAGCGGTTGCAGCACATCTGGCTCCAACGGCTGGTTTTGCAGGGCAAGTAGGTGATAACGGGCACAATGTCCTGCTCCTGGCACAGTTCAATGAATTTGACCAGGTAGCCCATCTCCCGGGTAAAGTCCTCTGCTTGTTCCTGGGGTTCTGCCAGAAGATAGTCCTCCCGGCAAGGCTCCACCGTGACCCGGCTCTCCGCACCCTTTTCCGTCAGGGGTACCACCGGCTCCCCAAGAGCCACCTGAACCATGGAGGGATCCAGTTCTTTCCACCGGTTGTGATACACGTCCAGGGGAAACAGCAGTTCCCCCCGCTGGGCTTCCCCGGCGTAGAGATCCAGAATGGCCTGGGTCTTGGAAATGGATGCGGGGAAGGGGTCTAAGATGTTGTGGGCCAGGGACACCGTCAGCTCGGAATTTTCCTCCCAGGTAAACAGCACATCCAGCACCGCCGCCTTGGGCTTGTGGTAGGGCAGGGTCATTTTTAAGAGCCAATAGGCCATAGAGGGCCGACAGCCGTGACCGGAGAGATTGTAAGAGGGAATGCCCATGGTCTCCCAGAGATACATGGGGAAAATGCCGTTGATCACATGGCTGGAACCGTAAAACAGCACATCATACTGGGTGTCCTGGGTGAAAAAGCTGTGGGTTCTGGCCCCACGCTCCATCTGGAACATCTGGCCTAAAAACACCGTGCAGCCCAGCACCAGGGCCAGCAGCACCAAAACGCTGACGACCCGCCGGAAAGTCTTAGAACTTAAAATAGATAAAACTGGACGCATCAAAGCCGTTCCCCCATACGCCGAAAGTGATAATCAGCAGCATTACCGCCGCCAGACCCAGCTCCCGGAAGAGCCAGTTCTGCTTCTGATACCAGCCCCAGAGGTTTACCCCCCGGTAGCGCAGCACATCCACCAGAACCAGCACCCCGGTAAAGACCAGCATGGCCCAGAAGTCCTGTTGGTCCAGGCCCATGGCATAGAAAGCCTGCCCCACCAACTCCGTAGGCCGCAACTCTGTGATGATCCACCGGAGCATGGCAAAGGCGTTGCCCAGGCCCTCCGCCCGGAAAAACAGCCATGCAAAGTCCACCAACAGGAAGGTACACAGCATCCGGAACACCCGGTAGCTGCCGCTGTCCCGGTTTACATGGAGGGCATTCAGGGCCTGTTCCCGGGCGGGCTTTGTCAGCGCGCCGATGATCTGATACAGGGCGTGAATGGCTCCCCACAGCACAAAGGACCACATGGCCCCGTGCCACAGGCCGCTGACCAGAAAGACAATGAAAATATTCCGGTATTTTTTGATTTTGGAGCAGCGGCTGCCCCCCAGGGGGAAGTACGCATAGTCCCGGAACCAGGTGCTCAGGGAAATATGCCACCGCCGCCAGAATTCCTGAATGGACTGGGCAAAATAGGGGGTGTCGAAGTTTTTCGGCAGCTCGATCCCCAGCATTCTGGCCCCGCCGATGGCCATGTAGGAGTAGCCCGCAAAATCGCAGTAGATTTGCAGGGCGTAGACCAGGGTGGCAAAGACCAGGCAGATCCCGGCATAGTCCTTGTAAGCCCCGTAAACCGTGTTAACCAGAATGGCCGCCCGGTCTGCCAGCATCAGCTTCAGGAAAAAGCCCCAGACCAGGGTCAAAAACCCATGGCGCAGCTGGTCATAGCTGGGCTTTTGAGGGTGTTCATACTGAGGCAGCAGCTGATCCCCCCGGCCAATAGGGCCGGACAAAATCTGGGGGAAGAACGAGACAAAGAGGGCCAGCCTTAAAAAACTCCGCTCTGCGGGATACTTCCCCTGGTACACATCGATGAGATAACCCGCCGCCTGAAAGGTGAAAAAGGAGATGCCCGCCGGCATGGCCAGGCACAGCACCGGCAGCGGCTGCCCCACCCCCAAGACCTGCAGCAGGGTGTTGCCGGTGTAGAGGGCAAAGTTTGCGTATTTATACAGCAGCAGTCCCCCCAGGGTTGCCAGAAGACCCAGGAGGAAGATGCCTTTTTGCCGCTTCTTTTCCAGCAGCAGTCCGGCCCCATACACCACCCCGGTGACAAACAGCAGCAGCACACAGTAGCGTTTGCCCCAGCTGGCGTAAAACAGGTAGCTAGCCATCAGCAGCAACCCATTGCGCCACTTGGCAGGCAGAATGTTTACAAGAATCAGCACCACCGGGAAAAACAGCAAAAAACTGTAGGAATTAAAAACCATAGTTCCTCCGTTTCTGGAAAAGCTCTGACCCACGGGTTCAGAGTTTCCCTTTTTTGATATTTCCGTGAAAAAAAGACGCTTCTGTAGGAAGTATACCATACAGAAGCATCTCATTCAACTTATTTTTCCTCTTTACAGGGCAGCTCTGCCAGAACATACAGCCGCCCCTCCCGGCTTTCGGCCCAGAGTTTTCCGGCATGGGAAGACACGATATTCTCCGCAATGGACAGTCCCAACCCAAAGCTGCCGTCCCGGCTTCTGGCCGGGTCGCCCCGGTAGAAGCGTTTGAACATGGCCTGCAGTTCCTCCCGGTTTTTCGGTTCCGCCGTATTGGAGACGACCAAGCGGCACCGGTGGCGATGGACCCGGCACAGCTCCACCTGTATTTCGCCTCCCAGGGCGTATTTTCGGGCATTGTCCAGGAGGATGTCCAACAGTTGCCCCAAATATTGGCGGCTGCCGGTGACTTGGATCCCCGGCTCGATGGAGGTGGCCAGGGTCAGTCCCGCCTCAAAGAACACCGCCTCAAAGGGCAGCACCCCATCCTCTGCCAGGGCAGACAGATCCACTTCCTCCAAGGTCAGCCGGTTCTGGGCGCTGTCCGTCCGGGCCAGTTCCAACAGCCGCTCTACCAATAGCCGCATCTGCCGGGACATGGTAAGGATGCTGTCCGCACACCGCCGGGCGTTTTCCGGGTCTTCGGGCATTTGCAGCAGTTCTGCGTTGGTGGTAATAACGGTCAGAGGGGTTTTCAGTTCGTGGGAAGCGTCTGCCACAAATTGCCGCTGCTGCTGCCAGGCTTTTTCCACAGGCCGTACCATCCACCGGGCCAGAAAAACGGCAATGGCCAGAAAAATCCCCAGGCCCAGAATGGTGAGTACCAGGCAGGTCCGGGCCAGATTCATCAGGGTGGCTTTTTCAATGGTCATGTCCGCAAAAACCAGGGTCTGGCTCAGGGGCGTGCGAACCCGGAGATAGCGCAGATTGTATTCCGGCACCGTGCCGGTCTCCCCGCCGCCCTGCTCCACCGCCGCCAAAAGGGTGGACAGAAAGGCACTGTCTGACAGGTCAAAGTTGCCGTCTACCACCGTGGTGATCTCCCGGTTGGCTTCCACCTTGATCATAAAGTAGGGCAGCCGGACCTGGGTGCTGTGGATGCTGATGCGCCCAGGCCTAAAAGGGTTCGCCGCCACGGTTTTCATCATGGCAATGCTCTCCTCCTCCAGATTCGCCTTGGTAAAGCAATATAAAAGGCCGAAAATCCCTCCAAAGGTCACGCTGACCAGCACCATAATGACAATGACAAACCGCAGCCGCAGTTTTTTCAGCACCCGTCCTTCACCTCCAACTGGTAGCCCATCCGCCGGAAAGACTGGATGGTCACATTGGAGCCGATGCTAGAGAGCTTCTTTCGCAAAAAGCCGATGTAGACCTCCACGTTGTTTTCCACGGCGTTGCTGTCATAGCCCCAGACCCGGGCCAGAATGGCCTCTTTGGAGACGATGCTCCCCCGGGCCTGGAACAGATACCGCATGACGTCAAACTCCTTGGCAGACAGCCGTACCGACCGACTGCCGCAGAGCAGGTTGCTGGTGCCCAAATCCAGGGCGGTGTTGCCCAGGGTCAGCTCGTCCACCTGGTTTCCCTGACGGCGCAGCAGGGCATTGATACAGGCAACCAACTCCCGGCTGTCAAAGGGCTTGGTCAGGTAGTAGTCCGCCCCGGCGTTCAGCCCCTCGATCCGGTCTTCCAGGCCGGACCGGGCGGTGAGCATTAAAATGGGGGTGCCGCAGCGTTTGGCCCGGACGGACCGGGCCACCTGGTAGCCGTTCATTTTGGGCATCATCACGTCCAGGATCAGCAGATCATAAACGCCGGTCTCGGCATACTCCGCCCCGGTCTCCCCGTCATAGACACACTCCACCGTAAACCCCTTTTTTTGAAGCAATGTTTTCAGGGAATCTGCCAGCAGTTTTTCATCTTCAACGATCAGTATTTTCAAAAGGTTCCGCCTCCCTTTGTGGTGTTTGTTCTCCTATTCTACACCAAAAAGCTGAAAGGAAACTGAAAACTTTACAGCGTTCTCAGGGCATCCACCAGGGCGGTTTTGGCGGTGGTTTTGTCGTCTTTCACTTTGATGACCCGGGCGGGGCATCCGGCCACCACGGTGTTGGGGGCCACATCCTCCACCACCACCGCACCGGCGGCTACCACGGCATCGTGGCCGATGCGGCAACCCTCAATGACCACGGCGTTGGCACCGATCAGCACGTTGTCCTCCACAATAACAGGGGTGGCGGAAGCGGGTTCAATGACCCCCGCCAGTACGGCTCCGGCCCCCACGTGGCAGTGTTTGCCCACGGTGGCCCGGCCTCCCAGCACCGCCCCCATGTCGATCATGGTGCCCTCACCCACTACGGCACCGATGTTCAGAATGGCCCCCATCATAATGACGGCATTCTTTTCCACCGTGACCTGCTCCCGGAGAATGGCACCGGGCTCAATGCGGGCGGGGATGTCTTTGATGTCCATCATGGGGATGGCGGAGTTGCGGCAGTTGTTTTCAATTTCAATGTGGGAAAACTCGTTGGATTTTAATACGGGGGCCACGTCTTTCCAGTCGCCGAAGACGATTTTGCAGCCTTTCCCGGCAGGGAATTCCCGGCAGTTGGGAAAGGCCACCGGCTCCTTTTCCCAGACGTAGACCTTTACCGGGGTCTTTTTCTCTGCATCACGGATATAGGCAATGATTTCTTCCGCATTCATCATAGGGTCTTGCTCCTTTTTCTGAATTTTTCATTTATGGTATCACTTTTTTGGAAAAAGCACAAGGGGAAATTGACACTGACCCCCAAAGAGAATATAATGAATGAAAAAAACCGGAGGCGAATGTTATGCAACTGATCGACGACCGCCGTGCCCTGCACCGGATCCCGGAACTGGACCGGCAGCTGCCCCAAACCATGGCCTATCTCCGCGCTTCCCTGGAAAAGCTCCGCTGCAAGGTCTTTTCCCCTATGGATAGCGCATTGTGTGCCTATTTTGATTTCGGCAAAAAGGAAGCCGTGGCCTTCCGGGCAGATGCGGATGCTCTGCCCATTCAGGAGCGGAACCGGGTGGACTACCGCTCGGAACACGAGGGCTGTATGCACGCCTGCGGCCACGACGGCCATATGGCCATTTTGCTGGAACTGGCCCGGCGGTTGAGTGAGAAAAAGGACCTGCCCCACAATGTGCTGCTGGTGTTTCAGCCTGCGGAGGAGACCACCGGCGGGGCCAAGGATCTGTGCGCCACCGGGGTGTTCCGGGCCCATAAGGTTCAGGCGATTTTCGGCCTGCACCTGTGGCCCCAGCTGCCGGAGGGCCTGATCGCCAGCCGGAAAAACGAGATGATGGCCCGGTCCTGCGAAGTCCGTGTGGATATTTACGGCAAAACCGCCCACATCGCCAAGGCCCAGGAGGGCGTGGATGCCCTGGCCGCCGGGGTGGACTTCTACCGCCGGGTCATGCAGCTGGTAGGGGCCATGCCCAAGAATATTTTCAGGCTCCTGAAATTCGGCAAATTCGAAAGCGGCACCGTGTGCAATGCCCTGTCTGATCATACCCATATGGAGGGTTCTCTCCGGGCGTTCCAGGACGAGGTGTTCTATTCCATCCGGGCGGGTATTGTCTCCATTGCCAAGGATATTGAGCGGGCCTATGGCTGCACCGTCAATGTGTATATGACCGAGGGCTACCCCGCCGTTATGAATCCCCCGGACCTCCACAGCCGGGTGCGAAAGGCCGTAGGCTTCTTTGAATTGGAGGGACCCACCATGACCGCCGAGGACTTTTCCTGGTATCAGAAGTCCCTGCCCGGTATGTTCTTCTTCCTGGGGGTAGGCGACACCGCGGCCCTCCACAGCGACACCTTTAACTTTAACGAGGAAATTTTGCTGAAAGGCGCGGATTTCTTTGAGGAATTGGCGGAGAATTACCAATGATGCCCGGAAATAAAAACCTGGAAACCCTGACCCGCAGCGGCATTCGGGTCTTTACCAATCTGGCAAAGGCCACCCCGGATTGCCGGATGCTGACCATCGGGGAGCCGGACCTGCCAACGCCGGAGCCCATCAAGCTGGCGGCCATGAAAGCCCTGGAAGAAAACCAGACCCACTACGCCCCCAACCAGGGCACCCTGCCCCTGCGGACGGCCATTGCCGCCTTTGAAACCGCCCGGGGAAGAACCACCGCCCCGGAGGAGGTGCTGGTGACCGTGGGGGCTACCCAGGCCCTTTATACGGCCCTCACCGGAATCTTAAACCCCGGGGATCAGGTGATCATCCCCACCCCGGCCTTTTCCCTCTACGATACCATCACCACCGCAGCCGGGGCGGAAAGCGTGTTTTTAGACGTCAGCAAAACGGATTTCCAAATCACCCCCCAGGGCCTGGCGGACTGCCTGACGGAAAAAACCAGAGCAATTGTATTAAACTCCCCCTGTAACCCTACGGGGGTCATTCTGAACCGGGAAAGCCTGGATGCGGTAAAAGAAGTCCTCAAAGACCGGGACATGTACCTGATCTGCGACAATGTGTATAATCAGCTGGTCTACGGCCAATGTGAAGATCTGTCCCTGGATGAAGAATTAAAAGACAAAACCATTCTCTGCCAGAGCTTTTCCAAGCCCTATGCCATGACCGGCTGGCGCATTGGCTACCTGGTGTGTCCTGAATCGCTTCTGGAGCGGCTGCTCCTGCTCAGCGCCGCAGAAATCGCCGCCGTGCCCACCTTTCTGCAAGCTGCCGCCCAGACGGCCCTGGTGCAGGATGTTGCCCCCACCCGGGAGCTCTACCGCCGCCGCCGGGACTATGTCTGCACCCGCCTGACACAGATGGGGCTTCCATACCCCCACCCCCAGGGTGCCTTTTACGTCTTCCCCAGCATCCAAAAATTCGGCATCCCCTCCTGGAATTTTTGCCTGCGGATGATCAAAGAAGCAGGCCTTGCCGCCGTCCCCGGCACTTGCTTCGGCTGTGAGGGCTACATCCGCCTGTCCTACTGCTACAGCGACCGGGAGCTTACCGAAAGCCTGAACCGGCTGGAACGGTTTATCGGGAGCCTGTAATGCAGCAACACACAAACGAAACCACTTTGGCCGGAGGAGCGCACTTGGAAGTTACACTTTTGGAAATGCTGGAAGCCCGGGAGAAGCGGGCCTGGCGGCAGCGGGAACTGCTGGGCGGGGGGCAGACCATGGTCTGCTTTACCATGAATATTGCGGGGCCCGTGAAAAACAGCCCCCTGATTGCCCAGGGGTATGATATGGGGAAAGAACTGCTGCTGGGACAGCTGGCCGTGGCGGGCTGGAAAATTGCCCATTTTGAGCAGACCCGGGAGAAAACCGGAAACGAGTGCATCCTCCTGGTGGAGGCGGGGCCGCTGGATGTAAAGGCCGTCACCACGGAATTGGAGGATGACGGCCCCCTGGGGCGGCTGTTTGATATGGACGTTTTGAGGCCTGACGGCCGGAAAGTGGACCGGCAGGAGCTGGGACTTCCCGGCAGAACATGCCTTCTCTGCGGAGAAAGCGCCGCCGCCTGCGCCCGGAGCCGCCGTCACAGTGTGGCGGAATTGCAGGAAAAGACCACCGCCATTTTGCGGGAAGCGGTAGACCGGGCAGACAGTGTGGAAGCTTCCAGACTTGCCTGTCAGGCTCTACTATATGAGGTGGCCTGTACCCCCAAACCCGGCCTTGTGGACCGGGAGAATTCCGGCAGCCACCGGGATATGGATTTCTTCACCTTTCAGCGAAGCGCCGCTGCGCTGCACCCCTACTTTGCCCAGTGTGTGCTTTTGGGCCGTCAGGGAGGCAGCCCCCAGGAGACTTTTCGCCGTTTGCGGCTTCCCGGGAAACTGGCAGAGGGGGCCATGCGCCGGGCCACCGGCGGGGTAAACACCCACAAGGGGGCCATTTTCTCCATGGGCATCCTCTGTGGTGCTCTGGGCCGGCTGGATAGAGCAAAGTGGCGGGATACGGACCTGGTTCTGGCGGAATGCGCCGCCATGACCCAGGGGCTCATCGCCGGAGATTTTGAAGGGCTGACCCCGGAAAACGCCCAGACCACCGGCCAGAAGCTCTACCTGCGCTATGGCATCACCGGTGTCCGGGGTCAGGCAGAGGCAGGCTTCCCGGCAGTAAAAAATACGGGTCTTCCCAAGCTGGAAGATGCCCTGGCCGCAGGGAAAAATATCAATGAGGCGGGCTGCGCCGCCCTGCTTGCCATGCTGGCGGAAACGGTAGATACCAACATGATCCACCGGGGCGGCATTGAAACGACAAAGGCGACCATGGCCCAATTGAAAAGCCTCCTGGCCCGGGAGCCCTACCCCGACAAAGAGCGGCTTCAAGCCCTGGATGGGCTTTTTATCCGGGAAAACCTCTCCCCCGGCGGCACGGCTGATTTGCTGGCCCTGGTGTATTTCCTGCATTTTTTGAAGGAGGAAGCCCATGAGTGAATATACCGTCTCCCGCATCTACCCCGGGGACAAAAAAAGCCTGACCCAGGTGGATGCCCTGCTGCACCAGGAGGGCATCATCCGGGATGGGCACCTGGACTATATCTGCGCCATGCGGGATGAAAACGACCAGATCATCGCCACCGGCAGCTGCTTTGGCCCCACCCTGCGGTGCTTTGCCGTCAGTGCCCGGCATCAGGGAGAGGGGCTGCTCAATGAAATCATCACCCACCTGATGGAAGTGCAGTTCGCCCGGGGCAATTCCCATCTGTTTCTGTACACCAAAATTGCTTCCGCAAAGTTTTTTGAGAGCCTGGGCTTTTACGAGATCGCCCGGGTGGACGGCCAGCTGGTCTTTATGGAAAACCGGAAAAGGGGCTTTGCCACGTTCCTGGAAAACCTGGAAAAAACCAAGCGCCCCGGCTGTTCTGCGGCCCTGGTGATGAACGCCAACCCCTTCACCCTGGGCCACCTCTATCTGGTGGAAACCGCCGCCAAAAACTGCGACACCCTCCACCTGTTTGTCCTCAGCGAGGATGCATCCTTGGTGCCTTTTGCCGTCCGGAAGCAGCTCGTCCGGCAGGGAACGGCCCACATCCAAAATGTGGTGCTCCACGACTCCGGCCCCTATATCATCAGCAACGCCACCTTCCCCAGCTATTTCTTAAAGGATGAGACCGCCGTCATTGAGGGCCACGCCAGACTGGACCTGGCAGTCTTTGCTAAAATCGCCCAGGCTCTGAACATCACCGCCCGCTACGTGGGAGAAGAACCCACCAGCCAGGTCACGGGCCTTTACAACACCATCATGGCCCGGGAACTGCCCAAACAGGGCATCACCTGCCACATCATCCCCCGCCTCCAATCCCAGGGAAAGGCCATCAGCGCCTCCACCGTCCGTGTGGCCCTGCAAAATGGGGACCTGGAAACCCTGAAAACCCTGGTTCCCCCCACCACCTACGCCTATTTCACCAGCCCCCAGGCGGCCCCGGTGCTGGAAAAAATCCAGAAAGCAGGAAATGTGGTGCATTATTAAAAAGAAAACGAAAAAATGATGCCCGTCCTTAGAGCCCCTCGGTTGAAAACGCCTGCCCACCAGCGAAACCGTAGGGAACGGCGGGAAAATTGACAATTCTTTTCAGTTGACAGTGGACGGTTTCAGTTGACAGTTGACAGTGGACAGTTGACAGTTATTGGGGCAGCCGACGTTGTTCATTTGTATCGGTCCGTTAAAGTATGTAGGGAACGGCCTATGTGCCGTTCCGCACCCGAAGGGACGGAACTGTTACTGACAAACCCCGGTGCCCAAAGGCACGGTACAAGAGCTTCCCCAATGGGGAAGCTGGCAGGGCGCAGCCCTGACTGATGAGGGCGGGGCGGCCTGAAACATTCAAGAAACAATAGGCGAATTCGTAGAAACGCACATCATATACGTTCGTCCTGAGAACCCCTTGGTTGAAAACGCCTACCAATCAGCGAAACCGTAGGGAACGGCCTATGTGCCGTTCCGCACGTAAAAGGACGGAACTGTTACCGATAAAAAGCAGACACGTCCCCCCATATGTCATTCCGACCGTAGCGTAAGCGGAGTGGAGAAATCCACCACGTGGGACAAAGAACCACCACAAGATAAAATCTGCCACTTGGGAAGATTTCTCGACTCACTGCCGTTTCGCTCGGAATGACAGAATCGGTAGGTGGTTCCGTTTTGTCTGCACAGGTTATAATTGAAACGCCCCGGAACGGCACACAGGCCGTTCCCTACATACTTTAACGGACCGATACAAATGAACAACGTCGGTTGCCCCAATAACTGTCCACTGTCAACTGAAAAAATTGTCAATTGTCCATTGTCAATTCTTCACGCCGTTCCCTACGGTTTCTGCCTGTATTTCCCGGCGGCTTTTCTCCCCGTTTTGGGGAGGTGCATATAGAAAAAAGAGAAAAAAGGAGATTTTATCCTATGGTTTATAAAATGCTGGTCATCAACCCCGGCTCCACCTCTACCAAGGTGAGCTACTTTGAAAATGAGAAAAACGTGTTTACCGAGAGCATCTTCCACGATGCCCCGGAACTGCTGAAATACCCCACCACCAACGACCAGCTGCCTATGCGGCGGCAGGTGCTGCTGCATTTTTTGGAGGAACACGGCATGAACCCTGGGGATATGGATGTGTTCGTGGGCCGGGGCGGCTGCGCTTATTCTCAGCCCTCCGGGGTCATGGCCATTGACGAGCAACTGGTTGCGGACACCGCCCGGGATTTAGGCGGCAGCGACCATCCGGCCAAGCTGGGGGTCATGCTGGCATATGACCTTTGTAAGACCTACGGGGGAAAAATGTACACCGTAAACCCCACCAACGTGGATGAACTCTGCGACTATGCAAGGCTCACAGGTATCGCCGGACTTTACCGCCGGGCCCAGACCCATGTGCTGAACCAGAAGGGCATTGGGGCCATTCACGCCGGGAAGCTGGGGAAAAAATACGAGGACATGAACCTGATCATCTGCCATGTGGACGGGGGCATTACCGTTACCGCCCACCAAAAGGGCCGGATGATCGACAGCACCGAGGGTGCCGGTGGTGACGGGGCCTTTACCCCCACCCGCCTGGGCTCCATCCCCGTAATGGAGGTGCTGCAATACCTGGACCAGGGTCACACCACCGCCGAAATGCGGGCCATGCTCTCCCGGTCCGGCGGCTTTGTCAGCCATTTCGGCACCTCTGACGCGGCCAAAGTCCACGCATTGGTCGAGCAGGGCGACCCCAAGGCCCTGACGGTCTGGAACGCCATGGTCTATCAGCTCTGCAAGGCCATCGGCGGCATGGCAGCGGTGATGGAGGGGAAAATCGACGGCATTCTGCTCACCGGCGGCCTCATGCGCTATGACGACATTCGGCAGAGCGTTGAAAAACGTTGCGGCTGGATGGCCCCGATCTCCGTATACCCCGGAGAATGCGAGCAGGAGGCCATGGCCGATGCAGTTCTGGAAGTCCTTCGGGGGGAGAAGCAGGCCCATACCTATACGGGCAAGCCCGTCTTCTCCGGCTTCCCCTGGGACCGTGAGGAAGGCTAAATGCTGTTTAACTCCCTGAAATTCCTGATTTTCTTCCCGGTAGTGACTCTTTTTTACTTTGTCCTGCCGAAAAAAGTCCGGATGTACTGGCTTTTGGCCGTCAGCTATGTGTTCTACATGGGCTGGAATCCAAAGTATGTGGTGCTGCTCTTTGGCTCCACCGCCATCACCTATGTCAGCGGCCTGCTGCTGCAACGAATTGAAGACGGTTCCCGTTCCGTTTTCCTTAAAAAATGGGTGGTGGCCGGGTCATTCCTGCTGAATCTGGGCATTCTGTTCTACTTCAAGTACGTGAATTTCTTTCTGGACACCTGGGCGCAGGTTCTTGGGCTTTTGGGCATCGGGGTTTCTCAGCGGCATTTTGACATTTTGCTGCCTGTGGGCATTTCCTTTTTCACCTTCCAGGCCCTGGGCTATACCATGGATGTCTACCGGGGCACCATCCCGGCGGAGAAGAATTTCTTCCGCTATGCCCTTTTTGTATCCTTCTTCCCCCAGCTGGTGGCAGGGCCCATTGAACGTTCCGGGAATCTGCTGTCCCAGCTGGAAACGCCCCGGCCCTTTGACCCGGCGGGGGCCAGGGAGGGCTTTTTGAAGATGCTCTGGGGCTTTTTCCTGAAAATCGTACTGGCAGACCGTATCGCCATTTTTGTAGATACGGTCTACGGGGCACCGGAAAGGTATCCCGGCTGGTTTTTGATCGTGGCCACGGTGCTCTTTGCCGTGCAGATCTACTGCGACTTTGGAGGCTATTCTACCATTGCCATTGGAGTTTCCCAGATTTTGGGCATTCATCTGATGGAGAATTTTGAAGCCCCCTATCTCTCCACCTCCGTGGCTCAGTTCTGGCGCAGATGGCACATTTCCCTGACCTCCTGGTTCAAAGACTACCTGTACATCCCTCTGGGGGGCAGCCGAAAGGGGAAGATCCGGAAGCAGCTGAACAAAATGATCGTCTTTCTGGTCTCCGGCCTGTGGCACGGGGCGGATTTGAGTTTTGTGATTTGGGGCGGCCTCAATGGGCTGTATCAGGTGTTGGGGGAGCTGTTGGAGCCCCTGCGGACTGGTATTTGCAAGGCCCTGGGCCTGCACCGGGAGACCCTGGGCCACCGGTGCGTTCAGGGACTCCTTACCTTTTTGATGGTGGATTTTTCCTGGATTTTCTTCCGGGCCTCCAACTTCACCCAGGCAAAAGGAATCATCGCCTCTATTTTCTCAGCCTCCAATCCCTGGGTGCTCTTTGACGGCTCGTTGTATTCCTGTGGGCTGGATGCAAAAAACTTTGGCCTTTTGGTGCTGGGGATGGGACTGCTGACCCTGGCCGACCTGTGCAAACGCCGGGGACACCCTTTAAGCCAGCTCCTGTTGCGCCAAGACCGGTGGCTGCGGTGGCTTCTTACGGCGGCGGCCATTCTGGCCCTGCTGGTATTCGGCAAATGGGGCCCGGGCTTTGACCAGGCCAGCTTCATCTATTTTCAGTTTTAGGAGGGCAGCCGATGAAAAAGAACACAAGCTTTTTTGCGGGCCTTCTGGCGGTGGTGCTGCTGGTGGGGCTGGGTGTCCACTTTTTGGGCGTGCTTCTCCGGCCTGTGGATACGGATTCCCCGGTCAACGCCGTCCATACCTTTCACCAAATGCCCCAAAACAGTCTGGAAGTCATAGGCTTCGGTTCCAGTCATATGTGGCTGGGCCTGGATTCCATGGAGCTGTATGAATCCCAGGGCATTGGCGGCTACAACTACGGCTGCAACTGGCAGGAGCTGAATACCACCTTGCTCTTTGTCAAGGATGCCCTGCGGACTCAGAAGCCCCGGGTGGTGCTGGTGGATACCTTTCACGTCAACGGCATGAAGCTGGATATGAACATGGACGGTGAAATCTACTACACCCGGGCCATTCCCTGGTTTTCCGGGAAACTGCCCTATCTGCGCCAGTGCTTTGGCCGGAATCCGGAGCGGTATCTGTCCTACTGGATGCCTTTGGCGGCATTCCATGAAAACTGGGTGAATCTGTCCAAAGAGAGCTTCCGCTCCCCGCTAAACAGCGGCGACGATTTTCTCGCCACCATGGGCTATTCAGCCACCAACACGGTGACGCCTGTGACCCTCCCAGCCCAGGACCCGGAAATGCAGGAGCCTTTGTATGAGGGTACCCAGGCCCTGCTGGAAGAATTGCTGGAGGTTTGCCGGGAAAACGGGGCGCAGCTGGTGCTGTGTACCATCCCCTGGGCGGGGCAAAATCAACACGCCCAGGCGGTGACCACCTTTGCCCTGGAGCAGAATATTCCCTATGTAAACCTCTTTGACCACCTGGAAGAAATGGGGCTGGACGGGGAAACGGATTTTTCCGATTCCGGCCATCTGAACCGGTCTGGGGCCCAAAAGACCGCCCGCTACTTGGGGGCATGGCTGAAAGAATACACGGAATTGACGGATTTCCGGGAAGTACCCGGAAATCTCTGGGCCACAGCCCTTACAAAAGGATGATTTTTCCTCATTTTTGCAGAATTGTCTGTTTACAGAACAAAAAACTTTCTGTATAATCACCCTTTGCTGATAGTTCGTCCCTATACAAATACAGAAAGGAAACTGCCATGAAAATCACCATTGTCTGCGACGTTCTGGGAGAGGAAAACAACGGCACCACCCTTGCGGCCATGAACCTGATCCGGGCTTTGAGAGCGGGGGGCCATCAGGTGACCATTCTGTGTCCCGATGAAGAAAAGAAGGGCGTTCCCGGTTACGCCGTGGTGCCTACCCGGAATCTGGGCATTTTTAACGGGTATGTGGCCAGCAACGGGGTGAAGCTGGCCAAGCCCGATGACCGGGTGATCCGTCAGGCGGTGACCGGGGCGGACATCGTCCATGTGATGCTGCCCTTTATCCTGGGGCGGCGGGCAACGGCGATTTCCAAGGAACTGGGCATTCCCGTCAGCGCAGGCTTCCACGCCATGGCAGAGAACTTCACCAGCCATATTTTCATGGAGAATTTTTACCCTGCCAACCGGCTGACCTACTGTCTGTTTGCCAAGGAATACAGCCAGGTCAATGCCATCCACTACCCCACCCAGTTCCTGCGGGATTTGTACGAGGGCATGTACGGCCCTACCAACGGCTATGTGATCTCCAACGGTGTCAATGCCTCTTTCAAGCCCTGCCCGGTTCAAAAGCCCCAGGAATACCAGGGCAAATTCGTCATCGTGGCTACCGGCCGGTATTCCAAGGAGAAAAACCAGGAGGTGCTGCTGAAAGCGGCCAATTTGTCCCGCCACCGGGCGCAGCTGCAAGTGATCCTGGCCGGTTCCGGCCCCAAGGAAAAAAGCCTCCGGGCCCTGGGTAACAAGCTGCCGGTGGAGCCCAAATTCGGCTTCTTCCCCCATGATCAAATGGTAGAGCTTTTGAATTACGCAGACCTGTACGTCCACAGTGCCGCCATGGAGGCCGAGGGCATTTCCTGCCTGGAAGCCATCTCCTGCGGCCTGGTGCCTGTTATTTCCAATTCCCCCCGGTGCGCCACCAAGGCCTACGCCATGACGGACCGGAGCCTGTTCCAATTTGACAGCCCCAAAGACCTGGCGGCCAAAATCGACTGGTGGCTGGATCACCCCCAGGAGCGAACCCTGTGGGGAAACCGGTATGCTGAGAACGCCGCGGGACAGTTTGACCAGGAAAAATGTATGGAGCAGATGGAGCGGATGCTGCTGGAAACGGCGGGAAAGCGGCCATGAGCAAAAAGGTTATTTATTACAAGGATCTGCAAAATGATGACTTTGCGGGAACCCATATTGATACCAAACCCCTTTATCCGGGTTTCCGCTACGAACATACCAATCCTGTCTGGCGAGGTCTGGCCTGCTTTGTGTACCGGTGTCTGGCCCGTCCTGTTGGGTTCCTGTTCCGGAAACTATGGTGCTGCCAGCGGTTTCAAAACCGGCAGGTTTTGGAGGAGACCCAGGGGCAGGGCATTTATGTCTATGCCAACCACACCCAGAAGGTCATGGATGCCTTTCTTCCCTGCCAACTCCGGCGGCGGGGTAGAAGCTACATCCTGGTAGGGCCGGATGCCTTGTCTATCCCCCTGATCCACAACCTGGTGCAGATGCTGGGGGCCATCCCCTTAGGTGGCACCCTGGAGCGCAGCCGGGAAATGGCCCGGTGTATCCATCAGAAAATCGCTGAGGGAAACCTTCTTACCATCTACCCCGAGGCCCACATCTGGCCCTTTTACACCGGCATCCGCCCCTTGAAAGAAGCTTCCTTCGGCTACCCCGCCCGGGACGGGGCTCCGGTGTATACCATGACCAGCTGCTACCAAAAGCGGCGTTTTGGCCCCATCCCCAAGGTGGAGACCTACATTGACGGCCCCTTTTACCCGGATAGCACCCTGCCCCTGCCCCAGAGGAAACGGGCCCTGCGGGACCTTTGCCAACAGACCATGGAAGACCGGGCAGCCCGCTACTCTCTGTATACCTACTACGAATACCGCCAGACCCAGACGGGGGAGTAAGCCAATTCCCCCGTTTTCTAAAAATAACACTTGACAAACCCCTTAATACGTGCTAGAATATCCTAGCTGAATCAGTCAGGTAAGGGCTCACGCGGGTGTAGTTCAATGGTAGAACACCAGCCTTCCAAGCTGGATACGCGGGTCCGATTCCCGTCACCCGCTCCATTCGACATGCGCCAATAGCTCAGCTGGATAGAGCAACTGCCTTCTAAGCAGTAGGTCGGGGGTTCGAGTCCCTCTTGGCGTACCATTCAGTGAAACGACATATGGTGGGTATGGCCTAGTTGGCTAAGGCGTCAGATTGTGGCTCTGAAGATCGTGGGTTCGAGTCCCATTACCCACCCCATAAAAAAACACCATCCAAAAGGATGGTGTTTTTTTATGGCTGGGTAATGGGACTCGAAGAGAGCGGCCCGCCAAAGGCGGGTAAAAAAGTGTCCGGTGGACACTTTTTTAGCTCGGGGGAGAGTCCCCTTTTTTCCGAATGCATCCCGTTAGGGATGTAGGCGGGAAAAAGCCTTCGTACCGCTACCATCCTCTGGATGGTGTTATTTTTATGGACTGCGGGTAATGGGACTCGAAAGGCCGTATAAAAAACAGTCCAGTGGACTGTTTTTAGGCCGTGGGAGAGTCCCCTTTTTCCCGAATGCATCCCTCATAACTGTGTTCTGCAAAACGACACACAGTTATGAGGGCAAAGAGAAAGTATTTTGATTTTTTAAGAGGGTCAAAAAAGCAGCCTTGTATTCTTGTTCAAAAAACAATGATTCATCAGGTGTTTTATCAGGCTCAGGAAGATTCATGTATCCAGTTTGAACATTTTCTCTATTTGAAGCCGCTTGGTTTTGGGACTCATTCCCAGTTTACAAAATCAAAAAGTGTGGTATAATAATGGTGCACACAAAGTGCGGCACGCTAGGCAGGCAGGTGCCTATCATAGGTGCTGTTGCCTGTACGGTGTGAGACAGTAGTAAAAGGGCTTTCTGTACGGTATTTGGTTTCAAATGCTTGAGTCAGAAGGCTCTTTACTTTTTCCATTTCAGGCAGTCATATATACGAATAACCCTCCGGATATTTGTTCTTCCGGTGGAGCCGATATTTTTAAGTACATTAACATCCTCATCAAAGATGGTTTTGAGTATTGCACCAAGTTCATCCAAGTCGATCTGCGGTTCTTCTAGATAAGCAATCAGATCCATAGAACGAGTGATGTCATGGCCTGTTCCTTCCCAGATTTCCTGAACAGAAGCATATTCTCCGAGTCGGTGCCTGTTATTGCGAATGGAATTGCTAACAATGTCATCAAGAGTTTTGTACCTGTCAGCAACTGCTTCTGCTTCGGGGAATGGACGTGTCGCCTCCGATAAGTACTTGTGTACAGGCAGTATTCCTGAGTTCTGAGATAGAAGCTTTTTGAAGGCATACTCCAGCAGGTCATCTGCCGTAAAATCCAGTTCTTCAGTTACAATGTTCCTGTACCATTCATCATGGTCAATGCCGCTGAGACCCCGCAGCCCTAATTCACTGGGTCGGCCAATCGCAAGGATCAATTCGTCATCGGCAATTCGCTTATCATCAATCGATGCGACTCGCAGGTTGGCAGTGGGGGTGTTGGTGATTGTAAAGCTATAGAACTCCTGCTTGAGTCTTCGTAGGATCCGAACAGGAATCTTAGATTTTACGCTTTCCATAGCGGCATACAGCGGCATAAAATCAGAAAGGACGATCCTGCGCATGGCAAGAGGTTTTCCTTTCACCATTACTGTATGGGTCGATACTTCTGGTTTTACGGTTCCCTCGTTATATTCCACAAACACAAATCGTTCTTCCAGCTTCGCAAACTGATCTTCATCCAGACAATCGACGATTGCGTTAATGATATTCATGATATTGCTATCGCTAAGTGAGTATCCTAAAAATATAATGGGATATTCCACAAAAATCGTCATTAGTTTGGCTGCTAAATATCCGCACTTCGAGGAAAAAATCGCATAATCTGTTTTGTTGATAACCAAAGAATCAGGTTTTTCTACTGACCCGTGGATTTTGTAGATTTCTGCGATTCCTTGCAAGGACGAAAAAATCAATTCGCTTTGTCCGATATATTTTGTGTAGTTGTCGAACAGATCCTCTAGAAAGCAGTCATAATTTGTTGTGATCACACCGGCAATATTGCGAACGGATAAATCCTTGAGCTTGTGAATTTCTGCATCATATTTTTGGACTGTGGTAGTAAAAGAACGGAAGTAATTTGCAATTTCTGCTTTGAACGGGGAAACTCCGTCCAGTACAGCCTGCAAAACAGCCTCATCCTGTGACCGGATTTCAGGAGTGGAGAACCATTTTTCATCATAATCTCTTTGGATGAGTTCGGCCACCACGGGGAGTATGCCTTCGGTATAGCATTCCATTTTTGCTTTACTTACATAGGAATTATATATAAATGGATCGCTGGAAATCTGGGCGGCAAAGTGCTTTAGTAATCCTTTCCAGTCAGGGGTATTCAGGTATCTACGGCTGAGTCCTGAGCCAACAAACAAAAAGGGAACCGTATTGAACCGTGCAACAACATCATTTATAGTCATCTGTATTCTCCTTCCTCATAATGTGTTTGTAAACGCCCAACTCAATTGTATCATTCATGTGTTCTGATAACAAGAGCTAAAAATTTATTTCGGCGGCATTCCAGGGAAGACCTCCTCGCCAATAGCACAAAACTTCCAATTTTACCGCTCAAAACAACCAAACCACCAGGAACCCCTGTCTGGCTCCTGGTGGTTTTTGATTTTTGAAATCAGTGAAAGTCCCCGGAAAGACTGGAGGCTCCCGTTTTATTCTGCCTGCCCCGTGGCCGTTCCCTTGCTGCCTTTCTTTTCAAACCAAAGGGTTTTGATAAAGCGCACCAGGGGGTCCCGGAACAGCAGGAGTTCGGCCAGGTATACCAGGCCGCAGACCGATACCACCAGGGCCAGACGAAGGAGGCGGCTGGAAATGGCCAGGCTCAGAAGTCCTCCGGCCAGGGCCATGGGGATGCTCAGCAGGAAATACCGCAGTACATTGGAAAAGACCTTGCCAATGTCCAGATGCTCCCGGACAAAATACAGCTGTACGGCGGTGACGGTGACCTCTGCTGCAACGGAGGCGATGGCCGCACCGGTGGAGGCCATGCGGCGGATCAGAAACAGGTTCAGATACACGTTTACCAGGGCACCGGCTGCTACGGAGGAGGTGAGCTTGTTCTCCTGGCCCACGGGCACCAGAAACTGGATGCCGATGACGTTGCTCAGGCCAATGACCAAAGGCAGCACCGAGAGCACCCGCAGCAGGGAGACCACCGGCTCGTACCCTGCGCCATAGTAAACCGGCACAAAGTCTTTGACGATCAGTTGCAGCCCCACCACAATGGGAACGCCGATGCAGCAGACAAACCGGAAGGACATATCCAGAATATCCGCCGCCTCTTTTTTCTTCCCCTGGCTCCAAAGCACCGCCACCCGGCTGGCAATAACCGGGGAGATCACGGTGCAAACCGCCTCCACCAGCCGAATGAGCCTTTGGGCCTGGTCATAGTATCCGTTTTCCGACTCGGAGTGGGTGATGAGACCGATCATGGTCTTATCCAGCACCGTATAGATCTGCATGGCCAGCTGAGCCACAAACAGCCGCAGAGCACAGGCAATGTGGCCCTTTTCCCGGCCCAGCAGGGTGGTCCCGCCGCCAACCAGCCGGTTTGTTTTGGGCAGGAACAGCCATTGGGCCCCGCCGCCAACCAGGGTCATAACACTGTAAACGCAGGCGTAGGCTCCTACATCCGCCGGTGTTTTTACAAAGAGGAACAGCAGCCCCACCATTAAAAATTTTGCGGTGCCGTTGCATACGGCCACCACCGGGAACTGCTCCCGGCCCTGGAAATACCAGGTGATGTCTGCGGCCACGCCGAAGATCTCCAACCCTACAAACAGATACATTCTGGGGTCAACGCTTCCCGGCACCACGGCGATGCCATACAGCAGGCACCCCACCGCCGCCGCAACACACCGCAGCAGTGCCAGATCCCGAAAGGCCTGACGCTGTTTGGCTTCATCGGACTGTAAGGAGGCGATGAGCCGCTGACCGTAGGTAGCGGTACCGAAACCGGCGGCCAGGATAAAGTAGGAAGCAATGGACCGGGCATAGGAATACCGGCCGATCATATCGCTGCCCAGGACTCTGGACAAATAGGGGGTGGATATAAAGGGAACCAGGTACAGCGACATCTGATAGATCAGCTGGGCCGCCAGATTCTGAGAGAGGGAGCGACTTGCCTTGTTCTTCATAAAGCCAATTTATTCCTTTGTTTTTAGCTGGGGAAACCCGGAACGACCCGGCAGTGGCCGGAAAGTGGGCGTTTCCCTGATAAGACCCCCACATTCTAACATAGGAGTCTACCCATGTCAATCTTCCGCCGGGAAAGCGCAACAATTGGCCTGGGGAGCCAAACTTATATCCGCAGGGATTCGATGACCTGCCGCAGCTCCTCCCGGCCCCAGACCACGGGGACGGGGTAGAGGGGGTTGGCTTCTTTTTTGGCCCAGGTGATCATCCGGTCGATGTCTTCCTCCCGGATCATGTCAAAGCCCTTGGGGATGCCCATTTTTTCGTTGGTCTGCTCCATCCAGTTCAGGAACCCCTCTGCCAGTTCTTCCTGGGTATTTCCCGGAATACCGCAGACCTGGGCCAGTTTAGCCAGCCGTTTTTGGGCGGCGGGTCCGTAGGCACGCATGACCTTGGGCAGCAGCACGGCCATGGCCAGGCCGTGGCTGACGCCGTAGAGTCCTCCCAGGGTGTGGCCGATGGCGTGGACATAGCCCACGCAGCCCCGGGTAAAGGCCCGACCGGCATAGAACGCACCCCGCTGCATGTTCTGCCGGGCTTCCAGGTTTTCGCCCTGTTCAAAGGCTGTGAACAAATTGTCATGGATCAGCCGGACGGCTTCTTTGGCAAGGCTATCTTCCAGCTTTGTATTATAGGTGTGGTTGGTATAGGCTTCTACGGCGTGGGCCAGGGCATCCATACCGGTGGTGGCGGTGGTGAAAGGGGGCAGCCCTACGGTGAGCTCCGGGTCCAAAACCGCATACTTTGGAATCAGGAACGGGTCATTGATGGCGGCTTTCCGATGGGTTTCGGAATCGGTGATGACGGCGGCCACGGTGGTCTCCGACCCGGCACCGGCGGTGGTGGGGATGGCCACAAAGGGCACAATGGGCTTGTGGACTTTCAAAAGCCCTTGAAGCTGAGAAACGGATTTTTTAGGATGGGCCACCTTGGCGGCAATGGCCTTGGCGCAGTCAATGCGGGAGCCGCCGCCCAGAGCCACAATGGCCTTGCACCCCTGGGTCTTATAGGCATCAAACCCGGCTTCCACATCCAAAGAGCTGGGATCCGGGTGGTCAAAGGTGATGACGTGGTGGCGAATACCGGCTTTTTGGAAGCCCTCCAGCATGGGCTGCACCTGTCCCCGGCGCACCATGCCGGAGCCGGTGACCACCAGCACATCATTGATGCTTTTCTCCCGTAGAAAAGCCCCCAACTCCCGAATTTTTCCCGGGCCTTCCAGATATTGGGGCATCCGATAGCCTATCAAGTAGTTGCCCACCTTCAAAAGAGCCTGAAAACAGCGGCAGTACCCGACTTCCATCCCATGGAATACAGACACAGATGATCCCTCCTTGCAAAAAATGCCCCCGATTCCGGGGGAATGTTATCTGTTTCTATCATATCACAGGTTTCTTAAAAACCCAACAGGTTTTTTTGTTCACAAAATACCCTATATTTTTTTGACCCGGTATGGTATAATGCCATAGATTAGCAAATTTTGAAGGAAATCCGGCCTGTAACCCGGATTTGAAAGGAGAGATCCCACATGGGATTGATGACCAAACTGTTTGGAACCCGTTCCCAGCGTGAGCTGAAAAAGATCCAGCCCACGGTGGATGCCATTCTGGCTTTGGAGGAAACCTATAAAGCCCTGACAGAGGAGGAGCTGAAGGCCAAGACCCAGGAATTCAAGGACCGCTATGCAGGCGGCGAGAGCCTGGATGATCTGCTTCCGGAGGCCTTTGCCGCCATTCGGGAGGCGGCGGACCGGGTGATCGGCCTGCGGCCCTATCCCGTGCAGCTGATTGGCGGCATCGTACTGCACCAGGGGCGCATTGCGGAAATGAAAACTGGTGAAGGAAAAACCCTGGTGGCCATTCTGCCTGCCTACCTCAACGCCCTGACCGGCCGGGGCGTGCACATCGTCACCGTCAACGACTATCTGGCCAAGTACCAGTCCGAGTGGATGGGCAAGGTCTACCGCTACATGGGCCTGACCGTGGGCCTGGTGATTCCCGGAATGCTGCCGCCTCAGCGGAAAGTGGCCTACGCCGCAGACATTACCTACTGCACCAACAACGAACTGGGCTTTGACTATCTGCGGGACAACATGGCCATTTACAAGCAGGAACTGGTGCAGCGGGGCCATGCCTTCGCCATTGTGGACGAGGTGGACTCCATCCTGATCGATGAGGCCCGGACGCCTCTCATCATCTCCGGCAAGGGCGAGGATTCCTCCCGGCTGTATCAGATGGCAGACCAGTTCGTATCCACCCTGCGCAAGCAGGTCTTTGCCAAGACCGAGGACAAGGAAGTCCAGGACGATTACGACTGTGACTACTTTGTGGATGAAAAGTCCAGAACCGTCTCCCTTACCGCCTCCGGCATTGCCAAGGCCGAAAAGTTCTTCGGGGTGGAAAACCTGGCAGACGCGGAAAACACCACCCTGTCTCACCACATCAACCAGGCCATGAAAGCCCGGGGCCTGATGAAAAAAGACATTGACTATGTGGTCAAGGACGGGGAGATCATCATTGTGGATGAATTCACAGGCCGTCTGATGTATGGCCGCCGGTATAACGAGGGTCTGCACCAGGCCATTGAAGCCAAAGAGGGGGTAACGGTGGCCAGCGAAAGCAAGACCTTGGCCACGGTGACCTTCCAGAATTTCTTCCGTCTTTATGACAAGCTCTCCGGCATGACCGGTACGGCCCTGACGGAGCAGGAGGAATTTGAGGCCATTTACCGGCTGGACGTGGTGGAAATCCCCACCAACCGCCCGGTGATCCGGGTGGACCATCCGGACGTGGTGTATAAGTCCGAGGCCGGAAAGTTCCGGGCCATTGTGGAGCAGGTCAAGGCCTGCCACGCCAAGGGCCAGCCGGTGCTGGTAGGTACCATCTCCATTGAAAAGAGCGAGATCCTCAGCAAAATGCTGAAAATGCAGGGCATTCCCCACAATGTGCTGAATGCCAAATACCATGAGCAGGAGGCCCAGATCGTGGCCCAGGCCGGTAAGCTGGGGGCCGTGACCATTGCCACCAACATGGCCGGACGTGGTACGGACATTATGCTGGGCGGTAACGCCGAGTTCCTGGCCAAGGCAGAGCTGAAACGGCTGGGAAAGCCCGAGGAGCTCATCGCGGAAGCGGATTCCTTTGCGGAAACCACCGACCCGGAAATCCTGGCCATTCGGCAGGAATATAACGAACTGCTTAAATCCTACAAATCGAGCATTGCCCAGGAGGCCCAGCAGGTCCGGGATGCCGGTGGCCTGTTTATCATCGGCACCGAGCGGCATGAGTCCCGCCGGATCGACAATCAGCTCCGTGGCCGTTCCGGCCGTCAGGGCGACCCCGGTGAAAGCCGGTTCTACCTGAGCCTCCAGGACGATCTGATGCGGCTGTTCTCCTCCGAGCGGATCATGAACATGATGGATTCCCTGGGCCTGGACGAGGACACCCCCATTGATGCAAAAATCCTCTCCGGTGCCGTGGAAAACGCCCAGAAAAACGTGGAAAGCCGGAACTTTAAGGCCAGAAAGAGCGTTCTCGAGTATGACGACGTGATGAATACCCAGCGTGAGGTCATCTACGCCCAGCGGCAGAAAGTGCTGGACGGGGAGGACCTGCAGGAGAACATTCTCTCTATGCTCCATGCGGTAATGACCTCCACCGTGGTGTCCGTCCTGGGTCAGCACGGAGGCAGTGCCAACGAGGAAGCTCTGAAAGAACTGGCGGTGCAGACCGAGGGGATTTACTACGCCCCCGGCACCCTGGCTTCCCACAAAGAGGCCTTTATGGGCATGGACAGCCAGAAACTGGGCGAAGCCCTCTGCGACCTGGCCAAGGAGACTTATGCCGCCAAGGAAGCGGCCTACGGCGACAAGCTCATGCGGGAGCTGGAACGGGTGATCACTCTGCGGGTGGTGGACGAATACTGGATGGACAACATCGATGCCATGGACGATCTGAAGCAGGGTATTGGTCTGCGGGCCTACGGCCAGCATGACCCGGTGATTGCCTACAAGGAAGAAGGCTACCAGATGTTCCAGAGCATGATCGAGTCCATCAAGGAAGAGACCGTGCGCCGGATGTTCCTGGTGCGCATCCAGCCCCAGCAGGAAGTGAAGCGGGAGAAAGTGGCCAAGGAGACCGGTGCCGCCGGTGCTTCCGACGGCAGCGTGGTCAAGAAGCAGCCCATCCGCAACGCCTCCAAAAAGGTTGGCCCCAACGACCCCTGCCCCTGCGGCAGCGGCAAAAAATACAAAAAGTGCTGTATGCAGAAGGATAAAGAAGCCGGCATGGAGCAGTAAAACCCGGCCCATCCCCCTGCAAGGCAAACAGGAGAACGCCATGATAAAGACAATTCAAAAAGGGGAACTTGTGTATCTGGCTTCCGAGGACATCGGTATTCCCCACGGCTTTACCACCCGGAAAGGCGGTGTCAGCCAGGGGTATCTGTCCTCTCTGAACATCGGCGGTGGCCGGGGCGATACCCGGGAGCATGTGGAAGAAAACTACCGCATTCTGGGCCAGGCCCTGGGCTTTGACCCCCACAATGTGGTGCTGCCCCGGCAAGTCCATTCGGACATTGTATATGTAGCCGGGGAAAAGGATCGGGGGGCGGGGCTGTATGCCCCCCATCTGCCAGACTGTGATGCCCTGGTGACCAATGTTCCGGGGCTGGCGCTGGTGGTATTTTCCGCAGACTGCACCCCGATTTTGCTGTGGGACCCGGTAACGGGAGCCGTTGGTGCGGCCCACGCCGGGTGGCGGGGAACGGTTTCCGCCATTGCCGCCCGGACGGTGGAAGCCATGACCCGGGAATACGGAAGCCGCCCGGAAAACATCCGGGCAGCGGTGGGCCCCAACATCGGCTTCTGCCACTTTGAGACCCACGAAGATGTACCCCAGGCCCTGATTTCCGCCTTTGGGCCGGAAATGCAGGCATATATTCGTCCCCTTGGGGAAAAATATACCATCGACCTGAAGGCGGTAAACGCCTGGGTTCTCCGGCAGGCTGGTGTCCGGCATGTGGACATCAGCGATGCCTGTACCGTGTGCCAAAGCGACCTCTACTGGTCCCACCGGGCCACCCGGGGACGGCGGGGGAGCCAGGGGGCCGTGATCGTATGCGAAGGAGGAATGCTATGAAACGGCTGATTGCACTGCTGCTGTGTTTTGCCGGGGTTCTCTCCCTGATTTCCGGCTGCGGAAAGACCCAGGAGGAGGCCTATGTGCCGACAGGCGACGCAATTTTAATGGAGGATGAGGAGGCCCCTACGGAGCCGGACGAACTGGCGGAGGAGACCATGATCCTGGCCTACTACCCCAATCGCTCCATGAACCCCATCATTGCCATGAACTTTTCCAACCGGGTGCTGTTTTCTCTCATGTACCAGGGCCTGTTCGCCTACAACAGCAAAAATGAAACGGTACCCATTCTATGCTCTAAATACCGGGTGTCCCCCAGTAATATGATCTACACGTTCTATCTGGACGAAAACGCCCGGTTTTCCGACGGCACCCGGGTCACCCCGGCGGATGTGATCGCCTCCTACGATGCCGCCCGGGAAAGTGACTTCTATAAGGGCCGGTTTACCCACATTGTGGAGTACAAGCTCCACGAGGATGGCGAGGGCATTACGTTCTTTACGGACACGGCCTACCAGAATCTTCCCTTGCTTCTGGACATTCCCATTATCAAGGCTTCGGAAGTGGGGGCCGAACACCCCCTGGGGACAGGGCCTTATGTGTTCCAGCAGAATGAGGACAGTGTGCTGCTGGTGAAAAACAACTCCTGGTGGTGCGATGCCACCTTGTCCGTCCGGGCCAATGTGATCACATTGATGGAAGCCACCAGCCAGACCCAGCTGCGGGACGAATTTGAGTTCGGTGAACTGAATCTGGCCATTGCCGACCCCATGCTGGACTCTTTCGGTGAATACCGCTGTGACTATGAGCTATGGGAAGTGGAAAACGGGGTGCTATTGTATCTCTCCTGCAACACCCTCTATTCCGAGTGGTTCAAGAAAAACGATACCCTGAAAAAGGCCCTGACCTATGCCATTGACCGGGAGACCCTCAACGAGGACAACTACCGGGGCATGGCCCAGCCCACCTCCCTGATCACCTCTCCCGGCTCGCCCTATTATTACCCCAGTCTGGCGGCCAACTACAGCTATGATGCCATGAAGTTCCTGGACTCCATTGGCAATCTCCAGTTCCCCAAGGACAAAAAGACCAACGAGGTTCAGAAGCTCAAGCTGCTGGTCAATGCCGATGATTCCGCCCGTCTGCGGACTGCCCGGGATATTGCGGCCCACCTGTCGGAACTGGGCATTCCCTGCGGCGTTCTGGAATACGGCGGCTCCGGCCCGGGCATTACCTATCAGCAGGTATTGAACGCCGGAACCTACGACATCTACCTGGGCCAGACCAAGCTGCCCCCCAACCTGGATCTGTCGGAGTTCTTCAAGGGCTACGGAAACCTTGGCAACAAGGTTCTGGCCAACGAGACCCTGCTGAACATGACCAAAGAGGCCCTGTCCAATTCCGGCACGTTCTACAACCTCTGCCAGATGGTGGCGGAGGACGGCAGTGTGATCCCGGTACTTTACGGCTGCTACAATGTCTATTCCAAGCGGGGCCAGCTGCTGGACTTGCAGCCCGCCCGGGACAATGTGTTCTATTACACCATCGGAAAAACCATGTCGGACATCTTAGACAAGGACGAGGCGTAATAACGGATATTCTATATTGAATCGAGGTATGCATTATGAAAAAATTTGTTGCTCTGTTTCTGGCCCTGTGCCTGAGCCTGACGGGCTGCGCACTGGTGCCCCCCAAGACCACCATGCCCACCGAGGCCCCTGCCACGGAAGAAACAGCTGCCCCCACCACGGAGGAAACCACGGAACCCACCACCGAGCCTGCCCCGGTGTATACCAATCCCTTGAACGGCGAGACCCTGGATGCCCCCTATACGGGCCGGGTGGTGGCCGTCACCGTCAGCAATATCCGGGATGCCCTGCCCCACTACGGCACCATGGGTGCGGATATTCTCATGGAAATGTGGGTCAACGGCTCCATCATCCGGGATCTGGCCCTGTTTACGGACATCACCAAGGCCCAGGAGATCGGCTCCGTCCGGTCCGTGCGGCCCATGTTCAACCAGCTTGTGAAGCACTATGATGCGGTGCTGCTGGATGCCAGCGGTTCGGACCAGGCCCTGGGCCATGCCAAGAGCCTGGGCGTGGAGCGCATTAATGTGGACACCTATGACGGCACCGACTATTCCTACCGGAAAATGGACCGGGACTTTACCTTCAAGCCCGCCTCCAAGCTGGAGCATTGCCTGTTTGTAAAGCCCGAGGGCGTGGAAGCGTTGCTTACCGAGAAGGGCTACGCCACCCAGCAGCCGGAGGACAAGGACTATGGCCTGCAGTTTACAGAAAACGGCACCCCTGCCGATGGAGAAGCCGCCGGAACGGTAACGGTGACCTTCACCTACCGCAACAACAAGAAAGATACCTCCATGGTCTATGACGAGAGCCTGGGCAAATACGTCTACAACCAGTATGAGACCCCCATGGTAGACGGCTCCACCGGAAACCCCGAGTGCTTTACCAACGTCATTGTTATGCTGGCGGATATTTCCATGGACGGCATTTACTACACCGCCAATTTTGCCAACGGCGGTACAGGCTTTTTTGCCAACGGCGGCAAGCTGATTCCCATTACCTGGACCTGTGACGGGGACGATGCTCCCTTCCGGTTCTTTACCCAGGACGGGAAGCCTTTGCAGCTGGGCGTGGGCAACACCTATATGGCTGTTGCCCCGGAAGGTTCCCCGGTTTCCTACGAATAATCGGATTTTGCACAAAAAATGCCGCTTATTTTCTACGGGTTTTGACAGAATTTCCAGTTTACATTAACTGGGCCTTATAGTATAATAATATCCGTACGGGAGTATCGATAGTCTTCCCGTGCTGACAGTATGATCAGACTGCGCATGCAGTACTATGAAATGGAGGAAATTCCCATGTCTGTTAAAGTTGCGATCAATGGTTTTGGCCGTATCGGCCGTCTGGCTTTCCGTCAGATGTTCGGTGCTGAGGGCTTCGAGGTTGTTGCCATTAACGACCTGACCTCTCCCAAGATGCTGGCTCACCTGCTGAAGTACGATTCCACTCAGGGCGCTTACGCTCTGCCTTTCGGCACCCACACCGTGGAAGCCGGCGAGGACAACATCGTTGTCGATGGCAAGAAGATCACCATCTATGCCAAGGCCAACGCTGCCGAGCTGCCCTGGGGCGAGCTGGGTGTTGACGTTGTGCTGGAGTGCACCGGTTTCTACACCTCCAAGGCCAAGGCTCAGGCGCACATCGACGCCGGTGCCAAGAAGGTCGTTATCTCCGCTCCTGCCGGCAACGACCTGCCCACCATCGTTTACAACGTAAACCACAACACCCTGACCAAGGAAGACAACATCATCTCCGCCGCTTCCTGCACCACCAACTGCCTGGCTCCCATGGCCAAGGCCCTGAATGACCTGGCTGGCATCGAGTCCGGCATTATGTGCACCATCCACGCTTACACCGGCGACCAGATGATCCTGGACGGCCCCCAGAGAAAGGGCGACCTGCGTCGTTCCCG
>CAKTPO010000023.1 GCA_934591845.1 uncultured Oscillospiraceae bacterium | reverse complement strand
AAATCAACTGATATTTCGCCCCATTCGCCGTCGCAGTCTGCCTGGTATTCGTAGATTGCGGCGGTGATTTTCTTTTTTGTCTAAGATGCTGTACCAATTTAGACATCGGGGCTTTCCGGCACTTCCACATGATACCGGCGGAAGCGGCATCATTTCCATCATCAAAATAAAAAGGAGAACTTCTTGGCAGAGAGGCTCTCCTTTTAGTGCAGAAAAATTGATATGACAATGGGGATCAAAAGCCAAACAGGCTCTGTTTTTAGAAGAAAGGTATCGAGCAGGCGGCCTCGGCACAGCCGAGACGGAGAGGCTGCTTTTGCTGGTTATGCTGTCCGAAGCCCCCCCGGGTTTACTCCTTTTCCCCGGGAACATGCAGAATGATCGCCCGGCCATCAACGGCGAGCATTCCTCCGTGGACTTCGGTGTTCTCATTGCTGATCAGGTTTGTGTACAGTCCGTTGGGGAGATCGATGTCGATCAGGGAGGCTTCACCGGTCATGGGGAAGATGCCGATGTATTTTTCGCTGCCGTTAGAGTGGGTCGCTACAAGCACGTCACCGGGGAGCGCCTGAACATTATAGGCACTGTCTGCAAAGACGGGGCTTTTTTTGATTTCATACAGGCGGGACATCAGCGCAGAGTAGTCCTTGCCGGTGTTCCACTGCACGTTGTCTGCGTCAAACAGGCTGGGAAGGTGTTTTACGCCCTTTTCCTGGCCCGCATAGATGAGGGTCATGCCTTTCTGGAAGTATACAAACGCGGTCCAGACCAGGAGTTTCTTCTCATCCGGGATGATAAAAGCGGCTCTTGCATTGTCGTGGTTTTCAAGGTAGCGGAGCTTGACATAGTTGTCAGGATAGATGGCTTCCTGCCGGTTGATGTCTTCCGCGTACTGGGCAAGGCTACACTGGCCTCTGAGGTACTCCTTGAAGCGATAATAGATGTCATATTCGTAGCTCACATCGAATGCCTGGTAAATCTCCGAGTCGGACAGGCTCACCATTCCCCGTGCGCGGTTTGCAACGGTAAACGCGGGTTCCACGGACTCGCTCAGCCAGAAACAATCGGGGTTGACTTTCGCAACCTCCTCCCTGGCTTTCAGCCAAAACGCAAGCGGAATCAGCGGCGCAACATCGCAGCGGAAGCCATCTACAATACCGGCCCACATTTTGAGGGTCTCTATCTGGTAATCCCAGAGATCTCTATTGCTGTAATCCAGGTCAATGACATCCAGCCATTCCCCCGCCTTGTTGCCAAAACTTCCGTCCGGCTTGCGATAGAACCATTCCGGATGATTCTCGGCCAGCCAGGAGTCGGGAGACGTGTGGTTGTATACAACGTCAATAATGCACTTCATGCCGTGGGCATGAATATCGTTGACCAGCTGTTTCAGGTCATCCATGGTTCCGTATTCGGGGTTTACCTTGCGGTAATCAGAGATCGCATAGGGGCTGCCAAGGGTCCCCTTGCGCTCTTTCTTGCCAATGGGATGGATGGGCAAAAGCCACACAATATCGGTACCCAGTGCCTTGATACGGTCAAGATCTTTTCGAACGCCATTGAAGGTTCCTTCTTCACTGTAATTGCGCACGAAAACGGAATACATGACCTGATTTCTGTAGAGTTTGGAAGTATTGACAGCCATCAAAATCACCATGCCGGCGCGGCAACGGCACAAATAAAGATGAAAACGGAAGCCGCAAAATTTCCCGTTTTCCTGTCCGGCGTTCTCCTGAATTCCCCATTCTGCCATTGATATTAGAATGAATATCCTGTAAAATAAGATTATAGTGAAATCATAGCACCGTTTCCTTTGTTTTACAAGAGGAAAATAGAACCCATGGCGGTAAAGTTGGGAGGTCTTTCATTTGCCAAAGAAAAAAGAGGAAATCACCATCCGTTCCAGCGCGGCGGAGTACCTGACCTATGTTGCCTCTGTCGGTGGCCGGCAGGACAGCGTGGAGATGCGCTATGAGGATGAAAATATATGGCTGACACAGAAGATGATGGCCACGTTGTACGATGTGGACGTCCGAACCGTCAATTATCATGTCAAAAAAATATTTGCGGACAGTGAATTGCAGGAGGATTCAGTTATCCGAAAATTTCGGATAACTGCTGCTGACGGAAAAAGCTACAGCACAAATCACTATTCCCTGGAAATGATCATTGCCGTAGGCTTTAAGGTCAATTCTGACCGTGCGGTACAGTTCCGCAAATGGGTAAACCAGATCGCCAAGGACTACACCATCAAAGGCTGGGTCATGGATGACGAACGGCTGAAACGGGGCACCTATCTGACGGACCAATACTTTGAAGAACAGCTTGAACGCATCAGAGAGATTCGGGCAAGCGAAAGAAAGTTTTATCAAAAAATCACAGATATTTATGCAACTGCCATCGATTACGACAAAACTTCTGCAACAACCAAACGGTTTTACGCAACCGTTCAAAACAAAATGCACTTCGCAATTCACGGCCATACCGCTGCCGAACTGATCGTAGAACGGGCCGACCATCAAAAAGAACATATGGGCCTGACCACCTGGGCAGATGCTCCGGAGGGCAAAATCAAAAAAAGTGATGTAACGGTGGCCAAGAATTATCTGAGCGAAAAGGAATTGCAGCAATTAAATCGGATGGTCACCGCCTACCTGGATTTTGCGGAAAACATGACCTTGCGGCATATTCCGCTGACCATGCAGGACTGGGAAAAAAGGCTCAACAGTTTCATTGAAATGTTTGATTACGGCATTTTACAGGATGCGGGCAAGGTGTCCGCAGAAATCGCAAAACTCCATGCGGAGACAGAATTTGAAAAATACCGTATCATTCAGGACAGGCTGTTTCTGTCAGACTTTGACAGGTATATGCTGGAATTAGAGGAAAAGGCAAAGGAATAATGGCCGGATCAATCGTTCATCTATAGAGAAAAGTACCTGTCAAAGAATCTTTGCGTGACGAAAGATGCAATGTAATGGGATGATTGCTTTACTTTGAACATGATTTCTATATAAAAATGTTCAGAGGAGGACTTGAAAATGGTACGATCTATAGATCAAGAACGGGTAATGGGAACAATCAAGCACGAAAAATCTGTCGCGGATTTTTTCACAGGTGCCGGAACCGGAATTGTTGTATCCTGCCTGGTTTCACCGGATTCCTCCGTAAGAACGGCGGCCATTGTTGTTGGAATCGTCATGGTAGGTATTGGCTGGTACAAAAAATCAAAGAGCGACAAAAAGGTATTTGCGTATATTCAGCAGCAGGATTGACAACAGATCCTCATTTTTGCAAGATGAAGATACAAAAAAGAATCCATAAAGCATTCAGTCGAATTTTGCAATTTCATTCAGTCGTTTTTGAGCCTGCGCATTATCATCATAAAACCTATCGACTACAGCCCCCTTTCGTGCTATAATCAGGGAAATAACATGAAAGGGGGATCTTTATGCCCGAAAATCATCCAAACATCAAAAATCCCCTGAGCATTGGGCTCCTGGCCCACGTGGATGCAGGGAAGACCACCCTCTCTGAGGGGCTTTTGTATGTTTCCGGCACCCGGCGGGTGCTGGGGCGGGTGGATCATGGGGATGCGTTTTTGGATAGCTTTTTGTTGGAGCGGCAGCGGGGCATCACCATTTTTTCCAAGCAGGCAAGAATTTCCGGAAAGAGTCGGGAACTGACCCTGGTAGACACCCCGGGGCATGTGGATTTTGCGCCGGAAGCGGAACGGGTGATGCCGGTTCTGGACTGTGCGGTGCTGGTGATCAGCGGCAGTGACGGGGTTCAGGCCCACAGCAGAACGTTGTGGCAGCTGTTGGAGCGGTATCAGGTGCCGGTATTTTTATTCATCAACAAAATGGATTTGCCCGGGGCGGATCAAGAGGCCCTGATGAAATCCCTTCAAAAGGAATTTGGCAGCAGCTGCGTGGACTTTACCCAGGAAAAAGACAGCCTTTGGGAGGCGGCGGCCCTTTGTGACGAGGCACTGCTGGAAAGCTATCTGGCGGGGGCCCCGGTGACGCCGGGGAATCTGCGGCGGCTCATTGGGGCACGAAAGCTTTTCCCCTGCTTCTTTGGGTCGGCTTTGAAGCTGGAGGGCGTGGAAGAACTGTTGGAAGCCCTGGAAACCTATGGGCCGGAGCCGGAATACCCTGGGGAATTTGGGGCCAGAGTCTACAAAATCTCCCGGGATGCCCAGGGGAACCGGCTGACCTGGATGAAAATCATCGGAGGAAGCCTCACCGTGCGCTCCCAGCTTGCCTATGTAGGCCGTGACGGGGTGACGAAGACGGAAAAGCCCCTGAGTCTGCGGCTGTATTCCGGAGAGAAATTTGAGACCCTCAGCGAAGCCCCCGCCGGAACGCTTCTGGCTGTCACCGGCCTGACGGACACCTGGGTGGGCCAGGTTCTGGGAGCCGGGGCCCAGGGGCAAGCCATGGTCTCCCAGCCGGTGATGACCTATCATCTGGTGCTGCCCGCCGGGGCAGACCCGGCGGTGGTGTTTCCCAAGCTGCGGCAGCTGGAAGAGGAGGAACCCCAGCTCCACATGACCTGGGAGGGCCAGCAGATCCAGGTGCAGATCATGGGCCAGGTCCAGCTGGAAGTGCTGAAAAGCCTGATAAAGCAGCGGTTTCAGCTGGATGTCCAGCTCAGCGACCCGAAAATCTTCTACAAAGAGACCATCGAAAACACCGTAGAGGGGGTAGGGCATTTTGAGCCTTTGCGGCACTACGCCGAGGTGCATCTGCTCTTAGAGCCGGGAGAGCCCGGTTCCGGGCTGATTTTTGATACGAAATGTCCTTTGGATGTGCTGGATGTCGGATACCAAAGCCTGATCCTCACCCATCTGGCAGAAAAACAGCACCGGGGGGTGCTGACCGGCGCCCCAATCACGGATATGAAAATCACCCTGCTGGTGGGCAAGGCCCACTTAAAGCACACCGAGGGCGGCGACTTCCGGCAGGCCACCTATCGGGCGGTGCGGCAGGGGCTGATGCAGGCAAAATCTGTCTTGCTGGAACCCTGGTATGACTTCCGTCTGGCAGTGCCCACCCCCCAGATCGGTCGGGCCATTACGGACATCCGGGCCATGGGGGGCACCATGGAGCCGCCGGAGACCCGGGGCGGGGATTCCATTTTGGAAGGACAGGTTCCGGCCTCGGAACTGAAAGATTACGCCGCCCAGGTGGCGGCCTACACCCAGGGCCTGGGGCGGCTGGCCCTGTCTTTCCACGGCTATGCCCCCTGTCACGATGCAGAGCGGGTCATTGCCCAGGCGGCCTACGACCCGGAAGCGGACCTGGAAAACACCCCGGACTCCGTATTCTGCGCCCACGGGGCGGGGCACACCGTCAAGTGGGATCAGGTCAAGGACTACATGCACCTGGAAAGCGGCCTGAAAGAGGAAAAACCGCCCCAGCTGCGGACTCTCCCGGCCATTGATGACCGGGAACTGGAACAAATCATGGAGCGGGAGTTTGGCCCCATTCGCCGCTCCCAGTATACCGCCCCCCGGGCCTCGGCCAGGGAGGAAGTGGTCATCCGGCAGCCCAAGGAGAACTGTCTCATTGTAGACGGCTACAACATGATTTTCGCCTGGGAAGACCTGGCGGAAACCGCCAAACACGACCTGTCCGCCGCCCGGCGGCAGCTGAAAGACCTGCTGACGGGCTATGCCGCTTTCCGGAAATGCCGCCTCATCCTGGTTTTTGACAGCTACCGGCAGCCCGGCAGCGAAAAGTATCAGGATGCAGGCATTCAGGTGGTCTTTACCCGGGAGGGGGAGACGGCAGATGCCTATATTCAGAATCTGGCCGCCCAGTTTGGGGGCAACTACCGGGTGTCTGTTGCCAGTTCTGACGGCCTGGTGCAGCTGTCCGCCCTGGGTTCCGGCGTTCTGCGGGTCTCCGCCCGGGAACTGCGGCAGGAAATTGACCGGGCCCAGAAAGAAATGCGGCAGTATTATTAGGAGGGGCTATGAAAACCAGACGGATCGTGCTTTTGGGGCTGCTGACTGCCATTGCCCTGACCATTTTTATGCTGGAAGCCCAACTCCCCGCCCCGCTCCCGGTGCCGGGGGGCAAGCTGGGCCTTGCCAATATCGTTACGGTGTTTACCGTGTTCCTCCTGGGTTCCCGGGAGGGGGTGCTGGTACTGGCCGCCCGGGTGTTTCTGGGGGCGGTGTTCGCCGGGAATTTTGGCACCATTTTGTATTCCGCCGCCGGTGGAGCCTTGGCAATTGCCCTGACCATTGGCCTTAAAAAAATTCTGAAAGAAAACCAGCTTTGGGTGGCGGGCTGCGCCGGGGCGGTTGCCCACTCTGTGGGCCAGATGGCCGTGGCCCTGTGGGTCAGCGGCACCTGGGGGCTCCTTTATTATCTGCCCATTCTCATTGCCGTCAGCATCGTCACCGGACTGTTCACCGGGCTTTGCGCCCAGTTTTTATTGAATCGAGGGAAAAACTTTTGGAAAACTATTTTCAGATGAACCTGGACAAGGGCAAAATCGATGCCATTTCCAACCTGGGCCTGGCCCATATGGGGGATGGGGTCTTTGAACTGCTGTGCCGGGGCTGGCTCTGCGCCCAGGGCTACACCACCGTTCAGGAGCTGCACCACCGGACCATTGCCATGGTCAATGCCCCGGCCCAGGCGGAATTTGTGGACAAACTCCTGCCCCTTTTGAATGACCAGGAACTGAGCTGGTATCGCCGGGGGAAGAATGCCCACGTCCACGCCGTACCCAAGGCCGCCACCCCCGCCCAGTATGCCAAGGCCACGGGGCTGGAAGCTTTGTTTGGGGCCTTGTTTTTAAGCGGCCAGACGGAGCGGATCAATGCCCTGTTCCGGGCGGTGATGGAGGGAGAAGCCCATGGCATTTGACGCGACCTATCTTTCCTGCGTACTGGAAGAAATGCGGCAGCGGTGCGGGGAGGCCAAGGTGGAAAAAATCTACCAGCCCAGCCGGGACACCCTGATTTTTGGGCTTCGTGGCCGCCAGAGCCGGGAAAAGCTGCTGATCGCCGCCAATCCCACGGCTCCCCGGCTCCATCTCACCGCCGCTTCCCCGGAAAACCCGGCAGAGCCCCCCATGTTCTGCATGTTCCTGCGGAAGCACCTGCTGGGGGGAAGACTTGCGGAGATCACCCAGATCCCCATGGAGCGTTGGGCGGCCTTTACCTTTGACTGCACCGATGAAATGGGCTACCCCATTCAGAAAAAGCTTATTGCCGAACTCATGGGCAGGACTTGCAACGTGTATCTCCTGGGCCCGGATGGCCGGATTTTGGACTGTTTGCGGCGTATCGGCCTGGATGAAAGCAACCGGCCCGCCCTGCCGGGATTGCACTATCAGTACCCCAGTCCCATTGAAAAGAAAAACCCCGGGGAACTTTCCCGGGAGGATTTTCACGCTTTATTGACTGCCCCCGGGGCGGACGAACTGTCCCAGCGGCTCATGGACTGTCTGGGGGGTCTCTCCCCTCTGGTGACCCGGGAGGCGGCACTGTTTGCCTGCGGGGAGACCGACGCGCGGCTGGAAGGCCGGGATCTGGAAGCCGTGGCGGAAAAACTGCACCTGTTCTTTACGGAGCAGCTGTCCCACCCTGCCCCCTGGTATTTTGCCGCCCCGGACGGCACCATGAAGCAGTTTGCGTTCTGCCCCATTTTAGAGTACGGCGACTGCGCCCAAGGGGAATCCTTCAGTGACCTCCTGGACCGGTTTTACACCCTCCGGGACCGGCGGGATGCCATGCGGCAAAAGAGCCAGGCCCTGCGGAAAACCGTCAGCAACCAGGTGAGCCGCCTGCGCCGGAAAATGGCCTTGCAGGAAAAGGAGCTGACTGCCACCTATGACCGGGAACGTCTGCGGCAGCTGGGCGACATTCTCACCGCCAACCTCCACCGCATCCAAAAGGGGCAGCCAAGCATCACCTGTCAGGACTTTTACGATGAAAATATGGCCGATGTGGAGATCGCCCTGAGCCCTATCCTCTCCCCCCAGCAGAACGCCGCCAAATTCTACAAAGACTACACCCGGATGAAAAACGCCCAGAAGGAGCTGACCCACCAGCTGGCCCTGGGCCAGGACGAATGCCGGTATCTGGAAAGCGTTCTGGAAGAACTGAACCGGGCCCAGAGCGAGGCGGAACTGGAAGAAATTCGCCAGGAACTGGCCCAGGGTGGCTACGTCCGCCAGGAGACCGCCAAGCGCAAAATCAAGCAAGGGAAGCTCCCTCCCATGCGCTTTGAAAGCACCGACGGTTTCCCCATTTACGTAGGCCGGAACAACCGGCAAAATGACGAGCTGACCTTCAAATTGGCAAGAAAAGACGACATCTGGTGCCACGCCTCCAAGGTTCACGGCAGCCACGTGGTCATCTCCTGCGGCGGCAAGCAGCCCCCGGACGACACCGTGACCCAGGCCGCCCAGCTGGCCGCCTACTACTCCGAAACCGGCTCCGGCCAAAACATCCCCGTAGACGTGACCCCGGTCCGCCAGGTCAAAAAAGCCGGCACCGGCAAACCCGGCATGGTCATCTACCACACCTACCGCACCGCCATCGTCAACCCCTACCCCGACATCCGGGTAGACCCTTTGAACGCCGAACGGCGGGAGGAGGGTTTGGAAAATTGACAATTGACAATGGACAATTGACAATTATTTGAGGGACGAACGTTGTTGGTTTCTGTACGTCCGTTAAAGTATGTAGGGAACGGCCTATGTGCCGTTCCGCACGTAGAAAGACGGAACTGTTCCCGATAACCCCCCGCACCCGAAAGCCCGGTACAAGAGCTTCCCCTCTGGGGAAGCTGGCAGGGCGTAGCCCTGACTGATGAGGGAGGCGGGGCAGCCTGAAACATCGCAGAAACAATAGGCGAATCCGTAAAAACGTCCCCCCATTGTCATTCCGACCGTAGCGCAAGCGGAGTGGAGGAATCCACCACGTGGCAGAAATGTACCAACACAAGGTAAAATCTGCCACTTGGGAAGATTCCTCGACTCCGTTTCACTACGCTCGGAATGACATAATCGGGGGGCGATTTTGTTTATTTACACGGGTTATAATTGCAACGCAGCGGAACGGCACATAGGCCGTTCCCTACAGTGAGACTCGGTATGTCTACCTCTGCGCCCATTGTTCCTACAATGCGCAACGCCGTACCGCCCCTCATCCACCGCCTGCGGGCGGTTCCCCTTCCCCGGCGGGGAAGGTTTTTTGGAGCTTCCCTGGGCCGTTCCCTACATACTTTAACGTGCGGACTGAAAGGAACAGCGTCGGTCGCTCCAATAATTGTCAATTGTCCATTGTCCATTGTCCATTGTCAATTTAGGCATAACTGTCAACTGTCCACTGTCAACTGTCAACTGAAATTACTCTTTCTCCACCATTTCCTCTTTCAATTCCCCTCTGCGGAACAGGAACCTGCGGATGGCAAACAGGCCGGCGATACAGGCCACGGACAAAAGGTTACTCACCGGGTCGTCGTGGCTCAGGATGACGTGGCGGGTGATGGCCACGGCCAGGACTTCCAGGATGCTGGCGGGGGTGGTGTCGATGAGCATTCTGACGAATTCCAGGCCCACCACAATGGTCAATACCTCGTGGAGAAATCCCGTAACGTCCGCGGAGGAGCCGGGGTCACGGATCAGTTCTAAAATCAGCTTGCCAAAAGCACCCAGCAATACCACCAGGGTGAACACGGCGATCATTTTTTCCAGGATGTGCAGCCCGTGCCGGAACAGGTGCTGCAATTTTTCCTCCCGGGCCTCGGACTGGCGAATGCGCTCCTCGGTTTTTTCAATGCGCTCCGTCACCTTTTTGTCGATTTCCTGCTGGTTTGCCATAGGCGGCCCTCCTTCGTTTGATTGTCCATAGCATAGCATTTTCTTGCCAATTTGTAAATCCCCTTTCTTTTTCCCTGCCGCCGTGGTATGATACCCCCAAAAGAAAGGGGATGCTTTATGGAGGACCTGGATTTTATGAAGGAGGCCCTGGCTCTGGCCCGAAAGGCTGCTGACCTGGGGGAAGTGCCGGTGGGCTGTGTCATCACCCTGGGGGACGAGATCGTAGGCCGGGGCTACAACCGCCGGGAAACGGACAAGTCCGCCCTGGCCCATGCGGAAATTCTGGCCATTTCGGAAGCTTGCCGGAATCTGGGGGGCTGGCGGCTGTGGAAGTGTACCCTCTATGTGACCCTGGAACCCTGCGCCATGTGCGCCGGGGCCATTCTGAACGCCCGGATCCCCCGGGTGGTCTATGGGGCCAGTGACCGGAAATTCGGGGCTTGCCAGTCGGTGTGCAGCCTGTTTTCCATGGACTTTAACCACCATCCCCAGGTGGAAGCGGGGCTTCTGGCAGAGGAATCCCAGGCCCTTTTGCAGGAGTTTTTCAAAGAACTCCGGGTCACGCTGGGAAGCCGCCCCAAGTGGAAACCGAAGACACCGATTTAAGGAGGCATGGCCGTGAACAACCGGGGCGTTTATCGGGTGGGACTACTCAGTCTGGGCCTTGCTCTGGCCCTGCGCTTTGGCCCTGGCCTGGGCAAGAGCCTGACTTCCCCAGATTTTTTGCGTAGCATGGACGAATTGCTCCTGTTTACCCAGACAGGGCTGCGGTCTGCCCCCAGGCAGCGGGAGCCTTACGTCTACGCCCCGGAATCCCGTGGCCCTCAGAACGCCCATGAACCCATCCCCGCATTTACCGTCCGGCGGGAGCCGGAGAAACCGGTGCCGCTGTTTTCCCCTCAGGATGGGGCGGCGGTGGCTCTTGACAACGATGCAGGGCTTGCCATCGATGCAGAACGGCTGATTCTGGAACCCCCGGCGCTTCCCGACCTTCCCGGCCCCAAGGTGCTGCTCTACAGCACCCACGCCACAGAAAGCTATCAAAAAAACGGTGAAAACTACATAGAAACCGCTGCCTACAGAAGTTTGGACAGCGGTTTTAATATGCTCAGCCTGGGCAAGGCCCTGGAAGAAGCCCTGGAAAACCGGGGCATTGGCGTTCTCCGGGACGAAAGTCTCCACGATTACCCCTCCTATAATTCCGCCTACATCCACAGCCGGAAAGCCATGGAGGAGTACCTCGCCCAGAACCCCTCCATCGTCCTGGCCCTGGATCTGCACCGGGACGCGGCGGCGGGAAATCTGCAGCCAAGGCTTCTGTCCGACACCCCCACAGGCCCCACGGCCCGGCTGATGCTGGTGGTAGGTACCAACGCAGGCGGTCGGAAGCACCCCAACTGGCAGCAGAATCTATCGGTAGCGCTCCGGCTTCAAACCCTGCTGGAACGGGCAAGCCCCGGCATCACCCGGCCCCTGAATCTCCGAACCCAACGGTTCAACCAGGACCTGTGTCCCGGTGCCTTGCTCATCGAAATCGGCGGCGCGGGCAACACCCGCCAGGAAGCCCTGGCCACCGTGCCCATTCTGGCAGAGGCCATTGAAGCCCTTTTGAACGCTCAGAATTAGTATTTTGGGAAGCTCTGAGTAAATCGGCAAGAGCTGGCAGCGAGAGATTTTGCTTCCAGGCAAGGTATGGAAAGTGGAGGAATACTTTGTGTATTTCCCACTTTTCATACCGCAGCATGGGAGCAAAAGATCCGCTGTCCAGCCGCAGACGATTTACTCAGAGTTTCCCTTACAATAGATTCCACCAGGTCAGACGGTGGGCATCGCTGATGGCCTGTACCCGCCGGGCCAGTTCCCGGCAGCAGGCGGCAAACTCCGCCTCCTCCTCCCCCGCGGCATAGACCCCCAGCCGGGCAAACAGGCCGTCCGCATCCTCCATGGGCTGGTGATCCGCAAAGGCGGCAGTCAGCCGCCAGGCCTTGCGCCAGCCCCGCTGGGCCGCCTCCTGGTGGAGTCTGGCCGTATCCCAGTCTCCTCGTGCTCCTGCCTGGGCCGCCTGGGTCAGTTCCCCGGTGATGGGCTCCTGCAAGGTGGCCATGGTCCACTGGACAAACAGCCCCCCGGCCAGCAGCACCAGCAGCAATAAAATGCCCAAAATTCCCCTGGTCATAGGCCCTCCTTTCCAATGAACAAGCTTTTTCCTGCGGCATCCACCGTGAGGATCAGGGTGGATTGAAGACTAGCCCCGTGACCTGCCAGGGTTTCCAGCACCCATTCCCGGGTTTTCCCCGATTTTACCAGGTTTTCTTCCAACAGCCGCCCGTCCTCCACCACTACCATGGGCATGGCATTCTCCCGGGCCTGGATTCCTAAATCCCTGGCACAAGGAGGCTGAAATCTGGCATAGGGAAACACGGAAACTTCCCCATCGGTTTCCAGAATGGCGTACTGCACCTGGGAAATATCCAGAATATCCTTTTCCCGAAGCTTCCCCAACAGTTCCTCCAACGTCACCCGTGTCAGCCGCAGATTCCCCTGCAATAGCTTCCCCTCGTCGATCAGCAGCACCGGCTGCCCACAAAACAGCCGCCGCAGCCAGCCGCTGCGCAGCATCAGAAACGACAGCACCAGCTCCACCCCCAGCACCGTCAGAATCGGAATCAACCCGGTGAGCAACGGGATCCCCCCATCCTGCATGGGAATGGCCGCCAGATTGGCCACCAACATGGTCACCACAAACTCCGCCGGCTCCATCTCCCCGATCTGCCGCTTCCCCATAAGCCGGATGACGAGAATCAGAACCAGGTAGAGAATGATGGTGCGGAGGTAGGACAAAATCATAAAAGCACCTCGTAGAATAGAGTTGACAGTTGACAGTGATGTCAAAATTGACAATGGACAATGGACAATTGACAATTATTTGGGTGACCAACGTTTCGGCAAAGCCCAGCACCCGAAAGCACGGTACAAAAGCTTCCCCGCCGGGGAAGCTGGCTCGGCGCAGCCGAGACTGATGAGGGGCGGTACGGCGTTGTTTATTGTAGGCACAACGGGCGCAGAGGTAAAACCTACCGAGTCTCACCGTAGGGAACGGCCTGTGTGCCGTTCCGCTGCGTTGCAATTATAACCCGTGCGGACAAAACGGAACCACCCACCGATATGTCATTCCGAGCGAACGCAGTGAGTCGAGGAATCTTCCCAAGTGACAAGTTTTATCTTGTGGTGGTTCTTTCTCCCACGTGGTGGATTCCTCCACTCCGCTTGCGCTGCGGTCGGAATGACAGAACGGGGAAACGTTTGTACGGATTCGCCTATTGTTTCTAAAATGTTTTACGCTGCCCCGCCCCTCATCAGTCAGGGCTGCGCCCTGCCAGCTTCCCGGTCGGGGAAGCTTTTGTACCGGGCTTTGGGGTGTCGGGGGTTGACGGTAACAGTTCCGTCCTTTCGGGTGCGGAACGGCACATAGGCCGTTCCCTACATACTTTAACGAATGGGTCGAAATGAACAACGTCCTTTGCACCAAAAATTGTCAATTTTCAATTGTCCATTGTCAATTCAGAAAATAACTGTCAACTGTCCACTGTCAACTGTCAACTAAACTCTTCCCCGTTTATGAAAGCATCCCCATATTCCCCCCGTTCTATTCCCGGTTTCTTGGTTGACTTGCGCTTTTTTCTCAACATCTGCGGATTTTCCTTGATTTCATCCCCGGCCCAGAGTATAATGGGGGCAAACTCCAAAAATACCGACTGGGGGATTTATAAAAATGAAAAACAGCGAAAAAACTCTGGATATGATCGTAAACCTCTGCAAAAACAGAGGCTATGTCTATGCCGGCTCCGAAATTTACGGCGGTCTGGCCAACGCCTGGGACTACGGCCCTCTGGGTGTGGAATTCAAGAACAACGTCAAGAAGGCCTGGATGAAAAAGTTTGTTCAGGAATCCGACTACAACGTGGGTCTGGATGCCGCCATCCTGATGAACCCCACCACCTGGGTCACCACCGGCCACGTGGGCAGCTTCTCGGACCCGTTGGTTGACTGCAAGGGCTGCGGTGCCCGGCAGCGGGCGGACAAGCTGATCGAGGCCAGCGAGTCCGGCAAGGGCGTCAATGTGGATGCCATGAGCTTTGAGGAAATGGACAAGTTCGTTGCCGACCATGAGGATGTGGTCTGCCCCAACTGCGGCAAGCACAACTTTACCGCCATCCGGAAATTCAACCTGATGTTCAAGACCCAGATCGGTGTCACCGAGGACTCCTCCTCCACCGTTTACCTGCGGCCTGAGACTGCCCAGGGCATTTTTGTCAACTTCGCCAACATCCAGCGGACCACCCGGAAAAAGCTGCCCTTCGGCGTGTGCCAGGTGGGCAAGGCTTTCCGGAACGAGATCACCCCGGGCAACTTCACCTTCCGTACCCGGGAATTTGAGCAGATGGAGTGCGAATTCTTCTGCCAGCCCGGCACGGACCTGGAGTGGTTTGCCTACTGGAAAGACTTCTGCAAATCCTGGCTGATCTCCCTGGGCATCAAGGAAGAAAGCCTGCGTCTAAGAGACCATGAGCCTGCGGAACTGGCATTCTACTCCCGGGCTACCACCGACATTGAGTATCAGTTCCCCTTTGGCTCCGGCTGGGGCGAACTGTGGGGCATTGCCGACCGTACCAACTACGACCTGGGCCGCCACCAGGAGGCTTCCGGCAAGAGCCTGGAATACTTCGACCAGGAAAAGGGCGAACACTACATCCCCTATGTCATTGAGCCAAGCCTGGGCTGTGACCGTGTGGCTCTGGCGTTCCTGTGCGAGGCCTATGACGAGGAAGTGGTGGGCCAGGACAAGAAGGGCAACCCGGACATCCGCACCGTGCTGCATCTGCACCCCGCTCTGGCACCGTTCAAGGCTGCCGTCCTGCCCCTGAGCAAGAAGCTCAGCCCCAAGGCCGAGGAGATTTACCACATGCTGCAAAAGGACTTCATGGTGGACTTTGACGATGCCGGTTCCATCGGCAAGCGTTACCGCCGGGAAGACGAGATCGGCACTCCCTTGTGCATCACCGTGGACTTCCAGACCGTCGGCGACGAAAACACCCCCGCCGACAACTGCGTCACCGTCCGTGACCGCGACACCATGGAGCAGGTCCGCATCCCCATCAGCGAACTGAAAGACTACATTTCCAACAAGTGCGCATTCTGATTTTTCCCTTTGGCCCCCGGCTTTTGCCGGGGGTTTTTTGTTGTATTCAGACCTTTCCGTGCAAAAAATATCCCCCCCGGGGGCTTCCGTCAAAGGGTTGGGGCGATTATACTAAACACTGAAATTTCCCATTTCCCTCCATGGCAAATGGAGTTTTACAACAAAAGGATGAGCGATATGGAAATAGAGCAGCGGGTGAAAGCCTACTGGACCCAGCGTTCCCATGACTTTGGGGCGGTGCGGAGAAATGAATTGGAAAACGACATGGGCAAGCGCTGGCAGCAGGAGCTGGAAGCCCATTTGCCCCATAGAACGCATCTGCGGATTTTGGATGTGGGCACCGGTACCGGGTTCTTTCCCATTCTGCTGGCTCAAATGGGCCATTTGCCCCAGGGCATTGACCTGACCCCTGCCATGCTGCAAGAGGCCCAGGCGGCGGCACAGCAGCGGGGCCTGTCCATTCCCTTTCTGGAAATGGATGCCCAGAACCTGGGCTACGGTGACGGCACCTTTGACGTGGTGCTCAGCCGGAACCTGACCTGGACCTTGCCGGAGCCGGAACAGGCCTATGCCCAGTGGTTCCGGGTGCTGAAACCCGGCGGCATTCTTCTAAACTATGATGCGGAGTACGCCCGCCATGTCCGCAGCCACAGCACCCAGAACTGCCAGGTCGCCCCGGACAGCCCCTATGGCCACGTGGGCATGACCCAGGCACTGCAGCAGGAGTGCGACAACATCACCCTGGAGCTGGACGTGGGAAAGCCCCGGCCAGCCTGGGATGAAGGGGTTTTGAAAGAAATCGGCTTCCGGGATGTCCGGGTGGAGCCCCAGCTGGGCCGCAGGCTCTTAGGCAATTTGGATCTCACCACCGCCCCCATGTTCGGAATCTACGCCACAAAATAAGAGGAGTACCCAATGAAACGGTTTGCAAACTACGAAGAAGAAAACATCCACTACTGGACCCACCGGGCTTCCGGCTACTCCGGGGTCAACCAGGAGGAGCTGGCCTCCCAGCAGAAACACGTCTGGCGGCAGGTCCTCTCCCGGCGCATCGCCGCCCGGTTCCCGGGGAAAAAACCGGAACAGCTGCGGGTGCTGGACGTGGGTACCGGCCCGGGATTCTTTGCCATCATCCTGGCGGAGCTGGGCTATCGGGTCACGGCGGTGGACTATACCGCCTCCATGCTGGAAGAAGCCCGGAGAAACGCCGGAGTTCTGGCAAGCAACATCCATTTCCGGCAGATGAACGCCGAAGCACTGGATTTTGCCGCCGATTCTTTTGACGTGCTGGTCACCAGAAACGTGACCTGGAACCTCCACGACCCCCAAAAGGCCTATGGCCACTGGACCAGAGTTCTGGCCCCCGGCGGGCTGCTGCTGAACTTTGATGCCAACTGGTATCGGTATCTCTGGGATGAGCAGGCCCAACAGGGCCACGCCCAGGACCGGGAGAACTTAAAAATCTCCGATGTCCGGGACGAAAACGCGGGAACGGATGTGGATGCCATGGAGGCCATTGCCCGCCAGACCCCCCTCTCCCGGCAGACCCGCCCGGCCTGGGATTTGAAAACCCTCCACACCCTGGGCATGGAAGCCCAGGCCGACCTGGACATCTGGCGGCAGGTCTGGACCCGGGAAGAACGCATCAACAACGCCTCCACCCCCATGTTTCTGGTAGAGGCCCTAAAGACAAAACTCTCAGAGCGTTAAAAGAAGGAATCGGAATTTGAAGAAATATATAAGCAAACGCTTTTTGCAGCTGATTCCCGTACTGCTGGGCATTACTTTTTTGTCCTTTGCCATGATGCGAGCCGCCGGCAGTGATGCCGTGATCGAGCTGTACGGTGACAAAGGAGCCGTCGCCCAGGAGATCATCGATGCCAAACGGGCAGAACTGGGCCTTGATCAGCCCTTCCTCGTTCAGTATGGCTCCTGGCTGAAAGGGCTTTTGACCGGAGATATGGGCATCAGCTACGTCTCCGGAAAAAATGTATTCGATACCTTTGTCAGCAAGCTCCCGGCGACCTTGCTGCTGACGGTGCTGTCGATCATCACAACAGTGGTCATTTCCATTCCTTTGGGCATCTGGGCGGCGGTGAAGCATGACCGGTTTACGGACTATTTCCTGCGGTTTTTCAGCTTTGTGGGAAACAGCCTGCCCAATTTCTTTGTGGCCCTGCTGCTCATGCAGCTGTTTTCCATCAAATGGAAGCTGCTGCCGGTAATTTCCAAGGGAACCACGGTGCAAAGTGCCATTCTGCCTACCCTGACACTGGCCATTGCCATGTCCGCAAAGTATATGCGGCAGGTGCGGGCTACGGTACTGGAGGAGCTGAACAAGGACTATGTGCTGGGAGCCAAAGCCAGAGGCGTTCGGGGAAGCGTGACCCTGTGGAAAAGCGTCCTCAAGTCCTCCATGCTGACCATTATCACCCTTTTGGCCCTGTCCATCGGCAGCCTCCTGGGGGGCACCGCCATTATTGAGAGCATCTTTATGTGGGACGGCGTTGGAAAGCTGGCGGTGGATTCCATCACCATGCGGGACTATCCCATGATCCAAGCTTATGTGGTCTGGATGGCCATTATCTACGTGATGGTGAACCTGGTCACGGACATTCTCTACCATGTCCTTGATCCAAGAATTCGATTGGGGGTGCAGGAAGGGTGAGCGAGGTAACAGTTCGCAAGCAAAAGCTGCGTAAAAACACGGTAAAAATGCGTTTGATCATTTTCGGGACTCTGGCGGTTCTGCTGGTTATTTGCTCCTTTTTCTCCGCACATCTCACACCCTACGACCCCTATCTGCAAAATCTGGATATTGCCAAACAGGCCCCCAGTACGGAGCATCTTTTGGGTACTGACCGCTATGGCCGGGATATGCTGTCCCGGGTCATTGCAGGCAGTCGGGCCAGTATCTTCTCCACGCTTTTGCTGGTAGCCATCATTACTGCCATTGGAACAGCAGTCGGCATCACCTGCGGTTGGACCGGCGGCTGGGTGGATACGGTGTTGATGCGTATTTCCGACGTATTTCTGGCCTTTCCGGGCCTTGTATTCGCCCTAGCGGTGGCCGGTTCTCTGGGCGGCGGACTGCAAAACGCCATTATCGCTCTGGCGGCCATTTCCTGGCCAAAGTACGCACGGATCGCCCGAAGTCAGACCCTTGCCCAAAAAGAGACCCAATGGATGAAAGCGGTGCGGCTTTCCGGCAGCGGCACCGGGAAAATCATCCTCAAACACATCCTGCCCAATATTCTGGGGCCAATTTTGGTCACTTCCATGTTGGACATTGGCACGATGATGATGGAGTTGGCGGCTCTCAGCTTCTTAGGGTTGGGTGCCAAGCCTCCCATTCCCGAATGGGGCAGTATGATGAGTGACACCCGGAGCCTGATGACCACCTCCCCCTGGATCACGTTCAGCCCAGGCATCGCCATCTTTATTTCGGTGATGATCTTTAACCTCCTGGGTGACACCATCCGGGACTATGCAGACCCCAAAAGCCGGAGGTAACATTGTGGAAGAATTGTTAAAATATGATCATGTGGACATTTCCTACCTGGGCGTGTCCACCGTCCGGGATGTGAGCTTCACCCTTGGGCCGGGAGAAATTTTGGGCATCGTAGGTGAGAGCGGCAGCGGCAAATCCGCCCTGATCAAAGCGGCGATGGGTTTGCTCGGCTGCGAGGGGCAGGTCACCCGAGGGGACATCTGGTTCAAAGGAAAAAATCTTCCGGATCTGCCATCGAAGGAGCTGCGCAAACTCTGCGGCCCGGAGCTGGGCTATATCTTCCAAAGCTCCGGCAGTGCCTTCTGCCCCATCCGTACCGTAGGTACCCAGCTGCTTGAGACCATGCGGGCACACAGAAAAATCTCAAAGGCGGATTTTGAAGCCCAGGCAATGGAGCTGCTTTCCAAACTGGGATTTGAAAACGGCAAACGCGTTCTGGAAAGCTATCCCTTTGAACTCTCCGGCGGTATGCAGCAGCGTGTCGGCATTGCGGCGGCCATGCTGCTAAACCCCAGCATCCTGTTTGCGGATGAGCCGACCTCTGCCCTGGATGTGACCATTCAGAAGCAGGTGGTAGAGGAAATGCTGCTGGTACGGAAGACCTTTGGAACGGCCATCATCCTGGTGGCCCATAATTTGGGCGTCATCGGTGCCATGGCGGATCGGGTTTTGGTGTTAAAAGACGGAGAATCCGTAGAATACGGAAAAACCCAGGATGTCCTGACGAATCCCCAGGCAGACTACACCAAGGCACTGCTCGCCGCCGTGCCGAGGCTGCGGAGGTAAACATGGAACCGATTTTGAAAGTTGAAAACCTGACCAAAGTCTTTTCCCGGCAAGGCCAGGAAGATTTCACGGCGGTAAAGGGCATCTCCTTTGACCTGTTTCCCGGAGAGTGTCTGGCAATTATCGGAGAGAGCGGCAGCGGCAAAACCACCGCCGTGAACATGATCTCCCGGCTGGTGGATGCCACCTCCGGGAAAATCACCCTGGACGGGCGGGACATCACCCACTCGAGGGGAAAAGAGCTTCATGGGGTTTACAGAACCATGCAGATGGTATTTCAGACCCCTACAGACTCCTTTGACCCCCGCCGCACCCTGGGGGACGGCATTGGGGAAAGTCTGCGCAACGCCGGTGTTTCCCGGAATGAAACCCGAAAAAAGGTAGAAAGCCTGCTGAAAAAATGCGGTCTGCCCAGAGAATTTGCGGACCGCTATCCCCATCAGGTCAGCGGCGGTCAGTGCCAGCGGGCGGCCATTGCCCGAGCCTTGGCCATTGAACCCAAGCTCCTCATCTGCGATGAAGCCACCTCCGCGCTGGATGTGACCGTTCAAAAAGAGATCATCGATCTTTTGAATGCCCTTCGGGCGCAGCAGGGGCAAAGTCTCTCCATTCTCTTTATCTGCCACGACATTTCCCTGGTGCAGCAGTTTGCGGACCGGGTGCTGGTGATGTACCACGGGAATATTGTGGAAGCGGGAACGCCGGATGAAGTGATCCAAAATCCCCAAAACGACTATACAAAACGATTGATCCATAGCGTATTGTAATGGAATGTTCAGCCGTGTCATCCGGCAAAACATAAAAAATTTGAAAGGACCCTTGAATAGTATGAAAAAAACGATTTCCATTCTGCTGATCGTCTGCCTGGCTCTTTCTCTCCTGGCAGGCTGCGGCAACAGCAGCACGCCCGGGGCGGAAACGACCACCCAGAGCGGCAGCACGGCACAGGCCGCCGCTTCCGCCGCCAAGAAGACCATGGTCATTGGCGACACCACCTTCAACTCCGAAAACTGGGAGGAAACCGTAGACCCCCACCGGACCTATAACGGCTGGGCCTGCATCCGTTACGGTGTGGGTGAGACCCTGGTTCACTACACCGACACCATGGAGCTGGAACCCTGGCTGGCAACAGACTGGACCAATGACGGCAACTGCACCTGGACCGTTACCCTGCGGGACGGTGTAAAGTTCTCCTCCGGCCGGGATATGGACGGTGCCGCCGTCAAGCAGTGTCTGGATCATCTGTTGGAAGTCCACGACCGGGCCCCCAGCGACACCAAAATCGTGGATATCCAGGCCGACGGCCAGGTATTGACCATTACCACCAGCGAACCCAACCCCGCCCTGATGAATTACCTGGGCGACCCCTACGGCTGCATCATCGATGTGGATGCTTCCGATTTTGACACCGGTATTGTGGCCGGTACCGGCCCCTATGTTGTCAAAGAGCTGGTAACGGACGACCATCTTTCCCTGGTGCCCAACACCTATTACTGGGACGGTACGCCTAAAATTGACGAACTGACCATCCGCACCCTTAGCAACGGCGATACCCTGTCCGCTACCCTCCAGGCCGGGGATATTGATGCCGCCTACGGCATGGCCTACGAGGCTTACCCCAATTTTGAAAACGGCGGCTATCAGTTCTCCGCCATCCAGACTTCCCGTGCTTTCTTTGGCTGCATGAATATGACCAGCCCCATTATTCAGGATGCTGCCGTCCGAAAGGCCATCGCCATGGGCATCAACAAAGAGGGCTTTGTAAAAACCCTGCTGGATGGCCACGGAGTCCCCGCCAACGGTGCCTTCCCTGATGGCTTCAGCACCTTCGGTGGCGAACATGTAAAGACGGAAACCTATGATCCCGAAGGGGCTAAGGCCATTCTGGAAGAAGCCGGTTGGGTGGATTCCGATGGCGACGGCATCCGGGAGAAGGACGGCGTAAAGCTCACCATCCGCTGGCTGACCTACCCCAGCCGCCAGGAGCTGCCCCTGCTTGCCGAGTCTGCTCAGGCCTCTTTGAAAGAAATCGGCATGGACGTGGACATCAACTGCACCGCCAATCGCCGGGAGTTCCTGGCGGATATGACCAGCTTTGACATCTACGCCTCTGCCCTGGTCACTGCTCCCTCCGGCGACCCCCAGTATTTCTTCACCACCTCCTGCGTACCCGGTATGAGCTATAATTTCGGTGCCTATGACAACCCGGAGGTCACAGCCCTGATCGAAGACCTGTCCAAGGAATTTGACACCGCCAAGCGGGGCGATATGGCCGTAAAACTCCAGCAGATGATTCTGGACGACAACGCCTATATCTTCTGCTCTTTCCTGCAAATGAACATGATCTCCAAGGAAAACGTCAAGAACTACACCGCCCACGCCTGCGATTACTACCAGGTGACGGCGCAGTTGGATATCGAGTAAAATGTCCGGCGTTATAACAATATGAACCGTGTTCTCGTCCATTCGTTGATATTCGTTGTAGGATGATGTTGCACCATTCTATAAACAAAGGAACTTCTACCGCCTGTTGGAAACAATACAGTGCGGTGGAAGTTCTTTGTGTCTAGGGTCTATCTGAAAACCGGAAATATGACCAACAGCGAGGGGTTTTTCGCCTGATGAAGCCATTTTTTCGCAGGAATACTTTGTGTATTGCAAGGAAAAATGGCGCACAGCAGACGGAATAGATCCGCTGTTTGGGCGTGTTGACGGTTTTCAGATAGGCCCTAAAAGTATTCCTATAATCAGGCCGCCGCATTCTGCTCCATAAAATCTCCTGAAGCTCAGCAAAACAAGCACTTCAAGAGAAAATAGTGTTGGCCCGTTTGAAGTGTAGCAGCATCCAGAGGTATTCCTGCCGGTTGCTTTCTTGCTGGTATTCTCCTGTCAGTGCGCAATCCTATGTAAATACATCTTTTGAGAAACCATGCAGAGGAAACAAAATAAAAAGAATTAGCTGCATTGGCGTTAGGGGCAGAATCCACAATCAAAAGAAAAATTTCAAGAACTTTTCTGGTAAGGATTGACAACAGAAAAACATACGACTATAATAGGCTCAGTTCGTTGGGGAACACCCAAATATGAAGAACGGAGGAATTTAGAATGAAAAAGTATTTGGCATTGCTTCTGACGCTTGCCATGGTTCTGACCCTGGCTGCCTGTGGCGGGACGACGGAAGCTCCCGCTACCACTGCCGCACCCGCAGTTGGGGATGCGCCCGCTGCCACGGATGCGCCCAAGGCGGAGAGCAAGTATCCCAGCTATTTTGACGGCATGGAGGACCTGATCGCCGCTGCCCAGGCTGACGGCGAGCTGACGGTTTACGGCTCCTGCGAGGAGGAGTATCTGGCCGCTGCCTGCCAGCATTTCCAGGAACTCTTTGGCATCAAGGTCAACTATCAGCGGCTTTCCACCGGTGAAGTCCAGGCCAAGATCGAAGAAGAAAACGGCAACCCCTCCGGCGATGTCTGGTTCGGCGGCACCACCGACCCCTACAACGTCTGCGCTTCCAAGGGATTGCTCCAAAAGTACGAGGCCAAGAATGCTTCCCATCTGCTCAGCGACATGTATAAGGATAAAGACGGCCAGTGGTACGGCATTTACAAGGGCATCCTGGGCTTCATGGTCAACACCGATGAACTGACCCGCCTGAACCTGGAAAAGCCCGCCGACTGGCAGGATCTGCTGAAGCCTGAGTACAAGGGCCTCATCTGGCTGTCCAACTACAATACCGCCGGTACCGCCAAGCTGGTCATCAACACCATGATCCAGAAGTACGGCCATGACGAGGGCATCCAGTACCTGGTGGACCTGGACAAGAACATTGAAGTCTACACCAAGTCCGGCTCCGGCCCCTCCAAGAACGTAGGCACCGGCGAGTGCGTTATCGGCATCGGCTTCCTGCACGATGGCATTACCCAGATCGTGGACAACGGCTACACCAACGTGGAGCTGATCATCCCCTCCTCCGGCACCTCCTTTGAGGTGGGCGCAACCGCCATTTTCAAGGGTGCTACCCATGAAAACGCCGCCAAGCTGTGGATCGAGTACGCCCTGTCTCCTGAGTGCGTGAACCTGGCTGCCAACAATGGCTCCTACCAGTTCCTGTGCATTGACAACGCCACTCAGCCTGAGGTGGCCATGCAGTTCGGCCTGGATCCCGACAACGTCATGGACTATGACTTCGAGGATGCCAAGCAGAACATCGGCACCTACATTGAGGAAGTCATGAAGGCTCTGAACGCCGGCGGCGCAGACACCGGCGAGGACCGTTTCAAGACCGCGTAAACACACCTACCCCCCGGCGGCGGCTATTGCCGCCGCCGGAATTGTTTTTCGAAATGAGATAAGGAGGGACCTACGCCTATGGCAAAGAACCAGAGTGCGGCGCTGGACCGGAAAAAGCTGATGGCTGACCCCATCATGGTGACCACCATTGCGGTGCTGATCGCCTTTTTGACCTTGTTTATTCTCTACCCACTGGCAATTTTGCTGGTGGACAGCCTGGTGGGAGACGGCAGCTTCGGCGTCGGGGTGTTCCGGCGCATTTTTGCCATGCCCTCCTTTACCCGGGCCATTACCAACACCTTAAAAGTGGGCTTCCTGGTAGGCATTCTCTCCACATTGGTGGGACTGCTGTTTGCCTATGTGGAGGTCTACGTCAAAATGGACAAATTCGCCGGGGGCCTGTTCAAAGTGGTTTCCATGCTGCCGGTGGTGTCGCCGCCCTTTGTATTGAGCCTTTCCATGATCATGCTCTTTGGCAAGGCGGGCATCATCACCCGGTATGTGCTGGGGATCTACGACAACAGCGTCTATGGCTTCTGGGGCATTGCGGTGGTCCAGACCCTGACGTTCTTCCCGGTGTGCTATATGATGCTGAAAGGCCTGCTTAAAAACATCGACCCCTCCCTGGAAGAAGCCGCCCGGGATATGGGTGCTTCCCGGTGGAAGGTCTTTACCAGCGTCACCCTGCCTTTGATGCTGCCGGGCCTTGGCAACGCCTTTTTGGTGACCTTTATCGAGTCCATTGCGGACTTTGCCAACCCCATGATCATTGGCGGCTCCTATGATACCCTGGCCACCACCATCTATTTGCAGATCACCGGCGCCTACGACAAGGCCGGTGCCGCCGCCATGGCGGTGGTGCTGCTGTGCATCACTCTGGCCATGTTCGCCGTGCAGAAATACTACTTAGAGCGGAAAACCGCCGCCACCCTCACCGGCAAGGCCTCCCGGGGCCGGATGCTCATTACCGACCGCAGTGTGAAGATCCCCCTGACGGTGCTGTGCGCTCTGGTTGCTCTGTTCGTCATTATGATGTACCTGTGCGTTCCCATCGGGGCCTGTTTCCCCACCTGGGGCTTTAAGTTCTTCCCCCTGACGGGCAAATGGTTCAAGCTGGTGTTCAGCCGCTATCACGGGCTGCAGGCTTTCCGGGATTCTTTCATCCTGAGCCTGATCGCCTCCCCCATTACGGCCCTGCTGAGCATGATCATTTCCTATCTGGTGGTCAAGCGGAATTTTAGGTCCAAGGGCTTTATTGAGGCGGTGTCCATGCTGGCCATGGCCGTACCCGGTACGGTGCTGGGCGTGGGCTACATCCGGGGTTTCTCCGGCGGTCTGTTCCACACGGGGCTTTTGCAGGGGCTTTACGGCACCGCCGGGATCCTCATCATCGTCTTTGTGGTGCGGTCTCTCCCCACAGGCACCCGCAGCGGTATTTCCGCCCTGCGGCAGATCGACAAGTCCATTGAGGAATCCGCCTACGACATGGGCGCGGACAGCTTCCGGGTGTTTATGACCGTGACCCTGCCCCTCATCAAAGACTCCTTCCTCAGCGGCCTGGTGACCGCCTTTGTCCGGAGCATTACCGCTATTTCCGCCATCATCCTGCTGGTGACCCCCCAGTTCCTGCTGATCACCGTGCAGATCAACGAATTTGCCGAAAAAGGCTCCTACAGCCTGGCCTGCGCCTTTGCCACCATCCTCATTGCCATTACCTACGGGTCTGTGCTGCTGATGAATTTGGTGACCAAATACTTCGGCACCAGCAGAAAAATCAAGGAGGGCTAAGCCATGGAAAAAGTGAAAAAAGGCGTCCGTCTGGAGCATATCTCCAAAATTTATCAAGACCCCAAAACCGGCAAGGATTTTTACGCCGTAAAAGACAATTCCCTGACCATCGAACCGGGGGAGTTTGTGACATTGCTTGGCCCCTCCGGCTGCGGCAAGACCACCACCCTGCGGATGATCGCCGGATTTGAAAGCCCCGACGAGGGAGAAATCTACTTAGGCGATGAACCCATCAACGCCCTGACCCCCAACAAGCGGGATACGGCCATGGTGTTCCAGAGCTACGCCCTGCTGCCCCATTACAACGTCTTTGACAATGTGGCCTACGGCCTGAAACTGCGCCACGTGCCCAAGGACCAGATCAAAGAGCGGGTGCTGAAAATTCTGGATCTGGTGGAACTGACAGGCATGGAGGGCCGCATGACCAACCAGCTCTCCGGCGGCCAGCAGCAGCGGGTGGCCCTGGCCCGGGCCCTGGTCATTGAGCCCAGTGTGCTGCTGTTTGACGAACCCCTGTCCAACCTGGATGCCAAACTCCGGGTGACCATGCGGACGGAAATCCGCCGCATCCAGCAGGAAGTGGGCATTACCGCCATTTACGTCACCCACGACCAGAGCGAGGCCATGGCCCTGTCTGACCGGATCATCATCATGCGCTCCGGCGTGGTGGAGCAGATCGGCTCCCCCCAGGAAATCTATTACCACCCGGTAAATGAATTTGTAGCCGACTTCATCGGAGAAGCCAACTTCCTGAAAGGCGCCTGCGAAAAGCGGGAGGGCACCCGGGCTCAGATCAACGTGGCCGGTGACATCTGCCACGCGGAAACAGACAAGGACTTGCAAATTGGCCAGGAATACACCATCGTCCTCCGCCCCGAAGCCGCCAGTCTGGCAGAAACCGGCGGCCTGCCCTGCAAGGTGGTACTGTCCTGCTTCATGGGCAGCTATCAGAATTACCACGTGATGGTGGGAAATACCCTGGTAAAACTCACCGACCCCAACCCCAAAAACAAAAAAATCTACCAGGTGGGAGACTCCTGCCACCTGGTATTCGACCCGGAAAGTGTTCACGTGCTATAATTTGCGCTGCACCGCCCGTCCTTAGAATCCCCCGATTGAGATGTACCCCAATCAGCGAAACCGTAGGGAACGGCCTATGTGCCGTTCCGCACGTGAAAGGACGGGACTGTTACCGATAAACCCCGGCCCCCCAAAGTCCGGTACAAAAGCTTCCCCACTGGGGAAGCTGGCAGGGCGCAGCCCTGACTGATGAGGCAGCGGGGCAACCTGAGACATTCCAGAAGCAATAGGCGAATTCGTACAAACGTCCCCCCGTTATGTCATTCAGGCCTTGAGCGCCAGCGGAGTGGAGGAATCTTCTACGTGGCAGAAAGGTACCAACACAAGGTAAAATCTGCTACTTGGGAAGATTCCTCGACTCACTACCGCTCGCTCGGAATGACATATCGGGGGGCGGTTTTGTTTTATCCACACGGGTTCTATTCGCAACGCAGCGGAACGGCACATAGGCCGTTCCCTACATACTTTAACGAACGGACTGAAATAAACAACGTTGGTCGCTCCAATAATTGTCCATTGTCAATTGTCAATTGTCAATTTTCCCGCCGTTCCCTACATACTTTACCGGATGGATCTAAATGAACAACGTTGGTCGCCCCAATAACTGTCAACTGTCAACTGTCAACTGAAAACAATTGTCAATTGTCAATTGTCCATTGTCCATTGTCAATTTCCCACGAAAAAACGCCCCCCGGTTTCGTTTTCCGGGGGGCGTTCATTATTTACTTGCCTTCCATTTCCTTCAGGGCATCCTTGCGGCTGAAGTTAGCACGGCCCTTTTCGTCGAAGCCCATGAACTTGACCCAGGTCATGTCGCCCAGGTTCAGCACGTCTTCCACCTTTTCTACACGGCGGTTTTCCAGCTTGGAAATGTGCACCATGCCGTCGTGGCCCGGGGCGATTTCAACGAAAGCGCCGATGGGCAGGATGCGGACCACCTTGCCGTAGTAGAGCTTGCCCACCTCAGGAACGAAGCAGATGTCGTCTACCATCTTCTTGGCGGCGTAGGCAGCGGCAGCGTCCACGGCGGAGATGAAGACGGAGCCGTCGTCATCGATGTCCACCTTGGCACCGGTGTCGGCGCAGATCTTCTGGATGGTCTTTCCGCCGGAGCCGATGACCTCCCGGATCTTATCCACCGGGATCTTCAGGCTCAGCATCTTGGGGGCGTACTCGCTGACCTCGGCCCGGGGTTCGGGGATGCAGGGGAGCATGATCTCATTGAGGATCTCCAGACGGGCCTTGCGGCAGCGTTCCAGCGCGTCGGCAATGATTTCCATGGTCAGGCCCTTGTTCTTCAAATCCATCTGAATGGCAGTAATGCCCTCGGTGGTACCGGCCACCTTGAAGTCCATTTCGCCGTGGAAGTCTTCCACGCCCTGGATGTCGGTAAAGGTTCTCCACTCGCCGGTCTCCTGGTCGGAGATCAGGCCGCAGGAAATACCGGCAACAGGCCGCTTGATGGGTACACCGGCATCCATCAGAGCCAGGGTAGAGCCGCAGATGGAACCCTGAGAGGTGGAGCCGTTGGAGGACAGCACCTCGGAAACCACCCGGATGGCGTAGGGGAACTCCTCTACGCTGGGGATCACAGGCAGCAGGGCCTTTTCAGCCAGGGCACCGTGGCCGATCTCCCGGCGGGAGGTGGAACGGGCGGCACGGGCCTCACCGGTGGAGTAGGCGGGGAAGTTGTAGTGGTGGATATAACGCTTGGTCTCTTCGGGGTAGATGGTGTCCAGCTTCTGGGCGGCGGACAGGGTATTCAGGGTGCAGATGGACAGCACCTGGGTCTGGCCACGGGTGAACAGGCCGCTACCGTGAACTCTGGGCAACACGCCAACCTCGGCATCCAGGGGACGAATTTCGTCCATGCCACGGCCGTCTACACGCTTGCCTTGCAGCAGCCACTTCTTGACGACCTTCTTCTGCATCTTGTAGAGGCACACCTCGATATGGGTCTCAAAGTCCTCGTACTTGTCGGCAAACTTCTCGGCAAAGTCCAGCCGGGCGGCAGTCAGCCGCTCTTCCCGGACGTTCTTGTCATCGGTATCCAGGGCGTACTCGATCTGGCCCAGGCCGTACTCCATCAGATCGTCCAGCAGCTCATGGTTGACGGCAGCCTTTTCAAAGGTGAACTTGGGCTTGCCGATTTCGGCCACGATGCCGTTGATGAACTTGACGATCTCCATGTTGGTCTCGTGGGCAATGCGGATGGCTTCCAGCACTACGGACTCGGGGGCCTCGTTGGCCTCGGTCTCGATCATAACCACCTTTTCAAAGGTAGAGGAAATGCAAACGAAGCAGTCACCGGCGGCCCGCTGCTCGGCAGAGGGGTTCACGATATACTCGCCGTTCAGATGGGTCACGTTGGTGGTGGCCACGGGTCCGTTCCAAGGCACATCAGAAGAAGCGATGGCAATGGACGCGCCCAGGGAAGCCACGATCTCTACGGGGTTGTCGTAGTCGTTGGCCAGGACGGTGCAGGTCACAACGGTGTCGTTGCGCAACTCCTCGTCAAAGAGGGGGCGCATGGGCCGGTCAATGATCCGGCTGTTGAGGATGCCCCGCTCAGAGGGCTTGCCCTCCCGGCGGTTGAAGGAGCCGGGGATCCGGCCTACAGAGTACATCCGCTCCTCAAACTCGATGGTCAAGGGGAAGTAGTCAATACCGGCCTTGGGGATGGGGTTGGCGGTGCAGGTGGTGAGCACCACGGTGTCGCCGTAACGGCAGATGCACTCGGCGTTGGCCAGCTCTGCTACCTTACCGGTCTCAACGGTAAAGGGACGGCCACCGATTTCCATTTCGTACACCTTATGATTGGGGAACTGCTTGTGGGTGATCATGGGAATACCTCCTGAAATTTTTTATTTTTTCCGGGAGGTTTAGCACTTGAAACTGACCTCTCTTCCAAGACATCACTTTCAAACGCTAAAGGGACTCCCGGGGTTTGGAAATGCGAAAACGGGGCGACGGAAGCCGTCGCCCCAAAAATATTACTTACGGATACCCAGCTTGGCGATCAGAGCACGGTAACGGTTGATGTCCTTCTTAGCCAGATAGTCCAGCATGTTGCGGCGCTTACCAACCATCATCAGCAGACCACGGCGGGAGTGGTTGTCATGCTTGTGCACACGCAGGTGATCGGTCAGCTCGTTGATACGGGCAGTCAGAATGGCAACCTGAACCTCGGGGGAGCCGGTGTCGCCTTCGTGGGTAGCGTTTTCCAGGATGACCTGGGTCTTCTTTTCCTTCTGGATCATTGTTATTTTCCACCTTTTTCAAAATTTACCCATTGGGCTAAGTATGGGGCCGGTGAAAACACCCATTGGGTTTTCTCCCGCAACCGAGCCGAGGGTAGCCTTATTCATCTCTGGCCATAACCAGCGGTCATATTCTAGCATAAGTTTCCCCAAAAGTAAAGGGTTTCTTTCATGTTTTTCCCGACCTTTTAGGGGATGGAGAACAGTTGACAGTTGCTTTCCAATTGACAATTGACAATTATTGGAGCGACTTACGTTGTTCATCTGAATCCGTCCGGTAAAGTATGTAGGGAACGGCCTATGTGCCGTTCCGCTGCGTGAAAGGACGGAACCGTTACCGAAAATACCAAGTGCCCGAAAGCCCAGTACAAGAGCTTCCCCTCCGGGGAAGCTGGCAGGGCGTAGCCCTGACTGATGAGGCAGCGGTACGGCATGAAACATTCCAGAAACAATAGGCGAATCCGTAAAAACGTCCCCCTATTATGTCATTCCGACCGAAGTGGAGGAATCCACCACGTGGCAGAAAGTACCAACACAAGGTGAAATCTGCCACTTGCGTGGATTCCTCGACTCACTGCGTTCGCTCGGAATGACATGATTTGGGGGGTGGTTTTGTTTTTTTCGCAGGGGTTGTAATTGCCACGCAGCGGAACGGCACATAGGCCGTTCCCTACGGTTTCGCTGGTGTGGGTACTTTTCAACCGGTGGATTCTAAGGCTGGACGGTGCAGCGTTGCGGATTACCGAAACGTCGGGCGCAATAGTAAAACTTCCGACCCTCAAAATTGTCAATTGTCAATTCGGGAAAAAACTGTCAACTAAAAACAATTGTCCATTGTCAATTGTCAATTGTCAATTGTCAATTGTCAATTTTCCGCTGAAGGCCTGAAAATCCGTTGTTGATTTTTTGATAAAGTTATGCTATAATTCGGTAAATTTATTTCCGATTGGAGTGACCTCTATGTGTGGGATCGTTGGGTTTACCGGGGTGCATCAGGCGGCGCCGGTGTTGTTGGATGGGCTTTCCAAGCTGGAATACCGGGGGTATGACTCCGCGGGGCTGGCGGTGCGGGATGGAGACCAGCCGGTGCGGGTGGTCAAGGCCCGGGGGCGGTTGAAGGCTTTGGAGGAAAAGACCGACGGGGGCCGCACCCTGCCGGGGACCTGCGGCATTGGGCACACCCGCTGGGCCACCCATGGGGAGCCCTCGGAGCAGAACGCCCACCCCCATTGCTCCGATGACGGAAATGTGGTGGCCGTTCACAACGGCATCATCGAAAACTACCAGGAGCTGCGGGAAAAGCTGCTGCGCAAGGGCTACAGTTTCTATTCCTCCACCGACACGGAGGTGGCCATCAAACTCATTGACTACTACTATAAAAAATACGCCCACACACCGGTGGACGCCATCAATCACGCCATGGTCCGTATTCGGGGGTCCTATGCCCTGGCGGTGCTGTTCAAGGACTATCCCGGGGAGATTTACGCTGCCCGGAAGGACAGCCCCATGATCATTGGCACCAAGGAGGGGGAGCAATACCTGGCCTCCGATGTGCCCGCCATCCTCAAATACACCCGCAAGGTCTATTATGTGGGGAACCTGGAATTGGCACGGCTGAGCCCCCAGGGCATTACCTTTTACAACCTGGACGGGGACGAGATTTCCAAAGAGCCTGTGGAAATTCTCTGGGATGCCCAGGCGGCGGAAAAGGGCGGCTACGCCCACTTTATGATGAAAGAGATCCACGAGCAGCCCAAGGCCCTGGAAGACACCCTCCGCTCCCTGCTGAAAGACGGGCAGCTGACCCTGGAGCAAACGGGGCTGACCCCGGAGCTCATCGGTTCTATCCAACAAATCTTCTTTATCGGCTGCGGCTCTGCCTACCATGTGGGCGTTGCCGCCCAGTATGTGCTGGAAGACCTGGCCCGGGTGCCGGTCCGGGTGGAGCTGGCCTCGGAATTTCGCTACCGGAAGGCTCCCATGCCGGAAAACACCCTGGCGGTGATCGTCAGCCAGTCCGGAGAGACGGCTGACAGTCTGGCCGCCCTGCGGCAGGCCCAGGAGCAGGGGGCAAAGACCCTGGCCATCGTCAATGTGGTGGGCTCCACCATTGCCCGGGAGGCGGACTTTGTGCTCTACACCCTGGCCGGGCCGGAAATCGCCGTGGCCACCACCAAGGCCTACAGTGCCCAACTGCTGGCGGTCTACGCCCTGGCCATCGTGTTTGCCCGGGACCGGGGAACCACAGAAGAAGACCAGGCCCAGGCCCTGATCCGGGAACTGGAAGCCCTGCCCGGGAAAATGCGGCGGATATTGGAAGACGAGGAACGGATCCAGTGGTTCGCCGCCAAGCAACTGGCCACCAGGGACGCCTTCTTCATTGGCCGGTGCCTGGACTATGCCATCAGCCTGGAAGGGAGCCTGAAAATGAAGGAAATCAGCTACATCCACTCCGAGGCCTACGCCGCCGGAGAGCTGAAACACGGCACCATCAGTCTCATGGAACCCGGCACCCTGGTGGTGGGCATCCTGACCCAGCAGGACCTCTTTGAGAAAACCCTCAGCAATCTCTTGGAATGCAAAACCAGAGGTGCTTACCTGATGGCCCTGACCACCTATGGCAACTACAGCATGGAGGACAATGCGGATTTTGTCATCTACATCCCCAAAACCGACCCCCATTTCGCCCCCAGTCTGGCCATTCTCCCCCTGCAGCTGCTGGGCTACTACGCCAGCATCGCCAAGGGATTGGACGTGGACAAACCCCGGAACCTGGCAAAAAGCGTGACGGTGGAGTAGGGGAATGACGAGCGGGTCTGAATCGCTGCCCAGGCAATGGCGGTTTTAGCTTTCCATCTGCTTCCCCAAAAATCCCGCCACCGCCCGGGCAAGGGCTTGATCTCCCGGCTCCAAGGGCTTGTCCTGCTCTCCCAGCAGCAATAAAACGCTCCCCATCAGATCCCCCTGGGACAAAATCGGTGCCGCCGCCCCCAGATGGTACTTTTCTTCCCCTTGGGCCGGCGCAATGGGACTGTCCCCGGCCTTAAACAGATAATTCTTCCGCTGCTCCATCAGCCGCTCCAACTCCGGCGAATTGGGCTTGTCCAGCAACTCCTTCCGAGGCACCCCATGCAGCGCAATGATCCCATCCCGGTCCGCAATGGCCGCAATATGCCCCGTCGCCACCGAAATGGACTCACACATCTGCCCCGCAAACTCCTGCAAATCCCCCATGGGCGAGTACTTCCGAAAAATCACCCCGCCGTCTTTCTCCGTATAAATCTCCAACGGGTCACCGTCACTGATAACATTGACACGGAAAACCTTGTCCTCGTGGTTTTTAGAGGACTGGATCAGGGTGTTTTCGCTATTTTCCGTGCCCGAATTAAAATTTACAGCAATGTCTCCCTGGTTGACGTGGAGCAGGGTGTCCACATCGCTGTGGAGCCGGATTTCCAGCCGATCCTCAAATACGTCGATGCGCTCTATCAGCAGTTCTAAATCGTTTCGTTCCAGCGTTTCCTTGGAAAGAATGTCCCCGAATACCTCCATGGCGGTCTTGGCGGCACGCCC
>CAKTPO010000022.1 GCA_934591845.1 uncultured Oscillospiraceae bacterium | reverse complement strand
TTGACATGAACAATGCTCCCTTCGTGATTGACAGTGTTTTTATTTCACTGTCTCTCATAAAGGGAGCATATCAGACCCTGCGTGGGGTTTTTTATGAACTGCTCCTATACGGTACGGGATATACAAATCCGGAATGTTCATTTTGCGCAATTTATCAGCAGGTCGGAAAGACACAATGGGGGGACGTTTCTGGTTTTATCGGGAACGGTTCCGTCCTTTCAGGTGCGGAACGGCACATAGGCCGTTCCCTACGGTTTCGCTGGTGGGCGGTCGTTTTCAACCGGGGTGTTCTAAGGACGTACAGTGCGGCGTTACGCATTGCGGAAAAACGGCAAAAGAAATTTTAATTTCTTCACAAAAAAGAAACCTCTTTACAGGTGCACCTGTGATACGATACAATAAAGAAAATGAACGGTAGACACTGGAGGCGTTTATGTATGGCGTATATTGAATTTCAAAACGTGCAAAAAATCTACGGCACCGGGGCGGCAGAGGTGCGGGCTCTGGACGGCGTATCCTTTGAAGTGGAAAAAGGGGAATTTGTGGTGCTGCTGGGCTCCTCCGGCGCAGGCAAAACCACACTGCTGAATATGCTGGGGGGTATGGACACCATTACTTCCGGCACCATCTTATTTGATGGGCGGGATATTTCCCACCTGAATTCCATTGAGATGGCCCGGTATCGCCGCCACGACGTGGGGTTTGTTTTTCAGTTTTACAACCTGATCCCCAACCTGACGGCTCTGGAAAACGTGGAGATCGCCGCCCAGCTTTGCTCCGACCCCATTCCCGCAAGGCAAGCCCTGGACATGGTGGGTCTTTCGGAACGGGCCAGAAATTTCCCGGCCCAACTCTCCGGCGGTGAACAGCAGCGGGTATCCATTGCCCGGGCCTTGGCCAAGAACCCCCGGCTGCTGCTTTGTGACGAGCCAACCGGTGCCTTGGACTATGTGACCGGCAAGGCCGTATTAAAGCTTCTGTACGATTTGAGCAAGGCCCGTGGCACCACCGTGATCATCATTACCCACAACCAGGCCATTGCGCCTATGGCGGACCGGATCATCCGCATCAAAAGCGGCCGCATCCGCTCCAACGAGCGGAACGAAAACATCGTTCCTATTGAAAATATTGAGTGGTGAGTTCTATGAGATCCATTGTAAAAATGACCCTGCGGACCATTCGGTCCTTTCTGGGGCGGTTTCTGGCCCTCATGCTCATTGTGACCCTCAGTGTCAGCTTTTTTGCCGGACTGAAAGTCACCAAGGATGCCATGTATGCCACCTGTCAGGACTATCTGACCAGTCAGAAATTCTATGATTTTCGTCTGATCTCCACTCTGGGCTTTTCCGACGAAGATGTGGAGACCATCTCCAAAGAGCCCTGGATCTCCGCCACCGAGGGACAGAAAAGCGTGGATGCCCTGATTCCCTACGAGGATTCCACCGCCGCATTTAAGTTTCTCTCCCTGCCGGAAAAAATCAACATTCCCTCTCTCCGGGCCGGGCGGATGCCCCTGAACCGTCAGGAATGTCTGGCCGATGCCAAGGTCTTTACGGAAAAGGACATTGGCACCGTTATCACTCTGTCCCCGGAAAACAGCCGGGATACCCTGGATTTTTTGGGGGAAACCAGCTTCCTCATCACCGGTCTGGGGGACTCCCCTTTGTACATCGGTGCGGACCGTGGCACCACCACCATGGGAGACGGGGCGTTGAACGGCTTTTTCTACTTAAGCCCCGAGGCTTTTTCCACAGACCAGGATGTGTATACGGAAGTGGATGTGACCCTGCGGCCCCAGGCGGAGATTTATTCCCAAGCCTATGAGAGTCTCATCAACGAATACAAGCCCCAGATCACCCAGGTTTTGTCCAATGTGGCCCAGGACCGATTCGACTCCATTCTGGATGCCCTGGGCCTTGAAAAAGAACAGGCCCAGTACATCGATTTGGAGGAGCCGGAAACCTATGTGCTGACCCGCCGGGAAAATGCGGGCTTTGTCAGCTTTGAAAACGACACCGCCATTGTCTCCGGCATCGCCAACCTCCTGCCGGTGTTCTTTATTATGATTGCCATGCTGGTGTGCATCACCACCATGACCCGGATGGTCAGCGAGGAGCGGACTCAAATCGGTGTTCTGAAAGCCCTGGGCTTCCACGGCTGGGATATTGCGGCCAAATATCTGCTCTATGCCGGAAGTGCCACGGTGATTGGCTGGGCACTGGGCTATTTTCTGGGCACCTGGGGGCTGCCTCAGGTCTTCTGGATGGCCTACAGCGTGCTGTACAAATTTGCCCCCCTCAAATACCAGCTCAGCCCCACTCTCGCAAGAATCACTTTGATCGTCTCCCTCTTTGGTATTCTGGGAGCAACCCTGGCCTCCTGCTGGAAAGCCCTCAGCAGCACCCCCGCCGACCTGATCCGCCCCCAGCGGGGCAAAAGCGGACGGCGCATTCTGCTGGAATATGTGCCGTTCCTGTGGAAACCCCTGAGCTTCCTGCAAAAAATCACCCTGCGGAACATGCTGCACTACAAGCTGCGGATGCTGATGATGCTGGTGGGCATTGGCTGCTGCACCGCCATGATGGTCACGGCTTTCGGCGTGCGGGACTCCATGATCCACATTGGTGATCTGCAATATAAGGGAATCCAGCACTACAACATGGATTTGAGCTTCTCCGAAAGCAAGGCTACCGCCATAGAAAACGCCGCTTCCCGCATCGATGGCATCACCGAGATGCTGCCCTGCGTGAAAGACCGGGTGGATGTTTACGGCAACAGCGACAATCTGCGCTCCGTGACCCTGCTGGGCATTTCTGATTGGGATGCTCTGGAAGACTACTGGAGCCTAACCTGGGAGGATGTCCCGCTGACTCCCCCAAAACCTGGAGAGGCCCTGGTCAGCCGCCGGTTGGCGAAAAAGCTGGAACTTTCCATAGGCAGCACTGTGGATGCCGAAGACAGCGACCTGAAACGGGTGTCTTTTACCGTAGCGGGCATCTTTGAAAACTATGCCGCAAACTTCCTCTTTGTAAATGAAACCGACTGCGCCCAGGGCTTTGGCAGCAACGGCCCCAATGCCATGCTGCTGAAAACCGATGGGGACGAAAACGCCATTGCCAAGGCCCTGACGGACTTGGACGGCGTTACTGCCCTGAATCGGCTTTCCACCGCTCTGGATAGCGTGAATGATGCCATGAGCTGCTTGAACTACATCATCTGGCTGGTGGTGGGCTTTGCCGGTGCTCTGGCTTTTATCGTCATCTACAATCTGACCAATATCAATCTGGCAGAGCGGAGCCGGGAAATCGCCACCGTAGAGGTTCTGGGCTTCTACCCCAGGGAGACAGAGGTCTATGTGCTGCGGGAAAACCTGGTGCTCTCCTTCCTGGCGGCCCTTTGGGGTCTGCCCATAGGCAGCATCATCCACCCTCTGGTCATGGGCATGGTCACGGTGGATAACTCCTGCTTCGATGTCCATGTGGAAAAAATCAGCTATCTGGTGGCGTTCCTGTGTACCCTGCTCTTTGCCGCCATTGTCAACCGGGCCATGCGCCGACACATCCGCAAAATTCCCATGGCCGAGTCCCTGAAGGCTGTGGAATAATTGTGGAATTTCCGCATTGCTTGCATTTCGGGTATTCTTCCGTTATAATACACCAAGTAACCAAGTAAAGGAGTGGATGGTCTATGGAATACAACAAACAGATTTCTTCCATGGTTCCCGGTGACCGGGTGGAAGGATTTTATATTTTGAAAGACGGACAAATCAAAACCTCCAACAGCGGCAAACCCTTTTTGGCTGCCACCATTTCAGACCGCACCGGCACCTTGGACGTGAAAGCCTGGGATTATTCCGGCCCTGTGGGCATGCCGGAGGATGCGGGAAAGGTGGTCAAGGTGCGGGGGGACATTACGGAATACCGTGGCACCACCCAGCTGACGGTTTCCAATATCCGCATGGCCCTGCCTGAGGACAGCTATGACCCTGCCCTGCTGGTACCCGTGGCCCCCATTGACCAGGAGGATACCCTGCATCAGGTGCAGCAGCTGGTGGAGAGCCTTGAAGACCAGGATTACCGTCAGGTGGCCCAGGCCATGCTGACCCGGCACCTGGATGCTTTCAAGCGGATCCCCGCCGCCAAAAGCGTGCACCACAGCTTCCTGTCCGGGCTCATGATGCACACCGCCAATATGATGCATCTGGCGGATTTTATTTCCGGACTCTACCCCCAGATCATTGACCGCAGTCTGCTGCTCACCGGCACATTGCTCCATGACTTTGCCAAAGAGCGGGAATTCACCTTCTCCCAACTGGGCATCGTCACGGACTACTCCCGGAAAGGCCAGCTCCTTGGCCACCTGGTCATGGGCGCCCAGGAAATCGGCACCCTCTGCGCGGAGTTGGGTACCCCGGAGGAAAAGAGCCTGATGCTGCAACATATGATCCTCTCTCACCACGGCGAGCCGGAATTCGGTGCAGCAGTAAAGCCCATGTTCGCCGAGGCAGAGCTTCTAAGCCAAATCGACATGCTGGACAGCCGCATGGAAATCTACGCCGAAACCCTCCCCAACATCCCGGCGGGTACGTTCAGCAGCCGGATCTTCGCATTGGATAAGCGGATTTATCATCACGAATAACGGGACAAAACGGCGGCGATTGTGCCGCCGTTTTTGTTTATCAAAGAGGGGCAATACCACGTTCCCCATTGTAAGCACAACAGGCGCAGAGGTAGAACCTTGCGGCGAAACCGTAGGGAACGGCTGGAAAAAGTTGACAGTGGACAGTTGACAGTTATCAGAGCAACGGACGTATCCGTTTTTGGAATACGTTGTGTAGAAAAATACACCAACCAGTGAAACCGTAGGGTTACTTTTTAACCAGGGTGTTCTAAAGACGGGCGGGGAGACGTAGCAGAAAGCCGAAACAATGGACACAACGGTAAACGTGTCGAGTCTCACTGTAGGGAACGGCCTATGTGCCGTTCCGGGGCGTGGCGAATATAACCTGTGTGGACAAAACGGAATCACCCCCGACATGTCATTCCGATCGAACGGGTAGCGAGCCGAGGAATCTTCCCAAGTAGCAGGTTTTATCTTGTGGTTATTTCTTATCCCACGTGGTGGATTCCTCCACTCCGCTTGCGCTACGGTCGGAATGACATAATGGGGGGACGTGTCTGGTTTTTATCGGTAACCGTTCCGTCCTTTCACGTGCGGAACGGCACATAGGCCGTTCCCTACAGTTTCGCTGATGGGGGTACTTTTCAACCGGGGAATTCTAAGGACGTTATATTGTGGTTCCGTTTGCACAAATGGGGGAACGTCCGTCCTCCAATTAATTGTCAATTGTCCATTGTCAATTGTCAATTCGGACATAACTGTCAACTTCTCTCTCCCCTGTGCCGTAAAAACAGCCTGCCCTGAAAACCGGGGCAGGCTGTACGTTTATTTTTGGGACTCTATAAACTCCTTATCAAAGTGTACATTCAAGTGGGGGTAGGTCATGGGAATGTTTTGGCTGTCGAAGATGTCCTTGATGCGCTGGTTGACCTGGAAGTAGACCTCCCAGTAGTCCTCGGTTTTGGCCCAGAAGCGGAGGATGTAGTTGATGGCGTTGTCACCGTAACTGTCCAGTGCCGCAAAGGGGGCGGGCTCTAAGAGGGTTTTATCCACCTGCGCTGCCTGGAGCAGGGCATCGATCACCTTTTGGGTGGGGGCATCGTAACCGGCACTGACCTGGATGGTGGCTCGGCGGGTGCCGCTGGCGGTATAATTGACCACTTCGGAAGCCACCACGGTGCTGTTGGGGATGCAGACGATTTTATTGTCCGGGGTTTGCAGACGGGTATAGGTCATGTCGATCTGGGTCACGGTGCCGGACTGGCTGCCGATGTCCACATAGTCCCCGGAGTGGAAAGGGTGGGTGGTGAGCAGGGAGAAGCCGCCTAAAATGTTGGTCAGCAAATTCTGCAAGGACAGAGAAACCGACAGGGTCAATACACTGGCCAGGGCCACCAGGCCCGTGACATCGATGCCCAAACTAGAGGCCACGCTGAGACATAGCAGGGTATAAAGCCCCACCTTGGTCAAAGACAGAATCAGGCTGTGGGCCGCCTTTTCCAAATGGGTCTTTTCCAGGCCCCGCCGGACAATGCGCAGCACCAGCCGCACGGCCAGAATGCCGATGACCAGGGTGATGACGGTGGAAAAGAGTTTGTCGATCATCCCTCCTGCCAGCCAGGTTTTCAAAATGCTTTTCAGCTGTTCCATAGTTGTCTCCTTTTCCGGGGAACCGTCCCCGGGTGTAATGTCTGCATTATACCCGGTTTTTTCCGGGGATGCAAGGGTTTCCGGCAGCGAAAGCCGGGGAAAATGGGGTCAATTATGGTTTTTCACAATTTGACCGGGAAAAGTCACGAAAATCTTGTGAAATTCCAGGCCTTGCATCCGGGAAAGGGAATGATATAATAGTTCCGCAAATGAAATAGATTATATGAAAAGAGGCATTTTGATGGAATATTTACTTGCCATCGGTCTTGCGATGTTCGCAGGACTCTTTTTGTCCAGATTGACCTCCCGGTGCAATCTGCCTGACGTAACCAGTTATCTGGTGGCGGGATTGCTGATCGGGCCGTTGTGTCTGGGTGCTTTGGGCATTCCCTATCTGGGGCTTCCCTCCTTTGAGTTTGTGGAAAAGCTGGGCTTAATCAGTGATATTTCCCTGGGCTTTATTGCGTTCTCCATCGGCAATGAATTCCGGTTGGAAGAACTGAAACACATTGGCCGTCAGGCTTCTGTGGTGGCCGTGTTCCAGGCCCTGGCCGCCACGGCTTTTGTAGATGTGGGTCTGTTGGTGCTGCACCTGTTCCTGGGGGACACCCTGCCGGTATCCACCTGCATCGTCTTAGGTGCCATTGCCACCGCCACTGCCCCTGCCGCCACGGTGATGGTCATCAACCAGTACAAGGCCAAAGGACCCTTGACCAACATTCTGCTTCCCATCGTGGCCCTGGACGATGCGGTGGGCCTCATCGTCTTCGCCGTATCCACCGGCATTGCCAAGGCCCTGATCTCCGGTTCCGTGAATCTGGTTTCCGTGCTGTTAAACCCCGCCATTGAAATCGTTGCCTCCCTGCTGCTGGGTGCTGCCCTGGGCTGGGTATTCAGCGTGGTGGAAAAGTTCTTCAACTCCCGCTCCAAGCGGTTGAGCCTGGCAGTGGCTTTTGTATTCCTGTGCACCGCCTTCTCCAAGGTAGAGTTGGATCTGGGCGGCGGCGTAGAAGTAGGCTTCTCTTCCCTGCTGGTGTGCATGATGTGCGGCACCGTGTTCTGCAACCTCTGTGACTTCTCCGACGAGATCATGTACCGCACTGACCGCTGGACCGGCCCCGTATACGTGTTGTTCTTCGTGCTCTCCGGTGCGGAGCTGGATTTGCGGGTTTTTGCCAGTGCCGCCGTGGTGGGCATCGGTCTTGTGTATATCCTCATGCGCTCCGCCGGGAAAATCATCGGCGCCAGTGTCAGCTCCCGGTTTATGGGCTGCCCCAACACGGTCTGCAAATATCTGGGCATCACCCTGCTTCCCCAGGCCGGTGTGGCCCTGGGCATGTCTGCCACTGTTGCCGCAGACTTCGGCCCCGAGGGTGCCATTATGCGCAGTATCATTTTGTTCTCTGTGCTGATTTATGAGCTGGTCGGCCCCATCCTGACCAAGGATGCACTGACCAAAGCCGGGGAAATCACCCCGAAAACCATTTCCAACCGGGGTGTTATGCCGGAAGAAATTCGGAAATAATTTTTCTTTGGACTGGCTGCATGAAAATGCAGCCAGTTTTTTATTCTCTGAAATCGGCCAGAATTTATCATTTTGTATTCTATCCCGTGGACACGCCCACATTCCGGAGCTGCCCACGGGTCTCTTTTTTCATCATTTTCTTTTTGCAACACGTTGCTTTCTATAGACTATTAAGAGTGACTTATGTGCAACATGCACAATTTTCACATCCGTATTTATACAGTGCCACCCGGGTTTCAGTGTTGACAATGTTCAAATTTGTCGTTAGAATGAAGACACATAGGAGTTTTCAAAAGCTCCCGCAGGAACGAGACCAACCCTGCAATTTTTACCATTAGGAGGAACAAAAATGAAGAAACTTGTGACACTGCTGCTGGCAGCGTGCATGCTGCTGACCCTGGCAGCCTGCGGCCAGAGCGGTACCACCGCCCCCGCTGCCACCACCGCAGCCCCTGCCGGTGACAACGCCACCGCCGCTGAACCCGCCGGTCCCGCCTACACCAATCCCCTGCAGGACGTCCGCGTCCGTCAGGCTCTGTGGTATGCCATTGACATGGATGCCATCGTAGAAGGCCTGTGGGAAAACAACGTGGTCGCCGCCCACAAGTCTCTGGTTCCCGAAGGAACCTGGCAGGCTGACGGCCTCACCGAGTACACCTACAACCCCGAGCTTGCCAAGCAGCTGCTGGCCGAAGCCGGTTGGGACAGCTCCTACACCCTGAAAGCCGTTTACTACACCGGCAACCTCCTGGACACCATCACCGCCATCCAGGGCTACTGGGCCGAAGTAGGCGTGAAAATGGAGTTCCAGCTGCTGACCGACAACCTGACCGTTCAGCTGTGGACCCCCTCCGCTGACGGCAAGACCTCTGCTGTAGACTGGGATCTGTGCTTTGCCGGTACCAACGCCCTGACTCTGGGCGAGCTGTACAACCGTCACCACAGCACCGCCCCCAACAACTCCACCGTTCTGCCTGACCCCACTCTGGATGCCCTGATTGAGACCGCCAAGGTGGCCGTCACCACTGCCGACCAGAAGGCCGCCTATGATGCCATTCAGGTCTACGAAAACGAGAACGTGGAAGTCATCCCCCTGTTCTACATCCCCTCCTGGGTCATCACCTCCAAGCACCTGGATATGGCCGGGAATGCCGTGGGCAACGACCAGTTCTCCTACACCAAGAACATTCTGGACTGGAACATTGACCGGGCCGACAAGACCATGTACACCAACACCGGTGCCGTCAACGCCCTGGAGCACACCGCTACCAACCCCGGCCTGTTCTGGCACCAGGAGATCGTATTTGACCGCCTGCTGAACGCCGACACCAGCCTGACCCCCACCGACGGCTCTCTGGCCGAAAGCTATGAAGTCTCCGAAGACGGCAAGACCATTACCTTCACCATCCGGGATGGCATCAAGTGGCACGACGGTCAGGACTTCACCGCCGATGATGTGGCCTGGACCTTCCAGTACTATCCCACCGTTCCCGGTGCCAACGCCGTTATGACCGACGTGATGAACGATGCTTCTTCCATCACCGTAGACGGCAACAAGGTCATCTTCCAGTTCAACAATCCCCAGCCCAACGCCCTGACCATCTTCTCCCAGTGGGCCGTTCTGCCCAAGCACTGCCTGGAGAATGTGGCTCCTGAGAACTTCGCCGCCGATACCTTCTGGCAGAAGCCCATCGGCACCGGCCCGTTCAAGGTCGAGACCGTCAAGCTGGGTGAGTACACCATCCTGGCCCGCAATGAAGATTACTTCATCCCCGGCACCGGCAACATCGAAAAGATTTACATGTACCCCTCCACCGATGCCGGTGACGAGAACCTGATCACTAACGCCAAGGCCGACAAGATCGACTATGCCTTCTGCAAGGACTCCTCTCAGGTCCAGCAGTTCCACGCCATGGATGGCTTTGACGTCCAGACCGTCAACGTGACCTTCCCCAGATACATCTTTATCAACATGTTTGAGAGAGCCGCAAAGTAATTCCGATACGTTTTTTGGGGGGCTAGCCTTTGCTAGCCCCCGCCCACTATCCGGAAAGGGATGCAAAACCTGGTTTCTTTCCGGATGTCTACAGAAAGTGGAAGGGGTTTTTCCATGCTGAATTTTACACTTAGAAAACTGCTGGGCATGATTCCCATGCTGCTGATCATCACGTTTCTCATCTACCTGGGCGTGGAGCTGATGCCCGGTGACGTGATCGATTTCCTGATCCCCATGGATCAGCTGGCCGAAATGACCCCGGAGCAGATTCAGGCTTTCCGGGTGGCCAAGGGTCTGGACGGCCCCATGATCGTCCGCTATTTCAACTGGCTCAAGGGGGTATGTACAGGGGACCTTGGGTATTCCCTGCAAAACAACATGCCCGTCAGCGAGCTGATGATGCAGAAGCTTCCCGCCACCATTGAGCTGTCTCTGGCCGCTCTCATCATTTCCACGGTGCTGGGCATTCTGCTGGGCGTGATCTCCGCCCTGAAAAAGGGAAAAATCGCTGATAACGTGCTGACCGTAGCCGGTATGATCGGCGTTGCCATCCCCCAGTTCCTGTTTGGTATTTTCTGCATTATTCTCTTTGCCCTGAACCTCAAATGGTTCCCTGTAGGGCAGCGGGGCACCGGTGGCTTAGCCAGTGAGCTGCACCATCTGTTCCTGCCCGCCTTTGTTCTCGGTATTTCCATGACCGCCGGTGTCATGCGTTACGCCCGGTCCAGTATGCTGGATTCCATGAACCGGGACTATATGAAAACCGCCCGGGCCAAGGGTCTGCCGGAGTGGAAAGTAAACATGCTCCATGGCTTCCGGGTGGCCTGTACCCCCGTTATGGTGCTGATCGGCTTCCGTCTGCCCACCCTGATCAGCGGCTCCATCGTCATTGAAAACATTTTCCAGTGGCCCGGCGTTGGCAGATGGTTCACCGATGCCGTAAAAACCCAGAATACCCCCATTATCATGTCCGTCGGCCTGTTTATGGTCTTGCTTGTGCTGCTGTCGTCCCTGCTTGTGGATATTCTGACGGCCGTTCTTGATCCGAGGGTGAAACTGTCATGACAAATACAAATAAAGTAAAACGGACGGCTTTGGACCGTCAGATGGATAAAATCCGGGACATGGAGGAAAGCGGCAAGCTCTCCACCAAGCTCACCAACCGGGCGTTGCGGAAGCTCACCGCCAACAAGCTTGCAGTTTTGGGCGTGGTCATGTTCTTCGTCATCTGCCTGCTGTGCTTCGGTGCACCGCTGTTTACCAAGTATTCTCCCACGGCCTTTGCCCTGCGGGAAAAGATGCAAGCCCCCTCTCTGGCCCACATCTTTGGCACCGACCAGATGGGCCGGGACATTTGGTCCCGGATGCTCTACGGTGGCCGCATCAGTATCGTGGTGGGCTTGGGCAGTGCCTTGGGCGCGGCTCTCATTGGCGTGACCCTGGGCCTGTTTGTGGGCTACAAGGGCGGCTGGCTGGACAATATTCTGATGAAAGTTGCGGATATTTTCCTGTCTTTCCCCCAGATGGTACTTATCATCATCATTGTGGCCCTGGTTGGCCAGAGTCTGCAAAACCTCATTGTTATTTTCATCCTCACCGGTTGGCCCAGTATGTACCGTATGGCCCGAAGCAAGGTGCTGTCTCTCAAAGAGGAGGAGTTTGTGCAAGCCCTGCGGGCCTTTGGCATCTCCGACATCAAAATCGCCTTTAAGCATCTGCTGCCCAACACCCTTGGCCCCGTTGTGGTAAACATCACCCTGTCCACCGCCATGTTCATTTTGCAGGAAGCCTCCCTGTCCGTCCTGGGCTACGGCGTTCCCCAGGAGATCGCCACCTGGGGCAACATCATCAACGTCATCACCAACTCCGGCACCATTCGCTTTGACTGGCTGGGGTACTGGTGGATGTGGCTCCCCTGCTCCATTATGCTGATCCTGTTCGTACTGTCCATCAACTTCATCGGTGACGGCCTGCGGGATGCCAGCGACCCCAACCAGATCGGTTAAGAGGTGAACCCTATGGAAACTGTAGAAAAAAAGCAGGACGATGTAGTCCTTCGGGTGAAGGACCTGCATGTCAATTTCTATACCAACCAACGCTGCAACAAGGTATTGCGGGGTGTCAGCTTTGACATTCGCCGGGGACGGACGCTGTGCGTGGTAGGGGAGTCCGGCTGCGGCAAGTCCGTTACCGCCAACTCCATTTTGCGGCTGCTGCCGGAACTGTCCCGTATTGAGTCCGGCTCCATTACCTATTACAAAGAGGACGGCAGTGAGGTCCAGCTGGACCAGCTGGAAAAGAACGGCAAGGAAATGCGTGCCCTCCGGGGGCAGGACATTGCCATCATCTTCCAGGACCCCATGACCGCCCTGAACCCGGTGTTCACCGTGGGCTACCAGATCGAAGAAATGCTCCGGGAGCATAAAAAGGGACTGACCAAGGCCCAGTATAAGGCGGAAGCCATTGAGGATCTGGCGGATATGGGCATCCCCGCCCCGGAAATCCGCTACGGCGAATACCCCCACCAGTTCTCCGGCGGCATGCGCCAGCGCTCTATGATCGCCATGGGCATGTCCTGTGAACCCAAAATCCTTCTGGCCGATGAACCCACCACCGCTCTGGACGTGACCATCAGCGCCCAGATCTTTGACCTGATGAACGAGCTGAAAGAGAAGCACGGCACCGCCATTATGATGATCACCCACAATATGGGCGTGGTGGCGGAAATGGCCGATGAAGTGGCCGTCATGTACATGGGCAACATCGTAGAATACGGCAAGGCCGAGGATATTTTCACCAATCCCACCCATCCCTACACCAAGGCCCTGCTCCGCTCCATTCCCATTTTGGGCAAGGGAAAAAATCAGCAGCTGGAACCCATTCGCGGCTCCACCCCGGACCCCTTTAACCGGCCCAAGGGCTGCCAGTTCTGCCCCCGGTGCGATTACGCCTGTGAACGCTGCGAGACGGAAATGCCTCCCGAGCAGTGGGTAAAGGAAGGTCATTATTCCCGGTGCTTTAACTATAAGGAGGTAATGGCAAGTGGCAAATGAGCAAAAGAAAGAGGTCCTTCTGAAAGTTCGAGGCGCCAAAACCTATTTCCCCATTAAAAAGGGCCTGATGAAGCGCACCGTGGGCTATGTCAAAGCCGTGGACGACATCAACCTGGACGTTTACCGGGGCGAGACCCTGGGTCTGGTGGGAGAGTCCGGCTGCGGCAAGACCACCCTTGGAAAATCCATTTTGCAGCTGGTACCCGTTACCGAGGGCAGCATGGAGTATAAGTTTGAGGACGGCTATAAGGATCTGCGGAAGCTGAGCCGGAAAGAGCTGGACGATGCCCGGCAGAAAATCCAGATCGTCTTCCAGGACCCCTATTCCTCCTTAAACCCCGCCTTTACGATTTTTGGCTCTCTGGAAGACCCTCTGATCAAGTTTGGAGTCAAGAGCAAGGAAGAACGCATCAAAAAAATCGGCGACCTGTTGGAGGCGGTCAACCTGCCCCGGGATTATATGGCCCGGTATCCCAATGAATTCTCCGGCGGTCAGCGGCAGCGCATTGGCATTGCCCGGGCGTTGTCGGTAAACCCGGAACTCATCATCTGCGATGAGGCGGTTTCCGCTCTGGACGTTTCCATCCAGGCCCAGGTGCTGAAGCTTCTGAACCAGCTGAAAGACGAATACAAGCTGACCTATATTTTCATCACCCACGATTTGTCCGTAGTTGAATACCTGGCAGACCGCATTGCGGTCATGTACTTAGGCCGGGTGGTGGAGCTGACCACCTCGGAAGAGCTGTTTAAAAACACCCTCCACCCCTACACCCAGGCCCTGCTCAGTGCCATTCCCGTGGCCGACGTGACCCACAAGAAAAAGCGCATCCCCCTGCAGGGCGACGTGCCCAGTCCCGCCAATCCCCCCAGCGGCTGTACGTTCCACCCCCGGTGTCCCCAGTGCTGCGAAAAATGTAAGCAGGAGCGGCCGGTTCTGGAAGAATACATCATTGACGGTGTCAGCCATTTCGCCGCCTGTCATTTGGTACACGAGCAATACGCAGACTTTCTGGCTAAGAAAAAGGAGTAATCTATATGAGCCGCAATATTCAGGATTTTAAGGGTGTTATCCCCGCAGTCATTTCCGTTTTTGACAAGGCAGAAAACCTGGACGAAACCAGCACCCGTGCCTTTATCCGCCATCTGCTGAGCTACCCCATCGGGGGCCTGTATCTCACCGGCTCCACCGGCGAGGCCTTTTTGATGACCCCGGAGGAGCGGAAGCGCCAGGTGGAAATCGTCATGGAGGAGGTGGGCGACCAGGTGCCTGTGGTGGTCCATGTAGGGGCCATGTCCACAAGGACCTCCATAGAGCTGGCCGAACACGCCCAGGCCCATGGGGCGGCAGGTGTTTCCAGCGTGCCACCTTTCTATTTCCGGTTTAACGAGGAGCAGATCATCGGCTACTATCGGGACATTGCCCAGGCAACAGACCTTCCCATGATCGTCTACAACATTCCCTTGGCCGGAATGATGTCTGTGGAGACCATTGTAAAGCTCAGCCAAATCGAAAACGTCAAGGGTGTCAAATACACCGGCACAGCCCTGTATGAAACCGCCCAGATCCGGGAGCAGTGCAAGCCCGGTTTCCAGATTTACGGCGGCTGTGATGAATTGGGCTCCTCCAATATTGCTTTGGGGGTTGACGGAATCATCGGTTCCTTTTATAATTGCATTCCGGACCTGTATTTGCGGATTTGGGAAGCAGTCAAGCGTTCCGACATTCCCACGGCTACCGCATTGCAATGCAAAGCCGTCCATGTCATTATGGCGGGAATTCACAGCGGCAGCATGATGGCCTGTATCAAGCTCTGGCTCCGGGCCGGAGGCATTCCCGCAGGCTACGCCCGCCGTCCCTTTACCAACTTTACCCCCCAGGAAGAGGAACGCCTTGTCAAAGAGCTTCTGGACATTGACGAAGCCGACGGCCTTTCCCTGGACCTGTGTAACCGCATCCGTGCCAACTGATTGCCTTTTGCCGGGACAGTCCCCAAGACCGTCCCGGCAATCCCTGCGTTTATAGAAAGGTGGATTTTTGATGATTTACACGAAAAAGAAAAACCTTGCCCGGTATCTGGGCCAGAGCAAGTCCCTGGATGCTGCCATCCAGGCCATCCTCCACAGCGACCCGGAGCAGCTTTCCATGGGCAGAAACGACATTGACGGAGACAACGCCTTTGTCAACCGCTTTGACTATGACACCATGCCCCAGGAACAGGCCCTGTGGGAGGGGCATATTGCCTACGGCGATGTCCATGTGCTGCTGGGGGGCCATGAAAAAATCGGTGTTTCCAACGTAGAGCATCTGACACAGACCGTTCGGAAAGAACAGGAAGACTTTGTAGGCTTCCAAGGCCCTGTGGAAACCTGGTTCTCCATGACTCCGGAGGACGTGCTGATCGTCTATCCTGAGGACATCCACATGGTCAAAGTGGCAGACGGGGATACCGCCCATGTGCGGAAATGCTGCTATAAATTCAAGGTGTAAGCCTTGAAAGAGGCCGTTTTCCATCTGCCGGGGCTTTTTGAGTTTTACGAGCTTTACCGGCTGTTTTTACCTTTATTCCGGGAACACCGGGAATATTTTTACGACTGGTGCCGCATTGGCTCGCTCTATGGGGCACCGGCAAACTGCCTGTGGGGCGGTGGCCGGGTGGGCTGTGAGACCCGGGACATTCAAGGCCCCCTGGAACTGTGCCGGGCGGAGGGTATTTCCGCCCGGCTGACTTTCAGCAATTCTCTTTTGGAGCCGGAACATTTGAATGACCCCGCTTCCAATGCCCTGTGCCGCTGCCTGAGTGGCTGGGAGGAAAACGGCGTGATCCTCCACTCCGAGCTGCTGCTGCAATATCTGCAAACCCATTACCCGAACCTCTGCCGCATCTCCTCCACCACCAAAGTCCTGACCCGTTGGCAGGACTTTCTGGAGGAGCTGAACCGGGAGGCGTTTTTGTATGTCGTGCCGGATTTTCGGCTGAATAAGGATTTCCGGCACCTGGAAACCCTGACCCCGGCCCAAAAGGCCAAGGTGGAGTTTCTGTGCAATGAGTGCTGCGATTTTGGCTGCACCCAGCGGAAAGCCTGTTACGAAAACGTCAGCCGGAAAAATCTGGGCATTCCCTGTAAGGATCATGTCTGCACCGCCCCCCACGGAAATGAGGGCTACCGGTTCTCCCGGGCCATGGAAAACCCGGGCTTTATCAGCGTCCGGGACATTCAGGAAGTGTACCTGCCCCTGGGCTTTGAAAACTTCAAGCTGGAGGGCCGGGGCTTGGGCAGTGCCATGGTGCTGGAATTTTTATTATACTATCTGACCAAACCCCAATACCAAATCCACATCCGGGAGGCCCTTTACCTGGATAGTATGTTGGATTTATTTTGAGAAGGAGTATTTCTCTATGAAACTTGTTGTTTTGGACGGCCACGCCCTGAACCCCGGGGACCTGTCCTATGCCTGTCTGGAAGAATTCGGAGAGGTGACGGTTTATGAGCGGACCTATACCCAGGAGGAGGCCATTGCCCGGATTGGTGACAGCGAGATCGTGCTGCTGAACAAAGTCCCTATTACCCAGGAGATTCTGGACCGCTGCCCCAACATCCGGCTGATCTGTGTCCAGGGTACGGGCTACAACGTCATTGATATTGATGCCTGCGCCAAACGGGGCATTCCCGTGACCAACGTCCCCACCTACGGCACCGAAACCGTGGCCCAGTTTACCATGGCCCTGCTGCTGGAACTGTGCCACCGTATCGGACTGCACAATCAGGATGTCCACCAAGGCGGTTGGCAGAAAGCCGACTGCTTTACCTACTGGCTGACCCCCCAGGTGGAACTGGCAGGGAAAACTATGGGTATTATCGGTCTTGGCAGCATCGGCATGGCCGTAGCAAGGCTTGCCAAGGCCTTTGGTATGAATATTCTGGCCTACAACCGCAGCCAAAGCCCCCAGGGCCGGGAAATCGCCACCTATGTAGATTTGGATACATTGCTTTCCCAGTCGGACGTGGTGTCCCTCCACTGCCCCCTGTTCCCGGAGACCCAGGGCATCATCAATGCCCAGACCCTTTCTAAAATGCGGGACGGCGCTCTGCTGGTAAACACCGCCCGGGGGGCCCTGATCAACGAACAGGACTTGGCCCAGGCCCTTACCTCCGGCAAACTCCGGGGTGCCGCTATGGACGTGACCTGCCAGGAGCCCATCGAGCCGGATAACCCCCTGCTCTCCTGCAAAAACTGCATCATCACCCCCCACATGGCCTGGGCACCCTTGGAAAGTCGCCAACGCCTGCTGAACACCATCGTTGACAGCATTCGTGGCTTCCTGAACGGCACCCCCAAAAACGTGGTCAACGGCCTATAAAAACGCAAAAACCTCGGGACGTAGGAAATACGCCCCGGGGTTTTTTAATTGACAATGGGCAGCGGCTTTCAAGCATTCGGGAACAGTTTCGCAATGGCCAGTCGGGCGGCTTCCTGTTCGGCCCGCTTTTTGCTGCGGCCTTCGCCTTGGCCTACTTCCTTGCCGTTGAGGGACACGGAAACCCCAAAGTGCTTGTCATGGTCCGGGCCGGTTTCGGCCACCAGTTTGTAGGAGAGCACCTGGTTCTTTTTCTGCTGCACCAGCTCCTGGAGCTTGGTCTTGTAATCCATGTTGTGCAGCTGGCTTACGGGAACCTCCACCAAGATAAAGGTCTTGATAAAGTGCAGGGCTGCCTCCATGCCGCCGTCTAAGAAGCTGGCGGCAATGACAGACTCCACGGCATCTGCCAGAATGGACTCCCGACTCCGGCCGCCGCCCTGTTCCTCGCCGTGGCCCAAGAGCAGATGCTGCCCCAGGTGAATTTTTTCCGCCACGCCTGCCAGGGTCTTTTCACAGACCATATCTGCCCGCATCCGGGTCAGTTCCCCCTCGGGGCGGTCCGGGAAATTGCGGAACAGGTACTCTGCCACCAGCATACCCAGAATGCTGTCGCCCAAAAATTCCAGCCGCTCATTGCTCAACAGACTGTTGTGCCAACGCTCATTGGCATAGGAGGAGTGGGTCAGGGCGTTTTGCAGCAGGGAAATATTCTTAAAATGATAACCGATTTCTTCTTCCAGATCCTTAATCATCCGTTTGCTCCTTTGATTTTGCCAGAAGGGCCAGAGCCTCCTCCAGCTCCGGGGTAATATCGTTTTCCGCAGCCTCCATAGCCTGCCGGATGGCATTGCGGAAAGCCAGCCGGTCGGAAGCACCGTGGGCCTTAATGACCGGCTTCTGAATGCCCAAAAGCTGGGTGCCGCCGATTTCGTGATAATCCAGCAGCTTCATCATGTCCTTGACTCCGGAGGAGCAAAGCAGATACCCAAGCTTTGACAGGGCGTTTTTCTTAAACATCTTTTTCATCAGGCTGCCCACAAACATGGCGGTGCCTTCAATGGACTTTAGCAATACATTGCCGGAAAATCCGTCGCAGACCACCACATCCACAGCCCCCAGAGGCACGTCTCTTGCCTCTACATTGCCCACAAAATTCAGCAGGCCCTTCTGGGCTGCTTCCGTCAGCAGAGCATAGGCATCCTTTTGCAGCTGGGTACCCTTGGAATCCTCGGTGCCGATGTTCAGAAGACCCACCTTGGGATTCTCCACCCCCAGGCGCTTTTTGGCGTAGGCAGAGCCCACCAGGCCAAACTGCAGCAGGAATTCCGGGGTGCACTCGGCATTGGCACCGCAGTCAACGATCACGGTGTTGCCGCCCTTTTTATTGGGCATGGCAGGCCCCATAGAGGCCCGGCGAATGCCCTTGATGCGCTTTACAAGCAATGTGGCCCCGGTCAGCAGGGCCCCGGTGGAACCGGCGGACACAAAGGCATCCCCCTGCCCCTGGGCCAGCATCCGCAGGCCCACCACCATAGACGAATTCTTCCGCTGGTGGATCACCTTGCTGGGGTCATCGTGCATGTCCACAACGTCCTCCGCCCCGGCGATCTCCATCCCCTCGGGCAGATTGTTGCAGCCGGATTTCCGTAGAATTTCCAGAATTTCCTCACTTTTGCCTACCAGTGTCACCTGGGCACCAAAATCCCGGTTGGCATCCAGTGCGCCCAGTACCGCTGCTTCCGGGGCCAGGTCGCCGCCCATGGCATCAAGAATAACCTTCATATCGTTCCCTCTTTTCTATCTTTTCTTAGGGAAGCTCTGATTCAATTGGTAAGAGCTGGCAGCAAAAGATCCGCTGCCCAGCCGCAGACGATTTATTCAGAGTTTCTCCATTAAAACCCACGGTCCAGAAGTCCCTGGAGGACATCCAGGGCCCGCTGGGAAATGGCCAGGTTCTTTTCGCTTTTCTTCCGCACCCGCTGCTCCAGGGGGGCAATGATGCTGAAATTCACATTCATGGGTTGGAAAGATTCTACGCTGCTGTCGCTGATGTACAGGCCCAAAGCGCCGATGGCGGTGGTTCTGGGGAACTCCACCGGCGCCAAACCCCGAACCTTGGCAGCCATAGAAACCGCTGCCAGGAAGCCGGAGGCCGTAGACTCCACATAGCCCTCTACGCCGGTCATCTGCCCTGCAAAGGCCACCAGGGGATTTCTTCTGTCGGCATAGAATCTATCCAGCAGCTTGGGGCTTTGCAGGAAGGTATTCTGGTGCATGACCCCGTAGCGGACGAATTCAGCATTCCGCAGGGCGGGGATCATGGAGAACACCCGCTTCTGCTCCCCGAATTTCAGATGGGTCTGGAAACCCACCAGATTGTAAATGCTCTTGGCGGCGTTGTCCTGCCGCAGCTGTAGTACGGCGTAGGGCTCCTGGCCGGTTTTGGGGTCTGTGAGACCCACAGGCTTCATGGGGCCGTAACGCAGGGTATCCAGGCCCCGGCGGGCCATGACCTCTACGGGCATACAGCCCTCAAAGACCCGCTTGTCCTCAAATCCGTGAACCTCCGCCTCCTGGGCAGTGGTCAGCTCCCGGATAAAGGCCTCATACTGCTGCCGGTCCATGGCGCAGTTGATATAGTCCGGGGTGCCCCGGTCATACCGGGACTGCCACCAGGCAAGCTCCATATCCACAGACTCCGCCGTGACCAGAGGGGCGGCGGCATCGAAGAAATGGAGATACTCGGTGCCAAAATATTCTCCAATGGCCTTGGACAAATCATCCGAGGTCAGGGGGCCGGTAGCGATGATCACCGGCCCCTCCGGCACCTGGGTCACTTCCTGGGAGACTACGGTAATGAGGGGCTCCTGCCGGATCTTCTCCGTGACCATCTGGGAAAAGCCCTTCCGGTCCACGGCCAGGCAGCCCCCGGCCTCTACCCGGGTGGCCTCGGCGCACTCCATGATCAGGCTGCCGCAGCGGCGCAATTCTTCTTTCAGAAGCCCCACGGCATTTTCCAGCCGGTCGCCCCGGAGAGAATTGGAGCACACCAGCTCCGCAAAATCGGAACTGTGATGGGCCGGACTCATTTTCTGGGGCTTCATTTCATAAAGCTTCACGGGAATGCCCCGCTTGGCCAACTGCCAGGCCGCTTCACAGCCTGCCAGGCCCGCTCCAATGACCTTTACTTCCATCAGGTGCTCTCCTTCTTCGTCTTGGTGGCCGCTTTCTTTGCAGGGGCCTTGGCCTTTTCAGCCGTGGTCTTTTTAGCGGCCGTCTTCTTGGCCGGGGCCTTTTTGGCGGTGGCTTTTTTCGCAGTGGTCTTCTTGGCCGCCGGTTTTTCCGCCGCTTCCTCTCCATTCTGAGGCTCCTCCGGGTTTTCCGGGTCGCCGGTGGGCTTCTTTTTATAGTAGCCCCGCTGGTCTTCCGGCAGGAATCGGGGGCATTTTTCGTTGATGCAGAAAGGCTTCATCCGGCCCTTGCCGGATTTTTTGAACATGGTCTGGCCGCACTCGGGGCAGTCCTCCGCCGTGGGGACGTCCCAGGTCATAAAGCCGCACTCCGCCCCACGCTCACAGGCATAGTAGGCATAGCCCCGCTTGGACTTCCGCTTGAGCATCCCACTGCCGCACTTGGGGCAACGACCGGGCATCCGCTCAACCAGGGGCTTGGCGTTTTTGCACTCCGGGAAACCGGGACAGGCCAGGAATTTGCCGAAACGGCCCATTTTAATGACCATTTTTCTGCCGCAAAGCTCACAGACCTCATCGGTCTCCTCTTCCGGCACTTTCAGGCGCACGCCCTCCAGGGCCTGCTCCGCATCTTTCATCTCTTTTTCAAAGTCCTGGTAGAAGTCTGCCAGCAATGCCTTCCAGTTCTGCTGGCCCGCCTCTACGGCATCCAGCTTGTTTTCCATACTGGCGGTAAAGCCCACATCCACAATGTCCTGGAACCGCTCTTTCATCAGTCCCGTAACCACCTCGCCCAGGGCCGTGGGGGCCAGGCGCTTGTCCTGCTTGACCACATAGTCCCGGTCTTCAATGGTGGAAATGGTGGCGGCGTAGGTAGAGGGGCGGCCAACGCCCTGTTCTTCCATGGCCTTGACCAGAGTGGCCTCGGTATACCGGGCCGGAGGCTGGGTAAAGTGCTGCTGCTTGTCCATGGCCGTGGCCTGGGCCTGCTCTCCCTCCTGAAGATCCGGCAGGGGGGAACCCAGGGCCTCGCCCTCATCGTCCCGGCCCTCCTCATAGACGGCAATAAAGCCGGGGAAGCGCAGACTCTGGTGGCTGGAACGGAAGGTATGCCCAGCGCAGACCGTATCAATGGATACGGTGTCATACAGGGCATTGGCCATCTGGCTGGCCAAAAATCGGCTCCAAATCAGCTTATACAGCCGATACTGATCCGGGGTCAGGCTACCCCGCACCCGCTCCGGGTCCAGCTCCACATGGGTGGGCCGAATGGCCTCGTGGGCATCCTGGGCATCTTTTTTGGTCTTATACACATGGAACTTTCCATAGTAATACTGCTGACCGTAGCGGTGGGAAATAAAGTCCGCTGCCGCCGCCATGGCCTCGTCGCTGAGCCGCAGGGAGTCGGTACGCATATAGGTGATCAGGCCCAGAGTGCCTTCCTCCTCCACGTCCACGCCCTCATAGAGCTGCTGGGCCACCATCATGGTCTTTTTGGGGGTCATATTCAGCTTCCGGGAGGCCTCCTGCTGCAAAGTAGAGGTGGTAAAAGGAGGTGCTGCGGAACGCTTTTTCTCCGCCTTTTTCACATTGGTAACGGTAAAGGGCTTTCCTGTAATGTCCCCCACCACCGCCAGGGTCTCCGCCTCGTTCTGAAGCTCCCGCTTCTTTTCTTCTCCATAATAATGGGCCACAAAAGAGCCGGGTTTTTCCAGGCGGTTCAGGGTCACATCCAGTGTCCAATACTCCTTGGGCTGAAAGGCACGGATCTCCTCCTCCCGGTCCACTACCATCCGGGTGGCCACACTCTGCACCCGTCCGGCAGACAGGCCCCGGCGAACCTTTTTCCACAGCAAGGGGGAGAGCTCATAGCCCACGATCCGGTCCAGGATCCGGCGGGCCTGCTGGGCATCCACCAAATCGTAGTCGATTTCCCGGGGGTGCTGAATGGAGTCCTTCACCACCCGCTGGGTGATTTCATGGAAGGTGACCCGGTGGGCCTTTTCTTCCGGCAGCTTCAAAAGCTCTTTCAGGTGCCAGGAAATGGCCTCTCCCTCACGGTCAGGGTCCGTTGCCAGATAGACGGTATCCGCCTGGGCGGCGGCTGCTTTCAGTTCTTTGATCAGGGCTTCCTTGCCCCGGACAGGCAGATACTCCGGCGTAAAATCATGCTCCAGGTCTACACCCATTCTGCTTTTGGGCAGGTCCCGCAGGTGGCCCATGCTGGCTTTTACCACATAGTCCGGCCCTAAGTACTTGCCGATGGTTTTTGCTTTAGAAGGCGACTCAACGATCACCAGATTGTTGGATTTGCCCATGAGATACTTCCTTTACCTTGTTTTCTTCCCGGGTCATCCCTGACGGGATACCCGTTTTCCCGGGTGCCGCAGGATGCGCTTTTTGATTTCCAGCATGGTGAGCACCCCCAGGACTTCCCCGGAGGATCTGCCCACCCGGGCGATCACGTCATCCACCTCGGCTACCTCCTCCCCAATGGCGGCCATGACGGCCTGTTCCAGGGGAGTAAGCCCCGCAAGGGCATCATTTTGTTCACTATACGGCCTGGACGGGCCGTTGTCAATGGTTTTTTCTTTTAATTTTTTGGAAACAGCCGGTTTTTGCACCGTTTTTTCCTGTTTTACAGGGGCCGGGGCGGCAGCCCGGGAGAGCTTTTCCGGATAAATGCCCGTATACTCGGCCATCACGTCTTCTCCCGAGGCCACGGCGATAGCCCCGTTCCGCAGCAGCTGGTGGGAGCCCCGGAAAGAGGCCATGTCCACATTTCCCGGCACCACAAATACATCCCGGCCCTGTTCCAGCGCCCGGGAAGCGGTAAGCAGCGCCCCGCTGTGTTCCGGCGCTTCTACCACCACCACACCGCAGCTCAGGCCGCTGATGATTCGGTTGCGCCGGGGGAAATTCTGTTTAAGCGGCGGTGTCCCTGGGATGAACTCCGATAGAATGCACCCCAGGCGCTCCGTCTGGGAAAACAGCTCCCGATTGGCCCTGGGATAAACAATGTCCGCCCCGCAGCCCAGAACCCCCACCACCGGGAATCCTTCTTCCAGGGCCCCTGCCATGGCCTGGGCATCAATGCCCTGGGCAAGGCCGGACACCAAAAGGCCACCCTGCCGTGCAATCTCCTTGCCGATGCGCCGAGCGGTCTGATTTCCGTAAATCGAGGATTTCCGGGTGCCCACCAGGGCTACCACAGGCAACTTGTCCCACTGGGGAAGGGTTCCTTTGTAGTATAGCACCGTAGGCGGGTCAAAAATCTGCCGAAGTCGGTCCGGATACCCTGGGCCTCCAAAGGGAAGCACCCCCAGGCCCAGCTTGGCGCACTGGGTCAGCAGCTCCTCCGCCGGGGAAAGGTCTTTGTCGCACAGCGCTTCCAGGCCGTTTTCCTTAAGGCCCTGGATGTGCAGTTCCAGATAGTCCTCTTTCCTGGCAAAAAACAGGTCCTCCGGCCCGCCGAAATGCTCGATCAGAGTCTTTTTTACGGCGTTGTTTACTTCTGTTTTCTGGGCAAGCCACAGCCAGTATAATCGCATTCCGGCTCCTCCTCTCCGGTTTTCTGTGTTTAGATTTTCCCCATCTGCCACATGACCGCCGTGGCGGCTACTGCGGCATTCAGGGACTCGCAATGGGGATTCATGGGAATGATCAGGGCCTCATCCGCTGCCTGCAAGACCTCCTGCCGGACACCCTGGCCCTCGCTGCCGATGACCACCGCCATAGTGCCTACCGAAGCACTGCGGATGTCCCGGGCCTGGGCATTCAGGGCCGTGACGGCAACGGGAATGCCCGCCTGCTGCAAGGCGGCCCGGGCCTGGGCCCAGGTGGTCACCGCCACATCCCGGCGGAACACCGCCCCCATGCTGGAACGCACCACCTTATGGCTAAAGGGGTCGGCGCAGCCCTCCAAAAGAGCAACCTTTACATTCCAGGCATCGGCGGTTCTTAAAATGGTGCCCAGATTGCCCGGGTCCTGAATGCCGTCCAGCAGCAGCATGCCTTTTTCCGGCTGAAAGGGTACCTCCTGAGGCAGGCGGCACAGAAATACCGCCCCCTGGGGGGTCTCCATGGGGGAAATGGCCTCCATGACCTCCCGGCTCACCCGAATGACCCGGCAGTTTTCCGGCACCTGGGCCTCTACCCCGTCGGACAAAAAGACGGTTTCCAGCCCCAGGCAGTGCCGCACCGCTTCTTCCAGTAGTTTTGTTCCGTCAGAAACGAACAACCCCAGTTCCCGCCGGGCTTTACGGGAAGTCAGAAGTTTTCTGGTCTGTTGGACAAGGGGATTTTTTCGGGATGTGATCCGTTCTTCCATCACAGCTTCTGCACCTTTTCCAGGGCAATACTGTCCCCCAATACCACCAGCGTATCCCCGGCACAGACGGCATAGTCCGCACTGGGAGACACATTGGTCTTGCCGCCGTTTTCTACGGCAATAATGTTCACGCCCAGCTTGGCCCGGACGTTCAGCTCTCTGAGGGTCTTCCCCACCCAACCGGCAGGGGCGGGCACATCCAGAATGCCAAAATCCTCGGAAAGTTCGATGTAATCCAGCACATTGTGGCTGTTCAGGGTTCTGGCCAGCCGTTGGGCAGACTCCTGCTCCGGGATCAGCACCCGGTCTACCCCCAGTTTTTCCAGCACCCGGCGGTGGGTATCGTCATGGGCCTTGCAGACCACAAAGGGCACACCCAACTCTTTTAAGTTCATGGTGATGAGCACCGAGGCCGCCAGATTGTCACCGATGGCGATAACGGCGCAATCCAGATTCCGGACACCCAGGGCTTTCAGAACTTCCTTATCCTGGGCATCGCCCACCACCGCATGGGTCACATTCTGGGCGATCTGCTGCACCAGGTCTCCCCGGACATCCAGGGCCAGCACCTCCGCCCCCAGCTTGCACAGCTGCTGGGCCAGAGATGCCCCAAAGCGGCCCAAGCCAATCACTACGTAAGATTTCATCATTTACCTCCTTAGCCGATCAACAGGCTGGTCTGGGCGTAGCGGAACCGCTCCGTGGCCCGGTCTCCTGACAGGAAGCCCAGGCTGATGGTCAGCACGCCCACACGGCCAAAATACATATATAGGATAATAAGACACTGGGCAGGAACACTGAGGCTACCTGTAGTCCCGGCGGTAAGGCCCACCGTGGCCAGTGCGGATACCGCCTCAAACAGCCCATTGGCAAAGCTCACGGGAGAGGTGGCGCAGATGAACACCGCCCCAAAGAATGCCAGCAGCACCATGGTCATGGCAATGGTCATGGCATCCAGAACCTGGCCGTCCGGGATGGTGCGCTGGAATGCGCACACCGTGCCCTTGCCCCGGAGTCTTGCGCTCAGGAACAGGGCCAGCACCACAAAGGTCACGGTTTTCAGGCCGCCGGCGGTGGAGCCGGAGGAGCCGCCAATGAGCATCAGCAACATAGAGACTGCCTTGCCCCCCTCGGTGAGCTTTGCCTGATCCAGGGCCGCAAAGCCCGCGGTACGCAGGGTTGCGGACTGAAAAAGGCCCCCCAAAAGCTTCTGCCCCACAGGCAACGCCCCCAGGGTCTGGGGATTGTTCCACTCCAACAGGCAGGTCAGCACCCAGCCCACAACCAGCAGGGCCAGGGTGGTACACAGCACCAGGCGGCAATAAACCGTCATCCTGCGGAAGGGCTTTCGCTCTGACAGTTCCTCCCACACCAGAAAGCCCAGGCCTCCGATGACCACCAGGGCTCCCAGGGTCAGCAGCACCACCGGGTCATCCTGAAACAGGCCCAGGCTGGCCCCGGGCTCTAAAAAGCCGAAAATATCAAAACCGGCGTTGCAAAAAGCAGAAACGGAGTGGAATACCCCCAGCCACAGGGCGTGTTTCAGCCCAAACCGGGGCCAGAAATGCAGCATCAGGATCAATGCGCCCAAGGTCTCCACGCTAAGGCTTCCGTAGAGAACCGTCCGTTGCAGCCGGACCACGCCCTCCATGTCGTTGAGACTCAGCGCCTGGGCCATGACCATCCGCTGCTTTAAGCCCACCCGCCTGCGGAACAGAAAGACGAACAGCGTGGCCATGGACATAAAGCCCAGCCCCCCCACCTCAATGAGGCACAGCAGCACCGCCTGACCGAAGCCGGACCACTGGCTCCAGGTGTCAAAGGGGGTCAGCCCGGTGACACAGGTGGCGGAGGTGGCGGTAAACAGGGCCGGGAGAACCGGGGTAGCCTGTCCGTTCCGGGCGGCAATGGGCAGGGTCAGCAGGAAAGTACCCAGGGCGATGATCACCGCAAAACTCATGGCGATGATCTGCATGGGACTCATGGGTTTTCCCCGCCGCTTTCTCAGCCAAAGCAGAATTCGATTTCTAAGACGCATGGTACGCATCTCCTTTTTACCATAAAAAACGGATTTCACGGCTATTATACCAATCTTTTCCCGGTTTGCAAGGTTTTTTATTCTTTACCACAGTGTATCCTTGGCATTGGGATAGCCAAAGACCTCTTTAAGCTCCGCATAGGCCGGTGTGAAACTGCCGTCCTGCTCATAACGCCAGGGGTAGCCGTACTCGTTATTTTCGTAAGAGGTCACGCACTCCGGGTGGAGCTCATCAAACCGCTCCAATTCCTCCTGGCTGGCCTTGGGCTTCACATAGACAAAGCATTCCAGAGGAAGATCATCCAGAGGGGACAGATCTTCTACCTTGGTATAGCTGATGTTCAGCCGCTTCAGGCTTTCACACTGAGAAAGAGGGGTGATGTCCGTCAGCAGGCCGCAGTTGGAAAGTTCCAGAAATTCCAGCTTTTTGCAATTTTCAAAGGGAGTCAGATCCTTAATAATGGAGCCGGAGACAATAATGGCTTTCAGATTCGGCATGTTGGCCACCCAGCTCCAATCAGACAGGGCCTCGTTGTGGCCAAAGTCAATATACTCCACATCCTCGCAGTATTGGAGCTTTTTGACGGTACTGTTGTACACGTTGTACACATACCGCAGCACCGTCCGGTCCGTCAGGCAGCTGCCGGACTTGGCAAAGAAGATCCGCCAGACGATTTTGGTCTGGCCCCGGTAGTCCTCCCGCAACTGGGCCAGAACCTCGTCGCTGAACCGGCAGCTTTCCAGAAGCATATACTTGCAGTCTTTCAGTACATCCAGGGCCTGCCGCAGTTCCTCCTCCCGGGCATCTCCCAGGCGTTTGTTCTTAAACTCAATGCGCTCATCCAAAGTGGAGACCCGCTTGCCAAACAAATCAAAGCTATAATGGAACTTGGCCCCGGGAACAGCTTTTTGAAGCTTGGCTACATCTTCAAGGGTCAGTTGGCTTTTGTCCTCCCCGTCCATCAGCTCAACGATTTGAAGCATGGGAAGCCTCTGCAGGACTTCCGCCACTTCCGCCGCTTCCGCCCCTGTCATTTGGGACAAGTGAAGCTCCTGGGTATCCTCCGGGTAAGTGGTTCCCAGAATGGAGAACTGGCAGGTAAAGGCGGTTTCTTCGTAAGTGTCCCGCAGCTGGGAAAGCTCCTCTCGGGTCAGTGCCGTTCCCTCCAGCGTGACCTGCCGAAGCTTTGGCAAATATTGCAGGTCCTCCATGAGCCGGTCAAAGTCCGTATCCTCCGGCTCCAATTCCAGGGTCTCCGCCTCCGTAGAGACCTGCTGATTGCCCAGGGTGACGTTATAAGTGACCTCCACTTCCGGGTGGCGGGATTTGTATTCTTCAATGGCGGCGTAGCAGCGGCTGCCCCTCAAATCCAGTTGGCGCAAATCGGGATACTGCTCCAACTCCCCGATGGTATCCTCGGTGACCACCATGGAAAGGGATTCCACAGGGGCTGTGGAATCCCTTGTCGTCTCCACGGCCTCCTCTTTTCCGCAGCCGGACAGCAAAAACAGCAGCATCACAGATGCCGCAAACATCCATTTTTTCATCTGACTTCTCCTTGCAGCACAATCATACACAATAAATAGGCAGAAACAAAAGCATTATACCACGGTTTCCCCGGAAACACAAGGGAGGCAACCATGAAATCCACCGGTACCGCCGACGGTTTGTTCCCAGGCCCCTGCCAATACCAGTTTTCCCCAAAGCCACAAAACAAACCGATAAAAAAATTCTTGACATCCGTCCGGGGTATAGTACTATAAATGCAGACAGCAAGGGAAGCCCAGGCCATATTCTATTCCGCTTCCCATGAAGGAGGTTTGACTTATGGAAAAAGCAAACGTATATTTTACCCCCGTCCTCACCCCGGAAAACGTGACCAAACTCTTGAAGCTTCTGAACAAGGAGCTCCCCGGCAAGGTGGCCATCAAGGTCCACTCCGGTGAAAAGGGCAACCAGAATTTCCTCCGGCCCGAATTTATGAAGCCCACCATTGATGCCGTAGGCGGCACCATTGTAGAGTGCAACACCGCCTATGACGGTGCCCGGAACACCACGGACAAGCACTTGAAGCTTCTGGAATACCACGGTTGGAGCCACTATTTCCCGGTAGACCTCATGGACAGCGAGGGCCCGGATCTGGAACTGCCCATTCCGGGCGGCAAGCAGATCCACAAGAATCTGGTGGGAAAAAATCTTGCCAACTACGATTCCATGCTGGTGCTCTCCCACTTTAAGGGCCACCCCATGGGCGGCTTTGGCGGGGCACTAAAGCAGCTGTCCATCGGCTGCGCTTCCAGCGCCGGAAAGGCCTATATCCACTCTGCAGGAAAGACCGACGACCAATACAAGCTTTGGGACAATGTGGCCCCCCAGGATGATTTTCTGGAAAGCATGGCCGATGCCGCCAGCAGTGTGGTCTCCTTCTTCAAGGGCAACATGGCCTTTGTCAACATCATGTGCAACATGAGCGTGGACTGCGACTGCTGCGCCATTGCAGAAGACCCCTGCATGAAAGACATTGGTATCCTCTCCTCCTTAGACCCCGTGGCCCTGGACCAGGCCTGCATTGATCTGGTACTGGCCTCCAAAGACCCGGGCCGGGATCATCTGTTGGAGCGCATCAACACCCGCCACGGCACCCACACCATCGATGCCGCTGCGGAGCTGGGCGTTGGAACCAAAGACTACAACCTGATCCGTGTAGAGTAAACCGCCAAAAATCGACCGCCTGCACCCGGGGCTTTCTCTGGGTGCAGGCGGTTTTCTCATGCGCTTGCTGCTATGTGTAAAAAAATGCCTTGAAATGACGTTCATCATTTCAAGGCAGATACTTGGCGACCCGGAACGGACTCGAACCGTCGACCTCCAGCGTGACAGGCTGGCGTGCTAACCGACTGCACCACCGGGCCAAGAACAAGACGGATTATAGCAGATGATTTCCCATTTGTAAAGAGTTTTTTTCAAGAATTTTGAACTTTTTTATTTTTGTCAACTAGTGCACCTAAATATTGCTTTTTGTCTTTCTTTCGAAAGATTTCCTTGTATGTCTCTGTTTTCGGAGGATTCCTTGGAAATGGATTGCCTTTTTTAATAGGGAGTGCTATAATGTTTGGTAATATGGCAAAAGTTCCCCAAAAATATTCTTCTTCACAAACGGAGGCAGATATGAAAATAATCATTGCGGGTGACGGCAAGGTGGGCTCCACCCTGACCCGGCAGCTTACCGGCGAAGGGTACGACGTTACCATCATCGACTCCAAGCTTCTTCCGCTGGAATCCACCGTAGAACGCTACGATGTCATGTCCATCCAGGGCAACTGCGCATCTATGGAGATCCTGCGCCAGGCCGGTGTCCGGAATGCAGACCTTTTGATCGCCGCCACCGGGGCCGATGAAATTAACCTTCTGTGCTGCACCACCGCCCACACCATGAACCCCAAACTGCACACCATCGCCCGGGTTCGGAACCCGGAGTACACGGAACAGATTTTCCAGATGCGGGAGCTTTTTGGCCTGTCCATGCTTATGAACCCTGAAAATCAGGCTGCCACGGAAATTGACCGGCTGCTCAAATACCCGGGCTTCCTGCGGCGGGATACCTTCGCCAAGGGTCGGACGGAAATCGTAGAGCTTCGGGTGGACAGCGGCAGCAAGCTGTGCAATGTGCGGCTGGCAGACATGCGGGCCATTATCCGCTGCAAGGTTCTGGTCTGCGCCGTCCTGCGGGGGGGCACCACCATTACCCCCGGCGGCGACTTTGTTCTGCGGGAGGGTGACCGGCTGTTTATCACCGCCCTTTCCGAGAACCTGACCACCCTGCTTAAAAACCTGGGCATTCTCACCCGGCAGATCCGGCGGGTCATGCTCTGCGGCGGCGGACGGGTCAGCTACTATCTTGCAGCCAGGCTGCAAAAGGCCGGTATCGGCTGTGTCATCGTGGAACGCGATGCCGCCCGGTGCCAGAAGCTCTGCGCTCTGCTCCCCGATGCGGAGATCATCCACGGGGATGCTTCGGACCAATATCTGCTGGACAGCGAGGGTCTTTCCCAATGTGATGCCCTGGTGACCCTGACGGGCCTGGATGAGCTCAATATGATCGTCTCCCTCTACGGCATGTCCCAGGGGGTCCCCAAGGTCATCACCAAGCTCAGCCATGCGGACCGGGGCGGCATTGTGGCCTCCCTGTCCTTAGGCAGCGTGGTGTGCCCCAAGGAGCTGTGCTGCAACAACATTGTCCGGTACGTCCGGGCCATGCAGAACCAGACCGGTGCCGCCATTTCCGTCCACACCATTGCCGACGGTCAGGCCGAGGCCATGGAGTTCCTGGCCGACGAAACCACCCGCCACTGCGGCGTTCCTCTGAAAGACATCAAGCTCAAGTCCAACGTGCTGGTGGTCAGCATCAGCCACGGTGCCGCCACGGAGATCGCCAACGGCGATTCCGTATTCCAGGCAGGCGACACCATCATCGTGGTGACCAACAGCGGCGTGGTACTGCGGCAGCTCAACGATATTTTTGCGTGAGGCCGGGCCATGAACTATAAAATGATGGGGCGATTCATCGCCCAGATCCTGCTGCTGGAAGCCATTTTTATGATTCCCGCCACGTTTATCAGTCTCTACTGTGAGGAATACAGAGCGGTTTTCGCTTTCTTAGGCACCATGACCCTGCTGGTCGCCATTTCCGGAGTGCTGTGGTTTTTCTGCAAGGCTGCCAAAAGCAACTTCTACGCCACCGACGGCATGGTGTGCGTTGCCATGAGCTGGCTGATTTTAAGTCTTGCGGGGAGCCTGCCTTTCCTGCTTTCCGGTGTCATTCCCCGGTTTATTGATGCGCTGTTTGAAATCGTCTCCGGCTTTACCACCACCGGCGCTTCCATCCTCCCCGCCGTAGAGGGGCTTCCAAAGGGCATCCTCTATTGGCGCAGCTTCAGCCACTGGGTGGGCGGCATGGGTGTTCTGGTGTTCCTGCTGGCCATTGTTCCCAGCACCGACCAGGGCAAGGGCTTTACCATGCACCTGCTGCGGGCAGAAAGCCCCGGCCCCAGCGTAGGAAAGTTGGTGCCCAAAATGCGGAAAACCGCAGGGATTTTGTACTTTCTCTACATCATCCTCACCATTGCAGACATCTGCTTCCTGCTCTTTGGCGGTATGCCCGCCTTTGAGGCGGTGTGCAACGCTTTCGGCACCGCGGGTACCGGCGGCTTTGGTGTCCGCAACGACTCCTTTGCCAGCTACAGTCCCTATCTGCAAAACGTGACCACCGTGTTCATGTTCCTCTTCGGTGTCAACTTCTCCTGCTACTATCTGCTCATGCTGCGGCAGTGGGGGGCGGTGTTTAAGGACGAAGAACTGCGGGCCTATTTTGGCATCGCCCTGGGCAGTGCCCTGCTCATCACATGGAACGTCCGGGGACAGTACGGCAGCCTGGGGGAGACCTTCCGTCATGCGGCTTTCCAGGTTTCCAGCATTATGACCACCACCGGCTTTGCCACCACAGACTTTGACCTGTGGCCCAGCTTCTCCAAAACCATTTTGCTGTGCCTCATGGTGGTCGGTGCCAGTGCCGGTTCCACCGGCGGCGGTATCAAGGTCTCCCGGGTGCTGCTGCTGTTTAAGAGTCTGCGCAGAAGCTTCTTCCAAATGCTCCATCCCCGGCGGGTGGAAATGGTTCGCAGCAACGGTCAGGTGGTGGACGACAAAATCGTGGAAACCACCAATGCCTACCTGATCGCCTATGTGTTCATTCTTTTTGTCAGCTTCCTGGTGCTGAGCCTGGACGGCTTCTCCACCGGCACCAATTTTTCCGCGGTACTGTGCTGCTTCAATAACATCGGCCCCGGCCTGGAAGCCGTCGGCCCTACCTGTAATTTTTCCGCTTTCAGCACCCTGAGCAAGCTGGTGCTGATTCTGGACATGCTGCTGGGCAGACTGGAAATTTTCCCCATTCTGTGCCTCCTGTCCCGCCACACCTGGCGGCGGAGAGTCAATTAAACACCCTCATCCCCGCCTTTTGAAACACCGAAAGGCGGGGATTTTTCGTGAATTTCCACTCACTCCCCTTCCGTTCCCCTGTTTTGATTTGTGCATCCCTACAATTTATCGCTTTAGCGTGATAAAGTGCTTTACAGCTTTAGCGAGATAAAGTATAATGCACCCATCAGATAAAAAACCTTACCGGGAATAGAAAGGAAGTACCCCCTATGAAAAAATTCATCACCCTGCTTTTGGCCCTTTCCACCCTTCTTCTTTTCAGTGCCTGTGGAAAGAAAACGGAATCCGACACCGACTACATTCAGAAAAAAGGCACCCTGGTAGTGGGTGTCACCAGCTATGAACCCATGGACTATCAGGATGCCTCCGGCCAGTGGACAGGCTTTGATGCGGAATTTGCCAAGGCCGTGGCCAAGGAGCTGGGGGTGGAAGCCCAATTCATTGAAATTGACTGGGACAACAAGTTCTTCGAGCTGGATTCCAAGGCCATTGACTGCATCTGGAACGGCATGACCATTACGGAGGAAGTCAAGCGCAATACCAGTGTCTCCAACCCCTATGTAAAAAACGCCCAGGTGGTGGTCATGCCCAAGGACACCGCAGAGGGCTATGATGCCGTAGAACTGCTGCAGGGCCTGAACTTCGCCGTAGAAGCCGGTTCCGCCGGGGAAGCCGCCGTGAAGGATTTGACCGGCGCGACCTGTACCTCCGTTCAGTCCCAGGCCTCCGCCCTGATGGAGACCGCCGCCGGTACCACCGATGCCTGTGTCATCGACATCACCATGGCCAACGCCATGACCGGCCCCGGCACCGGGTATGAAAACCTGGTCGTTGCCATGGAGCTCAGCTCCGAGGAATACGGCATTGGTTTCCGCAAGGACTCGGACCTGACCCAAAAGGTCAATGACATTATGAAAAATCTGATGGCTGACGGCACCCTGGATGCCCTGGCCGCCAAATACAGCCTGACCCTGGTAAAGTAACCATGGAGCAGTTTATTACCGTCACCGAAGCCCTGATGAGGGGCTTCGGTGAGACCATGAATATCTTCCTTTTGACCCTGGTGTTCTCCATTCCCCTGGGCCTTTTGGTCTGTTTTGGCACCATGACCCGGTTTTCCCCGGTGCGGTACGTGATGAAGTGTATCGTCTGGGTCATCCGGGGCACCCCTTTGATGCTCCAACTCATCGTGGTGTTTTACGGCCCGGGGCTGCTGTTTGGGCTTCCTGCCATGGGGCGGTTTACGGCGGTGATTCTGGCCTTTTCCATCAACTACGCCTGCTATTTCAGCGAAATCTACCGGGGCGGCATTGAAAGCATCCCCGCCGGGCAGTCGGAAGCAGGCCAGGCCCTGGGCCTGAGCCGGAGCCAGATTTTTATCCACATTTTGCTCCTGCAGGTGGTCAAGCGCATAGTTCCCTCCATGGGCAATGAAATCATCACCCTGGTCAAAGACACCTCTCTGGCCCGGGTCATTGCGGTGTATGAGGTCATGTGGATGGGCCAGTCCTTTATCAAAAGCGACGGCCTCATCTGGCCCATGTTCTATACCGGGGCTTTCTACCTGCTGTTCTCCGGGCTGCTGACCCTGGTATTCCAGAGGGCTGAGGAAAAAATGAACTTTTACAAAGATTAAGGAGAAGCTATTTTGGACAAACAGGAAAAAATCGACCATCTATACCGCTGCATCGCCTCGCTGGAAGACCCCCAGCAGGTTCAGGCCCTTTTTGAGGATCTCTGCACCCAAAAGGAACTGGAAAAAATGGCCGAACGGCTTTTTGCCGCTAAACTTTTATTAGAGGGCAACACCTATAACCAGGTCATCGCCCAAAGCGACATTTCCTCCGCCACATTAAGCCGGGTCTCCCGGTGCGTGCAGTACGGCACGGGGTATTGTCGGGTGCTGAAAAACAGGGAAACACCGGAAAAAGTTGACAGTTGACAGTGGACAGTTGACAGTTATTACGAATTGACAATGGACAATTGACAATTGATAATTTTTGTGAGGGGGACGTTCTACCTCTGCGCCTGTGGTTCCTACAATGAAAAACACCCGTTCTTGTAACACGCCGTTGAAAACATACACCTTTCAGCGTAATCGTAGGGAACGGCCTATGTGCCGTTCCGCACCCGAAAGGACGGAACCGTTACCAATAAAAACCAGACACGCCCCCTCTTTTTGTCATTCCGACCGAGCGAGCGAGTGGAGGAATCCACCACGTTGTTCAAAGAACCACCGCAAGGTAAAATTTGCCACTTGGGAAGATTCCTCGGCTCACTACGTTTCGCTCGGAATGACATGTCGTTGGGTGGTTTCGTTTTGTCCGCATGCGTTCTATTCGCAATGGCCCGGAACGGCACATAGGCCGTTCCCTACGGTTTCTCCGATTGTTGTATTTTTTTCGTTGCAAAGTGGTCTATAACAGGGTATAATAAGCCTAAAGTCAGCGGTCTTTCGTTGCCGCAGGAGCAAGGAGGATTTATGGGAAGCAAAACAGGAGATGCCATCCGTGCCGCCCGTACCGGGGCCAAGCTGACCCAGGCGGCCCTTGCCCAGCAGGTGGGGCTTTCCGCCGGGGACATCAGCAAGGCCGAGCGTGGAGAGTTGGAGCTGCCCCAGAAGGCCCTGAAAGCCATTGCCAAGGCCACCGGCGTGACCCAGACCTCCCTGGTAAACGGAACCGTCACTCCAAAGGCCCCGGGTGCGCTAAAGCTCACCGCCGGAGAAACCAAGCTCATCCAGCTCTACCGCAAAGCCACCCCGGAACAAAAAAGCGACATCCAGCGGATTCTAAACGGCGAGAAAACCGAGGTGGAGCAGCTGGTGGACAGTCTGCTGGGTGACAAATGGAGGAAAAAACGCAGACGGTAAGTCTCTTTCCGCGCGGCTGAATAAATTGTATACAAAAATTGCCCCAATGCTTGAATTTCTGATATGCTCCCTTTATGAGAGACAGTGAAATAAAAACACTGTCAATCACGAAGGGAGCATTGTTCATGTCAAGA
>CAKTPO010000021.1 GCA_934591845.1 uncultured Oscillospiraceae bacterium | reverse complement strand
AACAATTCCATTAATTGTCCAAGGTGTTATAGTTTGTCTTTACGTTATTCAATTTACAAGATGCAGCCGTTCTCGCTCGCGCTTGAACTTTTTTATCATACCACTGAGCGAACTGTTTGTCAAGAACTTTTTTCTAAATTCTTAAAACTTTTCGTTTCTGTAGGCTGTCCAGCCGCTTCATTTCTGCGCCCTGCTGAATAGCCCGGTTATATTACCACCGGAATACGCATTTGTCAAGAACTTTTTTCCAAATTTCGCTCTTTTTTACATTCACCCCCAGTCCCCTAAAAACGATAGGGGCCGGGGGGAAGGGTCTGGGCTTTTTATGCGCAGAGCTTGGAAATCACCAGAGCGTAGATACAGGCGGTTTTGAGCAGCTGGCTAAGCCGTGCCCGCTCGTTGGCACCGTGGAGTCGGGAATCGAAATCATGTTCTCCAGCACCAAAGGCCACGCCGCCGGGGATCTCGTGGACATAGGTGCCACCGCCGATAGCCTCGCAGTAGCCCTTTCGGCCTGTAAAGGTCTCGTAAGCGGAAAGCAAGGTCTTTACAAAGTCCGACTCCCCGTCTACCACGTGGGCCGGAAGCATATCCCCTTTGCATTCCCAGCCCAGAGCGGCCATTTTTTCTTCCGTTACCCGGCAAAGATTTTCCTGGGTGGCGCACAGCGGTGCCCGTGAATCAAAGCGGCCCTCAAAGCCGGTTTCCGTCAGAGTCAGCAGGGTCAGAGATAGGGTCAGGGCGCCGGATTCCCGGTCTTCCATGGCAACGCCCAGAGCCGCCCCCCGGTTATCCCCATAGGGGAACAGGGTGTGCAGGGCTTTTACGCAGTTTTCGGCGGCTCCCTCTGCCAGGGGCAGCCGAGCCAGGACCTGCAGCACCGCCGTAATGGCGTTTTTGCCCTCATCCGGGGTGGAAGCGTGGGCCTGGATGCCTGTTGCGGTGAGCAGTACGGTGTCTCCCTCCTGCCGGGCGGTCATATTCACGCCGGTCTCCCGGGTGATTCTGTCAAGAATTTCTTCCAGCTGCCGCATATCCACATGTTGCAGCACCGCCTTACAGTTGGCAGGGGCCACATTGGTACGGATACCGCCCTCTATAGACAGAACCCGAACGCCGCTTCCCAGGGTTTTCTCCCAGCGGGCAGAGAATTTGGGAGCATAATGGGCCTTTTCAATATTGGTCACCGGGAAATCCGCATCCGGGGACAGGGTGTAGGGGGCGAAAGGATGGGATTTATAATAGTATTCAATATCCCGGGAGCCGGTTTCTTCATCGGTACCCATAATGAGCCGGACATTTTTGGACAGGGGCAGCCCCAACTCCCGGACACAGCGCATGGCCAGCAGAACCGCCACCAGCGGGCCTTTATCATCGTCCGTACCCCGTCCGTAAATCAGGTCTCCCTCCCGAACCAGGGTATAGGGGTCTGTATCCCAGCCGTCACCGGCTCCTACCACATCCAGGTGGGCCAGAACATGCAGCCCCTCCGGCTTGTCATTCAGGTCAGCAGTCCCTACATAGCCCTGGTGGTTTTCCGTGGCAAAGCCCCAACTGTGGGCCAGGGCCAGGGCACGTTCCAGCGCCAGAGCCGGGCCGGGGCCAAAGGGCATACCGGGTTGAGGCTCTGCACAGGTGGACTCCGCCGCAATAATGGGAGCCAGTGCCGCCACCAGTTCTTCTTCCCGGCCCTGCATCCATTGGGTGATTCTTTCTTCAACAGTCATGGTGTATTCCTCCCTTTTCTTTTTCTTATTATACCGCAGCACCTCAAAAATGCAATCCGGTTTTCCGGAAAAAGATAGCTTTTGACAATTTGCCTTTGGGTCTGTATAATAGTTCTCAAATGCGAAGAAATTCGAGGGAATAACCATGATTGCACAGACCATTACCGTTTCCGAAACGGATATGCGCAAGCTTCTGGGGGCTGCCAGCCCTGAGGCTGCGCTGGTGTATTTATATGTACAAAGCGGCAACGATCCGGCCAATGCCGAGCAGGAGCTGTCTCTCAGCGGAGCCCGGGTGTCCTGCGCTACCGCCACACTGCGGCAGATGGGCCTTTGGCCGGAGGAGCGGCCCATCCGGGTGGCTCCCGGGGAACGGCCGGACTATACCGAGCGGGACGTGGTGCAGGCCGTGGACACTGACAGTTCTTTCCGTGCCCTTTACGGCGAGGTCCAGCGGCTTCTGGGCCGGGCGCTGAATATTGAGGAACTGAAAATCCTGCTGGGTTTTGTACGGTATCTCAATATGCCCGGGGAAGTCATCCAGATGCTCATTTGCTATTGCAAAGACCGTGCCCGCCGCCGGGGCAGCAGCCGGAATCCCAGTCTGCGGACCATTGAGAAAGAGGCCTATGCCTGGGCCGAGCGGGGCATTGACAGCATTGAAGAAGCCTCGGCCTTTATTCAGTCCCAGAACGTCCGGGCTTCCCGGCTTTCCCAGCTGATGAACGCATTGCAGATCCGGGGCCGGAATCTGACCCCGGCGGAGGAGCGTTATGCCCAGAGCTGGCTGGAAATGGGCTTTGATAACGAAGCCATTGCCATGGCCTATGAGCGGACGTGCCTAAATACCGGCGGGCTCAACTGGGCTTACATGAATAAGATTTTGCAGCGTTGGCACGGCCAGGGCTTGCACACCGCCCAGGCCGTACAGGCCGGGGACAAAAAGGCGGACATTCGAACCGAACGCCGTCCTCTGGACGCAGACGAGGCAGCCGCCATCAGAAAAATGTTTCAGGAGGGATGATCCATGGGATACAGTGCGGAAGTGGTTCTCCGGGCCAGAGCCAGGCTTGCCCAGGCCAAGGAAGACCGGGAATCCGAAAACCGGCAGCATCTGGCCCTTGCCTATGCCCAGGTGCCCCGGCTTCGTGAAATTGACCGGCAGCTGCGCATGACCATGGCCCATGCCGCCAGAGCCGCTTTTCAGGCGGGAACTGACGGCCAGCAGGAATTGAGCCGTGCCCGGCAGGAGAATCTGGCTTTGCAGCGGGAGCGGGAGGAACTGTGTCTTGCGCACTTTGAGGAGGGCTTTCTGGACGACTCCCCCATTTGCGACAAATGTGGGGGCAGCGGCTATATCGGCTCTACCATGTGCGAATGCTTAAGGGAGCTTTGCCGTCAGGAGCAAAAAAAGGAGGTTTCCATTCTTTCCGGCAACCGGGACAGCTTTGGCGCTTTCCGGCTGGACTATTATCCGGACCGGATAGACCCCAACTACGGCGTCAGCCCCCGGACCATTATGGAAAAGAATCTCCGGGACTGCAAGACTTACGCCGTGTTCTTCTCGGAAAAATCCGAAAGTCTGCTACTCTCCGGCAACCCCGGCCTGGGCAAAACCTTTTTGTCCGCCTGCATTGCCCGGACTGTGGCCGACCGGGGCTACTCCGTGGCCTATGAGACTGCGGGCCACCTGTTTACCAAAATGGAGCGGGCCAAGTTCGGCGGTGACGAGGAATGCCGCCGGGAGTGCGAAAACTTTACCCGGTGCGATTTGCTGATCCTGGACGACCTGGGTACGGAAATGCCCGGGCAGTTTACGAACGTGGCCCTCTACAGCCTGATCAATGACCGTCTTCTGGCGGGCAAACCCACCATTATTTCCACGAACCTGACCACAGAGGACATCGGCAAACGCTACACCCCCCAAATCGCTTCCCGGCTCCGGGGCAGCTATCGCCGGGTGCCCTTTGTGGGGGATGACATTCGTATGCTGAAAAACGGAGGAATGGTATGAAAACCGGAATTTTATTTGATTTGGACGGCACCCTGCTGAATACCCTGGAGGATTTGATGGATGCCACCAACAGAAGCCTGGCCCTCTTTGGCTACCCCCAGAGAAGTCTGGAGGAGGTTCGCCGTTTTGTGGGAAACGGTGCCGGACGGCTCATCGCCCAGGCGGTGCCGGAGGGTGCAGACCCGGCCCCGGTATTGGCGGCGTTTCAGGCGGATTATCCGGAGCATTGCCAGGTAAAAACCGCCCCCTACCCGGGCATTCTGGAAGCCCTGGCCACGCTCCAAGAAAAATACCCCATTGCCATTGTGTCCAACAAGCCGGATACGGCGGTAAAACCCCTGTGCGCCGCCTATTTTCCCGGGGTCTTTGCCCTGGGTGAAACCAAGGACTGCCCCCGGAAGCCCGCCCCCCAGATGATCAAGAAAGCCATGGAGGCCATCGGTGCCGACCGCTGCATCTATGTAGGCGACAGCGAGGTAGACGTACTGACGGCCAAAAATGCCGGTGTTCCCTGCCTCAGTGTCCTTTGGGGCTTCCGGGAAGAAGATGAGATCGGCGGCAGCCGGTACTGCCATCAGGTGCGCCAGCTGGTGCCCATGCTGGAAGAAATGGCGGAGGCCCTGTAATGGCCAATGAATTTTATGCCTTTCTGGGCAGAATGCGCTATATCACCCGGTGGGGGCTGATGCGCAATAGTTTTTCGGAAAACCTACAGGAACACAGCCACCAGGTGGCCATTCTGGCCCATGCCCTGGCCCTCATCCGCCGGGACATTCTTCATCTGCCCGGCCCTGACCCGGAGCAGTGCGCCGTGGCGGCTCTGTATCACGATGTCGCCGAAATTCTCACCGGCGACCTGCCCACCCCCATCAAGTATTACTCCCCGGAACTTCGTCAGGCTTACCGGGTGGTGGAGGATGCGGCGGGTGAAAAACTACTCTCCATGCTCCCCCCGGCCCTGCGGGAGAGCTACCGGGACTATGTTCTGGAACAAAACGAGGCAGTAAACCCCATTGTCAAAGCCGCGGACAAGCTGGCCGCCTACATCAAGTGTCTGGAAGAACTGAAAGCCGGAAATCAGGAGTTTTCCACAGCTTCTGCACAGACTCTGGCCGCTCTGGAAGCGGCCCAGCGGGAAGAAGTGGCCTGGTTCCTGGAAAACTGCCTGGAACCCTTTACCCGAAACCTGGATCAGTTGGAAAAGCCTTGACAAATCCGGTGGGATTGTGGTATGATTCCCCCTGAACCAAAACCATAGTCCCACCGTATATGCCGTTGTGGTGGAATAGGTAGACACCCGAGACTTAAAATCTCGTTCTGGTTTCCAGAGTACCGGTTCGAGCCCGGTCAGCGGCACCATCTGAAATCTCAGAGCAGTTTTCCTGCTCTGAGATTTTTACATTTCGCCTAGGATTGCGATGATGGCATTGGCAGAAGACAGCTTGTTGTTTTCGTCCAAATGGGTGTAGATATTCGCTGTCGTTCTGATTGTGCTGTGACCAAGCCATGCCTGCAGTTTGTACATCTGGAATAATTTGGTGAAATATTGACACAAAAAACGCCTCTGGCGAAGAAAAGCCAGAGGTGTTTATTTGTTAAGTTGCAGCTTTCTTTCGGGTAGCAGTATCGTGGAAGGAAAAGTATTCCGGCTGATGCCGGGACTGGGTATATTCGAACATCACACCGTCAGAATTAAAGGTATTGCTGGTCACCACAGCCAGGCAGTTATAACTGTCCATAAAGATCAGTTCCCGGTCCTGGGGTGTGGCCTTTTCTACCGTAATTTTTCGCTTACTGGTGACAATCTGCATCTTTAATTCCTGTTCCAGGTAAGCGTAGATGGAGTTTTCTGCGATTTCTTTTGTCAAACCGGGAACAGCGGATTTCAGGAAATAGTTAACGTCCAAAATCAGGGGCTTGTCATCCACTCTGCGGACACGGCAGATATGAAGTACTTCACTGCCTACAGGAAAGCTGCTTTCCCGGGACAGGGACTCATCAACGGTAATTGTTTCGTAAACAACTACTTTTGTGCAATAGGTCATCCGGTTTCTGGCAGCGGTTTCCTGGAAGGATTCAATGCGGCCGACGGTAAAATTGGTTTTTTCCGAGGGCTGAAAAATTACCTGCACACCCTTACCGTGGACAGCCTGAACATAACCGTCCCCCACTAGTCCGGCAATGGCCCGGCGGATAGTATTGCGGGAGCAGTCATAAATTCCAATCAGATTATTTTCAGAGGGAAGCAGTTCGCTATACAGATAATCTCCCTGCTCCACATGATACTTTAAATCTCTGTAGATTTCTTCAAATTTGGACTTCGTCAAAGACACCACCTTCTTAAACATGTTTGAACATCGAATAGTATATCGGAAGTATCCGTAAAAATCAAGTGTACAAATCAGCGAATAAAGGAAACAATTACAAGCAGCTGTGAATCGTCTAAATAATCTGTGATAGTAATAATGAACAAAACGTAAATATCGGTTTTGTATATTGTTACAAATTATATATTTATGGGAAATAACTTACTATTTCTTTGTTGACTTGTTCAAACAAGTGTGATATAAAGATGCCACAAGGAACTTGTTCAAACAAGTTCAAAACAAAAATATACAGGAGGAACCACAATTATGGGCAAGTACACGCAGGATGCCGCCAAGCTGCTGGAGCTGGTTGGTGGCAAGGAAAACATCGCAGCAGTCAGCCACTGCATGACCAGAATGCGCTTCGTTCTGAACGATCCCGCACTGGCAAACATCGAAGCCATCGAGGCTATCCCTTCCGTTAAGGGCAGCTTCACCCAGGCTGGCCAGTTCCAGGTCATCATTGGCAACACTGTTGCTGACTTCTACAACGACTTCGTCGCCATTTCCGGCATCGAAGGCGTCAGCAAAGACGAGGCTAAGTCCGCAGCCAAGCAGAATCAGAACGCGCTGCAGCGCATCATGACCGCTCTGGCAGAGATCTTCGCTCCCCTGATTCCCGCAATTATTACCGGCGGTCTGATCCTCGGCTTCCGTAACGTTATCGACAGCCTGTACCTCTTCGAAGGCGGCACCGCTACTCTGGTTCAGCTGAGCCAGTTCTGGGCAGGCGTTGACCACTTCCTGTGGCTCATCGGCGAAGCCGTCTTCCACATGCTGCCTGTCGGTATCTGCTGGTCCATCACCAAGAAGATGGGTACCAACCAGATGCTGGGCATCGTTCTGGGTCTGACTCTGGTTTCCGGCCAGCTGCTGAATGCATATGCTGTGAATGCTGCCGCCGTTATTCCCCAGTGGGACTTCGGCTTTGTTAAGGTGGATATGATCGGCTACCAGGCTCAGGTTATCCCCGCCATGCTGGCAGGTTTCACTCTGGTCTATCTGGAAAAGTTCTTCCGTAAGGTCACGCCTGCTGTCATCTCCATGATTGTGGTTCCCTTCTGCAGCCTGCTGCTGGCTGTCATGGCTGCTCACTTCGTTCTGGGCCCCATCGGCTGGACCATCGGTTCCTGGATCTCCAACTTCGTCTATGCCGGCATCACCGGTTCCCTGCGTCTGCTGTTCGGCGCTGTATTCGGCTTCTTCTATGCACCTCTGGTCATCACCGGTCTGCACCACATGTCCAACGCCATCGACACCCAGCTGTGCGCTGACTTCGGCGGCACCATGCTGTGGCCCATGATCGCTCTGTCCAACATCGCTCAGGGTTCCGCCGTTCTGGGCATGATCTACCTGCAGCGCAAGAACGCCCGTGCTCAGGAAGTCAACATTCCCTCCTGCATCTCCTGCTACCTGGGTGTTACCGAGCCCGCCATGTTCGGTGTCAACCTGAAGTACAACTTCCCCTTCATCTGCGCCATGATCGGTTCCGGTATCGCCGGTGCCTTCTCCGTCATGACCTCCTCCACCGCAAACTCCATCGGTGTCGGCGGTCTGCCCGGCATCCTGTCCATGCAGCCCCAGTCCATGGGTACCTTCGCCATCGCCATGCTGATCGCCATCGCAGTGCCCTTCGTACTGACTGTCATCATCGGCAAGCGCAAGAACATCGCCTGATTCGCCTCTTAAAATAGGTTCCGGGAAAGACTTCGGTTTTTCCCGGATACCCGTATCAAAGGAGACTTCTCATGGGAAATTTTAAGAACAAAGTTGTGTATCAAGTCTACCCCAAAAGCTTTTGCGACTCCAACGGAGACGGCGAAGGCGATCTGAAGGGCATTACCTCCAAGCTGGACTACCTGCAGGAGCTGGGTGTGGAACTGCTGTGGAGCACTCCCTTCTTCCCCAGCCCCCAGCGTGACAATGGCTATGACGTTTCCGACTACTGCGCAGTGGATCCCCGGTTCGGTACCATGGAGGAACTGGAAGAGCTCATCGCCGAAGCCGATAAGAGAAACATCGGCCTCATGTTCGATATGGTCTTCAACCACACCTCCACCGAGCACGAGTGGTTCCAGAAGGCTCTGGCCGGTGACGAAAAGTACCAGAACTACTACATCTTCAAGGACGGCACCCCCGATAAAATCCCCACCAACTGGGTGTCCAAGTTCGGTGGCCCTGCCTGGGAATATGTGCCCTCTCTGGGAAAATGGTATCTGCACCTGTTCGATGTAACTCAGGCAGATCTGAACTGGGAAAATCCCGAAGTCCGTGAGGAACTGAAGAATGTTCTGCGGTTCTGGAAGACCAAGGGCATTCAGGGTTTCCGCTTCGATGTGGTAAACCTGATCTCCAAGCCTGAGATTTTTGAAAATGACGATATCGGCGATGGCCGCCGTTTTTATACTGACGGACGGCATGTCCACGAATTCCTGAAGGAAATGGTTCGTGATGCAGGCATTGCAGATATGACCACCGTCGGTGAGATGTCCTCCACCAGCCTGGACAACTGTGTCCGCTACACCGCTCCCAAGGAACAGGAGCTGAGCATGGTCTTCAGCTTCCATCATCTGAAGGTTGACTACAAGGATGGCGATAAGTGGAGCCTAATGCCCGCCGACCTGATGAAGCTGAAGGATCTCTTCTGCACCTGGCAGGAGGGAATGCAGGCAGGGGACGGCTGGAATGCCCTATTCTGGTGCAACCATGACCAGCCCCGGGCCGTCAGCCGCTTCGGCAACGAGGACAAGTACTGGAAGGAATCCGCCAAGATGCTGGCTGCCGCCATCCATCTGATGCGAGGTACTCCCTACATCTATCAGGGTGAAGAGATTGGCATGACCAACCCTCACTATACCTCCATTGACCAGTACCGGGATGTGGAAAGCCTGAACTACTACCGGATCCTCATGGAAAACGGCAAGACCTCCGAAGAGGCTCTGCAGATCCTGGCAGAGCGCAGCCGCGACAATGGCCGTACTCCCATGCAGTGGGACGACAGCCACGCCGCCGGTTTCACCACCGGTACTCCCTGGATCTATCCTCCTGAAAACTACCGTCAGATCAACGCTGCCGCACAGATGAATGATGAGACTTCTGTCCGTGCTTTCTACAAGAAGCTGGTTCAGCTGCGTAAGGAGATGGAAGTTATCTCCGAAGGCAAGATTGAATTCCTGATGAAGGAAGACGAGAACGTTCTGGCTTACCGCCGTTATACCGATTCCCAGGAGATGCTGGTGATGTGTAACTTTACCAGTGAAGAAGCCCCTGTAACCCTGCCCCAGGGCTGGGAAAATACCGATGTTCTAATCGCAAACTGGGACAATGCCACCGCCCTCACTGATCTGACTCTGCGGCCTTACGAGTGCCTGGCTCTGATCAAGTAATATAGAAAGAAGGAAATAATATGGGTCTTTTTGATAAACTGTTTGGTAAGAAAGAAGAAACCTTTGATCCCAATCATATTTTTGCTCCTATGGCTGGTCAGACCGTGCCTGTAGCAGAAGTTCCCGATCCTACTTTTGCCCAGGGTATACTGGGTGAAGGCATTGCCATTATCCCTGCTGACGGCAAGGTATATGCTCCCTGCAATGCTACCGTAGATACTATGTTTGAAACCGGCCATGCATGCAGCCTGGTAGCTGAAAACGGCGCTGAGATTCTGATCCATGTGGGTCTGGAAACTGTTGGCCTGGGCGGCAAGTGCTTCAAAGCTCATGTGAAGAATGGTCAGAAGGTCAAGAAGGGCCAGCTGATGTTCGAAGCAGATCTGGAAGGAATCAAGGCTGCCGGTCTGAATACCATTACCCCTGTTCTGGTTTGCAATGTGGATGATTTTGCTTCCCTGAACGGTCACACCGGCAATGCTGTTACCAATGATGACGTTGTCATCGAACTGAGCAAGTAATGGAATATCATAACGATTTAGGAGGCTAATAATATGAAGCAGTTTGAATATACCATCAATGATCCTCTGGGCATCCATGCCCGTCCCGCTGGTATGCTGGTCAAGGAAGCAAAAGCTTTCGCCGATACTGTTGTTACCATCACCAAGAATGGTACCACTGTGAAGGCCGGTCAGCTGATGAAGCTCATGAGTCTGGGTGTAAAGCAGGGCGATGTTGTTACTGTAGCCGCAGAAGGTGCGAATGAAGATGCCGCAATTGCCGCTCTGACTGCCTTCTTTAACAACAATCTGTAAGCAATCAAATTCTTTTGCCACGGGAAGCGCTGAAATTATAACACTCCTTCTTCGGCGTTTCCCAACTTCTTTCCACGTATAGAAAGGACACTGAACTATGATTACAATCCAAGGTAAAGGTGTATCCAAGGGCATTGCAAAAGGCCCCCTCTATTTCTTCCAGCGTTCTGACACCACGGTTACGTTGAAAGTTGTCTCTGATATTGAGGCCGAAAAAGCCCGCCTGGCTGTGGCTCAGGAGCAATCCATCCGGCAGCTGAACGCTCTGGCAGAAAAGTGTCGGGACGATGCCGGTGAGGAGATGGCAGTCCTCTTTGAAACCCATGCCATGTTTGTGGAAGATGAAGACTTTGTAGAGTGTATTACATCTCTGATTGATGAAAAATCCTGTAATGCAGAATATGCCGTGGAACAGGCAGGCATCCAGTTCGCTGCCATGTTTGCTGCTATGGATGATGCATATATGCAGGCTCGTGCTGCGGACATCAAGGACGTAGCTAAGCGGATTCTGAATAATCTGCTGGGTGTTGTGGACGGAGGAATCCGCTCTGATGTTCCGGTTATTTTGGCAGCGGACGATCTGGCTCCTTCTGAAACCCTGCAGCTGGACAAGTCCAAGATTCTGGGATTTGTCACCATGGGCGGTTCCGGTAACTCCCATACTGCTATTCTGGCCCGTACTATGGGTATCCCTGCTATCTGCGGTGCTGGTGAAGCTCTGGCAGAAGGCTACAATGGCCGTGTTGGCTACATTGATGGTGAAACTGGTCAGCTGATCATCGATCCCGACGCTATGACGCAGGCTGCTCTGAAAGAAAAATATGAAAAACAGCAGGAAACAAAGAAGCTGCTGGAAACCATGAAGGGCCAGGAAGATATCACTCTGGATGGAAAGAAGATGTTGCTGTATTGCAATATCGGTTCTCCCGAGGATGTGGCTGCCGTTCTGGCAAACGATGGTCAGGGTATCGGTCTGTTCCGCAGTGAGTTCCTTTACTTAAGTGCTTCCGATTACCCCACTGAGGATGAGCAGTTCGAGGCGTACCGTAGTGTTGCTGCTGCCATGAACGGCAAGCGTGTTGTGATTCGTACTCTGGATATCGGTGCAGACAAGCAGGTGGATTATTTCGATATGAAGGAAGAAGAAAATCCTGCCCTGGGTGTTCGCGCTATTCGTATCTGTCTGAATCGTCCTGAGGTATTCCGCACCCAGTTGCGCGCTCTGTACCGGGCATCTGTTTACGGTAAAATTGCCATTATGTTCCCCATGATCACTTCTGTCTGGGAAGTCAAGGAATGTAAGCGTGCCTGCGTGAGCGTTATGAAAGAACTGGAAGCCGAGGGGATTCCCTATAACAAGGATACTGAGCTGGGCATTATGATCGAGACTCCTTCCTCTGTATTTGTGGCCGAGGAACTTGCCAAACTGGTGGACTTCTTCTCTGTTGGCACCAACGATCTGACTCAGTATACCCTGGCCTGCGACCGTCAGGCAAACGATCTGGGTAAGTTCTTTGATCCTCATCATCCCGCTCTGCTCCGTGCCATCAAAATGGCTGCCGATGCTGCCCATAAGGCTGGCATCTGGATCGGTATCTGCGGCGAGCTGGGTGCTGACATTTCCATGCTGCCTACCTTCCTGGCTATGGGTATCGATGAACTGTCTGTATCTCCCTCTGCCGTGCTGCCTGTTCGTGCAGCCATCCGCCAGAGCATTGCTCAAACTTGCACGCTGGAGATGCTGGAGTGCTGATAATCATTCGGACGATTTCATCCTCAGAAAAGGTGTGTCCCTGTAGAGATCCTCTTTCATAGAAAGGAAGGATCTCTACAGGATATTCATTGTGAGAACCGGTCTCGTAAAGTTTAGCAACATAAGGAGAATCGATTCTGCGCAAAGCATACCATCTCTGCCACTATACCCCTAAAAGAAATCCGAACAATTCAATTAGAAATTCGAATTGGATGGCATAATTGCGGTGAAATACCGTCATAAATACTGGCAGCTTGAGGTTGCTATCTTACGCGCCAGATCCCAGACTGCCCACGCAGAGCGCCATTGCTCTGCGTGTTTTTCTTTTCATGCCCGGGCGTGCGTATTGCCGGAGTCCCGGGATTTTGCAGCATCTTTCCATTCTTTTCCTAAATCTCTTTTTTCTTTGCATTTTTGCCGATAAGCAGTGGGCGGCCGGTGAAAAACTATGGGGAAAGTGCTGAAAAATAGTTGCAAAATTGTAACCAATATGATACCATAAAGAAAAATAGCCCCATTGTACCCTGGGGGAGCCATGGGGGCTGCTGTTTACCGGGAAGAAACGAAAGGACGAAACCATGAGACGAACGGAATTACCACCGGAGATTCCCTCTCTGGAACAAATCGAGGCAGAGCGGAACCGTATCCATTACCGGTCCCGTTACCGCAGCGTTTTGCGCAGCACCGTCTATTCCCTGGTGGTGGTGGCGGCGGTGGCGGTATTGGTTGCCACTATCTGGATGCCGGTGCTGCAAATTTACGGTGCTTCCATGACCCCGACCTTAAACGAGGGGGATATTGTGGTATCCCTAAAGGGGGCGGATTTTCACCAGGGGGATCTGGTGGCGTTTTACATCGGCAATAAAATCCTTGTAAAGCGGGTCATCGCCGGCCCTGGAGAGACGGTGGATATTGACGAGGAGGGCAACGTCTCCATTGACGGGCGGCGGCTGGCTGAGCCTTATCTGACGGAAAAAGCCTTTGGCGATGCCAATATTGATTTGCCCTATCAGGTGCCGGAAAACCGGTACTTCTGCATGGGCGACCATCGGTCCACCTCGGTGGACTCCCGGCATAAAGAAATCGGCTGCGTATCTCAGGAGCAGATCGTGGGAAAAATCGTGTTTCGGGTCTGGCCCCTGGCGGACCTGGGGACACTGCACTAGGAGGTGAACGGGAATGACACAAGAGCCTTGGCTGGACTTGGAAGAAACAATGAAAAAGCGGCAAAACCGGAAACGGTGGCAAAAGGTGGTTACGGCTCTTTGCGCCCTGGCGGTATTTTGCACCACCTATGCCCTGATCCTCCCGGCCATCACCCTGGAAAAGGGCTGCCCCATTCCGGAGCATACCCATGGCCCGGAATGCTATACCCAGGTTACGGTGCGGCAGGAGACCACTCTCTCCTGCGCTGCCCAGCTCCATCAGCACACAGACAGCTGCTATGACGAAAATCACACCCCTGTCTGCGGCTATGCCGATTTCCTGGTACACGTCCATGAGGAATGCTGCTATGACGGCTCCGGGAATCTGCGCTGCACCCTGCCGGAAATAAAGGCCCACAGCCATGATGAGGGCTGCTATGCCCCCGGCCACAGCCACGGGGCGGACTGCTACACCCAGGTGCAAGGCCCCCTGATTTGCGGAAAGCATGTACATACCGACGACTGTTGGGCCGAGACCCGGGAAACGGTCTGCGGCCAGGAGGAAAGCCCTGACCACACCCACGGGGAAGAATGCTACCGGGTGACCCGGGAGCTGACCTGTGGGGAAGCCGACCACACCCATGGGGATGAATGCTACGCCTGGGAACAGGAGCTGACCTGCACCCAGGAGGAGACCCCGGTGCTAGTCTGCCGGAAGCCGGAAATCGTTCTCCACCGGCACACGGGCAACTGCTATGACGAGAACGGCCATCTGGTCTGCGGCATGCTGCAAATCTTGCAGCACCAGCACGGGGAAGAATGCTTTGTGACCCGGGAGATTCCGGTGGACACAGAAGAATTGACCTGTACCGACGAAACCCACGAACACGGGCCGCTATGCTACGGCCAGTGGCAGCTGGTCTGCCCGCTGGAAGAACACACCCATGACGACCGCTGCACCCCCGCCCCGGGCTCTACGGAAGAAACCCAGGAGACGGAAGCCACAGAATCCACGGAATCCACGGAAGCCACGGAAGCCACCGAGGAGACCCAGGAAACGGAACCCACGGAAGAATCCCGAAACCCGGAGACTTCCCTGCCTGAATCCACCCCCTCCGGTCTGCCGGTGCTGGGCCGGGCCTACGCCGCCCTTGACCCCTACGGCATCATGCCCCTGACGCTGGAGGAGGACGAGGCAGTATTGGAGGACCGGGCCGGGAGTACCGAAGCGGTGGTTGTAAATCCATTCGTTAAGCCAGATGGAACCAAGCTGGAATACCGAGTTCCACCCAACGAAAATTGGATGAACACAGCGGGCGTAGCGAACATCCCCGGTAATGCGGAGTTTAAGCTGACTGTCAATTATGAACAAGTACCGATTCAAAAGCTTCTGGATGCGGGCGGGCAGCTGAGCTATACCCTGCCGGATATTTTTCGGGATGCCCATGACAATGGCAATATTCACGATGAGGACAACCAAGTCATCGGCACCATTGTCGCATCCGGGCAGACCGCAACGGTCACATTTAAGGAAGAATGGCTAAAGCTGCAACAGGCTAATGGTAAACAGGTCATTGGCGGCGATTTCTATGTACAGGCCATGGCGAATTTGACTGAGATTCCTGATGGTGGAGACAAAACCATCCAAATTGGTGGTGTTGACCTTACCGTAAACTTTCAAAAAGACCTGATTGCCCAGTATGGCGATGTTACAATTACGAAAACAGTAGGGCCGAAAGTCACCCAAGACGAAAACGGGAACGACTACCTGGAATACACCATTACAGTCACTGCGGGGCAGGACGGCTGTCCGGATGTAACGGTTAATGATACTTTTGTGAGTGGGAAAGACTGGGTAGTATCCTATGTCGTGACAGACGAAAACGGGACAGTTACCGAGACAAAGGTTTCTGATACTCCCAAGACCTGGACGATTGGCGATATGGCCCCCGGTGCAATAAAAACCCTTACCTATAAGGTCAAGTTAAAGGAGGGTTACACCGGCGACCAGCCAAAGGGGAATATTCAGAATACCGCCACGGTTTATTCCATGGAGAAGTATAATCGAGGCGATTCTACGGCAAACTTTAAGCCGACACAAAACGCCACTCTCGTAAAGGGTGTTTTGGGTGACATCGTAACAACAACGGACGGTAATTTGGAAATCACCTACTATGTTTGGGTAACAGCAGGTGATAGCAGCTATCCTCTGAGGGATGTATTGATCAAGGATTCCTTGGATAATTCGGTGCTTGGCGATGGTATCTGCACAAATTCAGAACTCCGAAAGCACATTTACTACAAAACAGATAGTTTTAAGCTTTACCAGGGTGATAAACGTAATGGAACGGATCTTGGTGAGCCATACACAGCAGAGCCTTCCGGACAGTTAAAGTTCAACGAGAAAACGACTGCCGATGGCCAACCCAACGGAGCCTTTGAATACCATGTCGGCCCGCTCCAAGCCAATGAAAGCCGCACTTTGGTTTATAAGGTCGTGGTAGAGCCGGGATTCTTCACCGTGGCGGGGAATGAGTCTGGAATCATTAAAAACCGAGTACAAATCTATTGGGTTGATGAAAACCAAAAACCAATAATAATGGATGGGCAACGGTGGTTTGTCGAGAAAACAATCGCCCGCAAAGCCTGGACTCGGAAGATTGCAGGATCGCCGGTAACGGAAGATACGACTATCCAAATGACTCCCGGAACGGTCTATGATAGTGCAGACGGAACCACCCTTTCCAGTGTCACCAGCTTCACCGTTCCCAAAGGCAGTCAGCAATACCAGGTATTGGTCAACGAGGCCGGGGACTGGGACGTGTCCAAAGCCACGCTGACGGATACGCTGAACAGTAACCTTATGCAATTTGTGGGTTATGTGCAGGTGGACGCTTACAAAATTGACACCCCCAAGCCCGATTCCAGCAAAAGTGACACCGAGGTCTTGAACTGGTTCAATAGCCAAACAGCAGCCAAAACATTCTGGGTCAATATAGGCGTGCAGCAGGAATTCTCTTTCACTCCCAGCAGTTTTTCTCAGGAGAAGAATTACGCCTACCGTCTGACCTACTATGCAAGGTCTGAGTCCCCTCACCAAATCACTGCAAACAACACCTTTACCCTCAGCGGTACGGTGGGGTATGGCAACCGGAACTATACCCTTTCCGGCATTTCTTCCAGCGCAACGGCAACCGTCTCCGGAGACAGCAGCTTTGGTGCCACAAAACAGGCCCTATTCTATGAGGCCCCCACGGCCCAGGACAGCAAGGGCTTCCTCTATTGGGTCATTCGGGTCAGCGGAACCGCACTGCCGGAGGGTTTTGACATTCAGGACACCCCCGGTACCGAGGATGGTCTCAAGGGACACAGCCTGACCGCCAATTCTCTGGTTGGGGTGTATACAGGGGCTAATGATTTAAGCTTTACGGACTGCACCACCCTTTCCGCTGTAACAAACCAGCTGACCCAGGTTGGTGCCGGAAAATACACCGTCAGTCCGGATAACAGCACCGTAACACTCAAAGAGCGTGTAGAGCTTGGCAACCAGTCCCTTTATATCCTGGTGAAAACCCAGCCGGACGAATTACCCGAAGGGAAGCGGGATGTATTCACCTATCAAAACAGATTCCAGTATTCCTTTGTAAAAGACAACTGGGTTCCGGGCGGCTCGGCCAGCCAGACCATCTATGGCAAAGGCTCCATCTTTAAGGAACTGGCAGATGTGTTCACCTTTGACGGAACGAAGATCACCAAGCATATCCAAACAACTATGTCAGAATCCTCCAGCTACAGAGCGGACTATGACCTTGCCTTGCTAAAAGATCAGCCGGGAGAATACGTGGGCTGGCTGATCCATCTGAACCATGCGGGTACGCTGAACGGAAAATACCGGGTGGAGGAAACCGTTCCTGAGGGGATGGAGATCGCCTATATCCGGATGTACTGGTACGGAAACAAGGTGCAAGACAAAAACTCCCAAATGGAGCAAATCACCAGCCTTGATTCGGGGTGGACAACAGTTGATAACACTTCCATAGGAAACAACACCGGACAGCGCACAAATTACTACTATGTCCAGGGCCAAACCGCCATCATGGAGGTCTCCAACCTGGTACGCGCTGCCGCAACGGACCAGAATCCCGCGGACAAGTACACCGTAGAACTGCAAATCGTCTGCAAGCTGGTGGACAAAGACGTGTTACAGGGCGGGCAAACAAGAACCTTTAACAATCAGGTCAAACTTTCTACCCTTGATGGCCAGGAGCTGGATACGGATGGAAGCCCGGTAACGCTGTCCGTAGCCACGATGAGCAAGAAAAAGGACGAAACCGCCAGTGTTTCCGGTGCAACCTATCCCTTTGTCATTACCGTCAACGAAAACGGCATTGACCTGATGCCCGGGGCCGACAAAATCACCCTGGTGGACGAATTGGGCGAGGGTCTGACCATTGACACGGAATCCATCAAGGTGACGAATAGCAAAACCCATCAGGAAGTTACTGACTGGACATCCTCTGTGGCACCAGAAACCCAAACGCTGAACATCGTCCTGCCGGATAACCAGCCCCTGACCATTACTTACACCGTCTCCGTCAATGCCGCCCCGGGGCAGACCGTCACCGTCACCAACAACGCCCACTGGGAGGGGTATGCTACGACAGGTGGCAGCAAAGTAGAGGATAAGACTTTCAAATATCAAGTCGGCGGCACCGCCGGTGGCGATACCACCCCGAAAATCAAAATTCTCAAGCTGGATCCGAACGATACGAAGGCAAAGCTTGCGGGTGCGGAATTTAAGCTGACGGAAATGCAGTTGGATACTGCTTCCGGCAAACTGATTGAGAAGCCAGGTTCCACGCCGCGAACAGGGACGACCGACCAGAATGGTACACTGACCTTTGGAGAAAACGAACCACATCTGGAATATAACAAGGTCTATAGAATTCAGGAGACCAAGGCACCGGATGGTTATGTGCTGGATGGCAAAGAGCAGTATGTTTTGTTTGCCAAAATGGAAAATGGTGCATACCCTGTCTACACCGACTATACAAAACTCGGCGTAATGATTCACTATACCTCCACCTACACCCACAGAGCCTACAACCACAAGGGCGAGATCACGGTGGAAAAACAATTCGCCAAAGCCGACGGCACTGCCCTTGGTGGAGTCCTCAACGGAACGTACAAGTTCGGGCTGTATGAAGATGCCGAGGGCACAAAAAAGGTACAGGAAACCTCTTTGACCTATGCCTTTGGAGCGCTGAAAACACCCGCAAAGTTTACAAACGTAGACCTGGATACAGACTACTACGTCTTTGAACTGGACGACAACGGAGACCCCATCCAACCGGGAGAGTCTGCCACCGTCAGCGGGATCCCCTTTGTGGTAAGCTATAACCAAGGGCAAAAAATCAACGTCACGGCGGAACCCCCCACCGGCTCCATTACCGTCACCAACCGCATGAACTACCGGGAGCTGCCCCAGACCGGTGGGGTGGGAACCGGTCTTTACCGGATTTCCGGAGCCGCCGCGGCACTTTTGGCCGGGTGCATGCTGACGGGCCGAGAGAAACGGAAAAGGAAAAGCCCATAACTAAATTTTTCTTCTCCCGCTCCTGTGCGCCCCCTTGCCCCCTACCCCAACACAAAGCAGCAGCCCCTTTCCGGATTTTTCCGGGGGGCTGCTGTTTTTGTATTGAAAAAAAAGGCGCATCCGTGGTATAATCAGGAAAAACGATTGAGGAAGCTCTGATTAAATCGGCAAGAGCTGACGGCGAAAGATTTTGGTTCCAGGCAAGGTTTGGAAAATGAGGGAATACTGTATGTATTTCCCATTTTTCAAACCGCAGACTGGGGACAAAAGATTCGCCGCTCAGCCGCAGACGATTTATTCAGAGTTTCCTTAGAACGCCTGGGAGGGATTTTCCATGTATACACCATCCAAAAACCGATACACCGCCATGGAATATAACCGCTGCGGAAACAGCGGCCTGATGCTGCCGAAAGTCTCCTTGGGCCTGTGGCACAACTTTGGGGACACCGCCAATTTTGAAAACATGAAGCAGCTGTGCTTCACCGCCTTTGACCAGGGCATCACCCAATTTGACCTGGCCAACAACTACGGCCCTCAACCGGGCAGCGCGGAAAAGAACTTTGGCCGCATCCTGAAAGAAGACCTGGGGGTCTACCGGGATGAACTGGTCATCACCACCAAGGCAGGATACCTCATGTGGGAAGGCCCCTACGGAGAGTGGGGCAGCCGGAAGCACATGCTCTCCAGCCTGGACCAGAGCCTACGCCGCATGGGTCTGGAATATGTAGATATTTTCTACCACCACCGGATGGACCCCGATACCCCTCTGGAAGAAACCATGGGCGCCCTGGCCACCGCCGTACACCATGGCAAGGCCATTTATGCCGGTCTTTCCAACTACAACGGAGAAAATCTCCGGCGGGCAGCGGCGATTCTCCAAGAACTGAACTGCCCCTTTGTCATCAATCAGAACCGGTATTCCATTTTTGACCGGACCATTGAACAAAACGGCCTGAAAGACACCGCCCGGGAACTGCACAAGGGTCTGACCACCTTTAGCCCCCTGGCCCAGGGCCAGCTGACAGACCGGTACTTAAACGGCATCCCCGCCGACAGCCGCATCCGCACCGATGGCCGCTACCTGAAAGAAGCCACCCTGGCCCCCCACCGGATGGAGCAAATTCGCCGCCTGAACGACCTGGCCGCCCAACGTGGGGAAAGCCTGGCCCAGATGTCCCTGGGCTGGCTGCTGCGGCAAAAGGAAGTAACCAGCGTTCTCATCGGTGCTTCCAAGCCCCAGCAGATCCTGGACAACGTAAAAGCCCTCTCCTGCGCCCCCTTTACAGAGGAAGAACTACAGCTGATCGACCAAATTTCCCTGGAATAAAAACCGCCCCGCCCGGAAGGCACAAAGCCTTTCCAGGCGGGATTATTTTTGCGTTCACCCTTTGCCCTTCCCCCGGGTCAGGTCGAAACTCATACGCAATAGCTCCTGAATCTGCCCCTCCCCCACCGGCCCGTCCAGAAGAATGCTGAGCCACTGCTCCTTGTTCATGTGGTAGGCAGGAAAATACCCAGGCTGCCCTTTCAGGCTCCCAATGATCCTGGGATCCCCCTTCACATTCAGCACCTCCACCTTCCCCTGCCCTTGAAGCCCCAACTTGCACCGCTCCACTTCCAGCACCAAAGCAAACCACTTCCGGCTGTCCCCATGCCGCAGCACCGCATTCTGCTCCTGCCAGGGGTAGTCCGGCACCACGCCAAACTCCCGCTCCACCCATTGAAACAAGGCCTCTTTCGTCATATGTACCGCCCCTTCGTACCGTTTTTCTTTATTATACCACAGATTCCAGTTGGCCGCAAATCGCCATCAAAATGGAAGGCAAAAAATAAAACCACCGAACAAATCATGTTCGGTGGTTTTGGCAGGGGCACAAGGACTTGAACCCTGAGCCTACGGTTTTGGAGACCGCCGCTCTACCAATTGAGCTATACCCCTATATGTAAAAAGGAAAACCTTTCGTTAATGGTGGGCCTTCAGGGACTCGAACCCGGGACTATCCGGTTATGAGCCGGAGGCTCTGACCAACTGAGCTAAAGGCCCGTTCAATCAAGTGACGCTCGTCACTACGGGTAGGATTATATCACGGCATGTGCTTCTTGTCAAGCATTTTTTGCTGGAGATGGGCAAAATTTACCAAAATCTTCACCGGCGGAACCTTCCGCCGGTGAAGATGAATGCTTACTCGGAATCCTCGTCGTCAAAGGTGAATTCCAGGGTCTCTCCGCAGTTGGGGCAGACGATGCTGCCGGACTCCAGAACTTCTTCGTCGAAGTCGATGATGTTGCCGCAGGCGCACTCTACCTCGTAGATGGTGCTCTCCTCGTCGCCGAAGTCAAAGCCTTCCTCGGGCTCCTCCTCGTCTTCGTCTTCGTCTTCGTCGTCCTCGTCCTCTGCGAAATCGTAGTCGTCGTCTTCGTCATCGTCCCAGTCGTCATAGTCGTCTTCTTCATCCATGATGAAGTCCTCAATGGCGTCCAGATCCTCCTCGATCTCGTCCAGCTCGTCGGAGATGGCAATGGTGGTATCCTCAATGTCCACCATACGCTTGGACATGTCGCCGAGCAAATCAACGATGGCAGCGATCATCTTTCCCTCATTGGTCTCGGTGTCCAGCTTCAGGCCGTCCATGAGTCCTTTCAGGTAGGCGGATTTTTCAGAAATCGTCATATTCGTTCTCCTTTCAGCCAAGACGGCTGTCCTTAGGCCTTGGAACGGCCCAGGTACTCGCCGGTGCGGGTGTCGATCTGGATCTTGTCGCCCTCGTTGATGAACAGAGGCACCTTGATCTCAGCGCCGGTCTCAACGGTGGCGGGCTTGGTAACGTTGGTAGCGGTATTGCCGGCGAAGCCAGGCTCGGTCTTGGTGACCACCAGGTCCGCAAAGTTGGGAGCTTCCACGCCAAAGACGTTGCCCTTGTAGCTCATAATGGTGCAGGTGTCGTTCTCCTTGACGAACTTGAAAGAGTCGTCCAGAACGCTGGCATCAATGGGGGTCAGCTCGTAGGTCTCGCCGTCCATGAAGTAGTACAGGTTGCCGTCATTGTAGGAGTACTCCATCTTCTTGCGCTCAATGTAAGCGGTGGGGTACTTGGCAGAGGGGTTGAAGCTGGTTTCGGTCACGCCGCCGGTGATCACGTTCTTCATCTTTACACGGACGAAGGCAGCACCCTTGCCGGGCTTGACGTGCTGGAATTCGATGACCTGCATCACCTTTCCGTCCATTTCAAAGGTAACGCCGTTTCTAAAATCACTTGCAGAAATCATTGGTTTATCCTCCTAATTTATGTTCCCTTGGGGGGATACAAGAATCTATATCCTTAACTATGCTAGTTTACCCTATAATACGTTATTTTGCAAGGGGGTTTTGTAAATTTTTTAGATGATCAGCAAATCTTTGGGGAGATTGGTGATATCTTCGCAACCATCGGCGGTGACAATTGTCACATCCTCAATACGAACGCCGAACTTTCCGGGCAGATAAATGCCAGGCTCCGCGGAAGTCACCGCACCGGCGGGGATCTCCTTGAGGTAGCGGAAGCTCATATTGGGGCCTTCGTGGATCTCCAGGCCCACGCCGTGGCCGTAGCTGTGGCCAAAGTATTCACCGTAACCGGCATCGGTAATGACTTTCCGGGCAGCACCGTCCACCTGGGCACCGGTGACACCGGCCTTTGTAATGGCGATACCGGCTTTCTGGGCTTCCAGAACGGTATAATAGACCTTCTTCATTTCCTCGGTGGCGTAGCCCACGGCAAAGGTCCGGGTGGTATCGGAGCAGTAGCCCTGATAAAGAACGCCAAAGTCCATGGTCACAAAGTCCCCCTCCCGGATCACCCGGTCACCGGCCACGCCGTGGGGCATACTGGTATTGGGGCCGGACACCACAATGGGGTCAAAGGACAGGCCCTGGGCACCGTTTTTGTACATGGCGTAAATCAGCTCCGCCTGGGCTTCCAGCTCGGTCATACCGGCATGGATCCGGGGCAGGGCCTCCTCAAAGGCCTTGTCGGCGATTTTCTGGGCTTTCCGCAGCAGATCCAGCTCCCAGGGCTCTTTCACATCCCGGAAACCGTTGATGCGGTCGTTCATGGGCACCAGCTTGGCGTTGAGGTTCTTTTCCAGGTTCATAAACTCCGCCACGGTGAGATACTTTTCTTCATATCCCAAAGTGGTAACCCCAAAGTCCGCAATGGCATCGTTGAGGCACTTGGCGTAGTTCCGGTCGGCGTTGACATCCAGCACCTCAAAGCCCCGGATGCCCGCCTGGGCGGACTCAATATAGCGGCTGTCTGTAAAATAGCGGCAGCCCTTTTTGGTGACGATGGCCATGCCCTCGGCAATGTCGAACTCCGCGCCGTAATGACGGCTGTAGCGGGAAGTCAGCAGCAAGCCATCTGCCTCCCCATCCAGAATGGACAGGAATTTTTCAATGTTTTTCATAGCTTGATTCTCCTTTTTCTGGCCGCAAAGATAAAGGGCAGTTCTAAAACATGCCTTGCTTTCAGCCAAATCGTATGATTATCAATGGCCTTTACCAGGATGGGTGTGACCCCCGCCAGGTTTGCGGCCAGTGTATCCGTAAAGATCTGATCCCCCACAATGGCAGAGTGTTCCGGGGCAAAGCCGAAACGCTCCATACATTCCAGCAGCCCCTGGGGTCTGGGCTTGTGGGCACGCATGATGTAATCCAGGTGATGGTCCCGGCAGAAGCGGATCAGCCGGTCATTTTTGCTGTTGGAGACAATGGCGATCTTCACCGGGGAGGCGTTCATGGTCTCCAACCACCGTCTCATTTCTTCCGTAGGTACATCGGTGGTATAGGGGACGATGGTATTGTCAAAATCCATCATCAGCAGGCTGATGCCTCGGCGTTGCAGATATTCAGGAGTCAGATCTGTCAGCTTTTCGGTCATCAGGCCCGGCAGAAAGGACAAAGACATATAGAGTGCTCCTTTATCATATACTGACGGAGAAATGCCCTGGTACCCGGCCCATGTCCCCGAACGCTCTACCAGTATACCACGGAAAGGAGGATTTGTCCATGGGTATCCCGCAGTATCTGGCCATGACAGAGCAGGAGCTTTTGAAAAATTCCCCGCCGCCGTTCCTTGCCTGTTTCGGCTGTCATTTTTCCCAAGAGGGGCTATCCAAACTACCCCAGGTTCTTCCCAAAGGGGCGGTGCTCATTCTGGATGACCGCACCCCCCTGGAAAGCCAGAGTATCCCGGAAATCTCGGAGGCCCTGTGCCGGTTTCTGGCCCGCTGCTCCTGCCGGGGGCTGCTGCTGGACTTTGAGCGGCCCGGGATTTTATCGCAAAAAGAGCTTGCCGCTATTTTATCCCGGGATCTCCCCTGCCCGGTGGCCGCCCCGCCGGAATATGCCCCGGAGGGGTGTCCTGTGTTTTTGCCGCCGGTGCCTGTGGACTGTGCTGTTGAAAACTGCCTGGCTCCCTGGCAGGGCCGGGAAATCTGGCTGGACACCTGTCTGCAAGGGCTCCGTCTGACCCTGACCAAGGCTGGTACCACCTGCGCCCCGACAAACGCCCCTGTCTCCCAGGGCTTCTATGATGACGACCTGTGCTGCCAGTATACCATCCGGGAAACGGCCCAGGGATTTCTGTTTCACCTGTACCGGGACAGGAGTTGCCTTCAAAATCTGCTCACCCGGGCTGAACCTCTGGGCGTCACCGTGGCCCTGGGGCTGTGGCAGGAGTTTGGGCCGCCGGAGGGGCTGTGTGCAAATGCATGATGTGTCATCCTGCACAAGCCCGTTCCCCTCCCCTTGTTTCAATGGGTATCACATTGTACAAAACGCAAAATTTGCAAGAAAAAGTATTTGACATTGCAAAAAGATAGGAGTAAGATACCCCCATACAAAGCCCATGGCTTTTGAATATGGCAAGCAAGGCGACAAGGATGTCGTCTGTGGGGAAACCCATAGACGGTCCTTGTCGCCGTTTTTATTCTGAAAGGGGAACATGAATATGGTCACAGAAATCTTCTCATCAATGGTCTTTGACGATGCAACAATGCAGGCCCGTCTGCCAAAGGAAACCTACAAAACCCTACAGCGCACCATCAAACTAGGGAAGCACCTGGATATGAATGTAGCCACGGTGGTGGCCAATGCCATGAAAGACTGGGCGGTGGAAAAGGGTGCCACCCACTTTACCCACTGGTTCCAACCCCTGACCGGCGTGACGGCGGAGAAGCACGACAGCTTCATCTCCCCCAAGGACGGCGGCAAAATCATTATGGAATTCTCCGGAAAAGAGCTGATCCAGGGGGAGCCGGATGCCAGCTCCTTCCCCTCCGGCGGTCTGCGGGCCACTTTTGAGGCCAGAGGCTACACCGCCTGGGATGCCACTTCCTATGCCTTTATCAAAGACGGTGTTCTGTGCATCCCCACGGTGTTCTGCTCCTACGGCGGGGAAGCCCTGGATCAGAAAACCTCTCTGCTGCGGTCTATGGAGGCCATCAACCGTCAGGCATTGCGGGTGCTGAAACTCTTTGGCAATGAGGATGTGACCTCGGTCAAGACCACCGTTGGCCCGGAACAGGAGTATTTTCTGGTGGACAAAGCCATGTTTGATGCCAGAAAGGACTTGATTTATACCGGACGAACCCTTTTCGGTGCCAAGCCCCCCAAGGGCCAGGAGCTGGATGACCACTACTTTGGTGCCATCAAACCCAGAGTCGGGGAGTACATGCGGGATTTAAACAACGAGCTGTGGAAGCTGGGGATCCTGGCCAAGACCGAGCATAACGAGGTGGCCCCTGCCCAGCACGAGCTGGCCCCCATCTTTACCACCACCAACATTGCCGCCGACCACAACCAGCTGACCATGGAGCTGATGCAGAAAGTGGCCAAGCGCCACGGCCTGGTGTGTCTGCTCCACGAAAAGCCCTTTGACGGGGTCAACGGCTCCGGCAAACACAACAACTGGTCCATTTCCACGGACACTGGTCTCAACCTTTTAGACCCCGGCACCACCCCCTATGAAAACGCCCAATTCCTGCTGTTCCTGTGCGCCGTGATCAAGGCCGTAGACGAATATCAGGATCTGCTTCGAATCAGCGTGGCCTCTGCGGGAAATGACCACCGCCTGGGTGCCAACGAAGCCCCTCCTGCCATTGTTTCCATGTTCTTAGGCAGCGACCTCAGCGAGATTCTGGAATGCATTGAAAAGGACGTGCCCTACGACGGCCACGAAAAGGAAGTCATGCGCATTGGCGTTCACACCCTGCCCAAGTTCCAGAAGGATGCCACCGACCGGAACCGCACCAGCCCCTTTGCCTTTACCGGAAACAAATTTGAGTTCCGGATGCTGGGCTCCTCCGAGTCCATCTCCTGCGCCAACACCGTGCTGAACACCGCCGTGGCCCAGGAGTTACAGGAGTTTGCGGACATTCTGGAAGGCTGCGACAACTTTGAATCCCGGCTCCACACCCTGATCCAGGACACCATCCGGCAGCACAAGCGCATCATCTTCAACGGTGACGGCTATGACGAAAGCTGGGTTCAGGAAGCGGAGCGCAGAGGGCTTCTGAACCTGAAAACCACCCCCGATGCCCTGGCCCATCTGCTGGACGAAAAGAACATCCGCCTGTACACCACCCACGGCGTTTACAGCGAGCCGGAAATCTACGCCCGCCACGAAGTCAAGCTGGAAAACTACTGCAAAGTCATCGGCATTGAGGCCCAGACCATGCTGGACATGACCAAACGGGATATTCTGCCCGCCATGTCCCGGTTCTCCGGAGAACTGGCCAGGAATGCCGCCGAAAAGCTGGCGGTACTGCCGGATACCGACTGCACTTATGAAAAAGAAACCCTGGCGGCACTCAGCGACCTGATGGCCCGCACCTATGAAGCCGCCGGAACTCTGGAAAGAGACCTGGCCCAGGTCAGGGCCGTGACCGGTGCCGCCGCCATGGCCCAGGGCTTCAAGACCACCGTCATTGAAGACATGACCCGACTGCGCACCGCCGTGGACAAAATGGAGACCCTGTCCGATGGCAAGCAGTGGCCCTACCCCAGCTACGGGGAAATCCTGTTCGGGGTGCGATAAACCAAAGGAGACGACCATGGACAATACACTGTATTCCCAACAATTTGAACACGATGCCTGCGGCATTGGTGCCGTTGTCAGCATCGATGGCATTCCCAGCCACGAAATCGTTTCCGATGCCCTGACCATTGTAGAGCGGTTGGAGCATCGGGCCGGAAAGGATGCCACCGGCGAGGTAGGTGACGGTGTTGGCGTGCTGCTGCAGATCTGCCACTCTTTCTTCTCCGGTCTGGGGATTCCCTTGGGAGAAAAGGGGGACTACGGTGTAGGAATGTTTTTCCTCCCCAGGGACGATTTAAAACGCCGTCAGGCCCAAAGGCTACTGGAAGTGGTCTGCCGCAAGGAAGGTGTTCCCTTTGCTGGCTGGCGGGAAGTCCCCACAGTGCCGGATGTTCTGGGTGCCAGGGCCAGGCAGTCCATGCCCGCCATCTACCAGTGCTTCGTGACCCGGCCCCCGGAGGTGGGCCGGGGGCTGGACTTTGACCGGAAGCTCTATGTGATCCGCCGGGTCTTTGAGCAGAGCTGCGACACCACCTATGTCTGCTCCTTTTCCTCCCGGACCGTGGTATACAAGGGCATGTTCCTGGTAAATCAGCTGCGGGCCTTTTACCCCGATTTGCAGCAGGACCGCTACGAAAGTGCCATTGCCATGGTCCACTCCCGTTTCTCCACCAATACCACCCCCAGCTGGGAGCGGGCCCACCCCAATCGGCTGATTTTGCACAACGGAGAGATCAATACCATCCGTGGCAACGCCGACAGAATGCTGGCCCGGGAGGAGACCATGGCATCTTCCTGCATGGAGCAGGACATGGACAAGGTGCTGCCGGTCATTTCCAAAAGCGGCTCCGACTCCGCCATGCTGGACAACACCCTGGAATTTCTGATGATGAACGGCATTCCCCTGCCACTGGCTGTGATGATTACCATCCCTGAGCCTTGGAGAAACGATGGGGGAATGTCCCGGAAAAAGCGGGATTTTTATCACTATTACTCCACCATGATGGAGCCTTGGGACGGCCCTGCCGCCATTTTCTTTTCCGATGGCGACATCATGGGTGCCGTGCTGGACCGAAACGGTCTGCGGCCCGCCCGTTACTATATCACCAAGGACCGGCGGCTCATTGTCTCCTCTGAGGTGGGTGTTCTGGACATTCCAGAGGAAAACATTGTATGCAAATCCCGGCTACAGCCCGGGAAAATGCTTCTGGTAGACACCCTTCGGAAAACCGTCATCTCCGACGAGGACTGCAAAGCCGCCTTTACGGACCGGCAGCCCTACGGCGAGTGGCTGGACCAGCATCTGGTGACCCTGGCGCAGCTGCCGGTACCCAACCACAAGGTTCCCGTATACCCCCAGGAACAGCGGGACCAGCTTTACACCGCCTTTGGCTACACCTATGAGGACATCAACGATGCCATTTTGACCATGGCCAAAACCGGCTCCGAAAAAATCACCTCCATGGGTACAGACATTCCTCTGGCGGTGCTTTCGGAAAACCACCAGCCCCTGTTTAACTATTTCAAGCAGCTTTTTGCCCAGGTGACCAACCCGCCCATCGATGCCATGCGGGAGGAAATTGTCACAGACACCACGGTATACATCGGTTCTGACGGAAATCTTCTCCAGGATCGGCCCGAAAACTGCCGGGTGCTGGAAATCCGGCAACCCATCCTCACTTCCCTGGAACTGATGCAGATCCGGAACATGAACCGCCCGGGCTTCCGGGTGCAGACCGTCAGTTTGCTGTACTACAAAAGCATCTCTTTGAAAAATGCCCTGGACCGGCTGTTTATAGAGGTGGACCGGGCCTACCGTGACGGTACAAACGTGATCATCCTGTCTGACCGGGGGGTGGATGAATACCACATGGCCATTCCCTCTTTGCTTGCCGTATCCGCCATTGAGCAATATCTGATCCGCACCAGGAAGCGGACGGCGGTGTCTATGATTCTGGAATCTGCAGAGCCAAGGGACGTTCACCATTTTGCCACCCTGCTTGGCTACGGTGCCCGGGCCATCAACCCATACCTGGCCCAGGAGTGCGTGGCAGAGCTGGTGGAAAAGGGCCGGCTGGACAAAGACCCCCACCAGGCCATCCTGGACTATAATGATGCCGTGCTCCACGGGATCGTGAAAATCGCCTCCAAAATGGGCATTTCCACCCTGCAATCCTACCAGTCCGCCCAGATTTTTGAAGCCGTTGGCATCTGCCAGGATGTGATCGACCGTTACTTTACAAACACCGTCAGCCCGGTGGAGGGCATTGGTCTTCAAGAGATCGGTGAGGGTGTACAGTGGCGGCACAACCACGCCTTTGACCCCCTGGATCTGGGGGTGGACACCGCCTCAGACTCCACCGGCACCCACGAACTCCATTCCGGCACCGGTGCCGAAGACCATCTGTATTCTCCCAAAACCATTGCGGCCCTGCGGCAGGCGGTTCGTTCCGGCTCCTATGAAAAGTTCCGGGCGTATACGGATATGGTAGACGATGAGCGCAAGCCCCACACCCTGCGGGGACTGATGGACTTTCGGTTCCCGGAAGACGGCGGTATTCCCTTGGAGCAGGTGGAGCCTGCCCGTGAAATCGTCAAACGGTTTAAGACCGGGGCCATGTCTTACGGCTCCATTTCCGAGGAAGCCCACACCACCATGGCCATAGCCATGAACACCCTGGGAGGAAAATCCAATTCCGGCGAGGGCGGCGAAGACCCCGCCCGGTTCGGCACCATCCGCAACAGTGCCATCAAGCAGGTGGCCTCTGGCCGGTTCGGTGTGACCAGCGCCTACTTGAACAGTGCCCAGGACATCCAAATCAAAATGGCCCAGGGGGCAAAGCCCGGAGAGGGCGGTCATCTTCCCGGCAAAAAGGTCTATCCCTGGATCGCCAAGACCCGCTGCTCCACCCCCGGTGTCTCCCTGATCTCTCCGCCGCCCCACCACGATATCTACTCCATTGAAGACCTGGCCCAGCTGATCTACGACCTGAAAAACGCCAACCGGGATGCCCGGATCTCCGTCAAGCTGGTATCCGAGGCAGGGGTCGGCACCATTGCCGCAGGCGTTGCCAAGGCAGGGGCAGGCTGTGTTCTGATTTCCGGCTATGACGGCGGCTCCGGGGCCGCCCCCAAAAGCTCCATTTATAATGCAGGGCTTCCCTGGGAGCTGGGCCTTGCGGAGGCCCACCAAACCCTGATCCGCAATGGCTTGCGCTCCCGTGTCCGTCTGGAAACCGACGGAAAGCTGATGAGCGGCCGGGATGTGGCCATTGCCTGCATTCTTGGGGCGGAGGAATTCGGCTTTGCCACAGCCCCTTTGGTTTGCATGGGCTGTGTAATGAAGCGGGTGTGCAATCTGGACACCTGCCCCGTAGGCATTGCCACCCAGAATCCGGATTTGCGGTGCCGTTTTTCCGGAAAACCGGAATATGTTATGAATTTTATGCTGTTCATTGCGGAGCAGCTGCGGGAGATCATGGCAAAGCTGGGCGTGCGGACCGTTGACGAACTGGTAGGCAGGACCGACCTTATCGCCCCCAGAGAGGAGCGCATCACCCACCGGGCGGATACCATTGACCTGCATGCCATTCTCGCCCCCCTGCCGCCTACCCATTTTGAAGCAAAGGATCAGTTTGATTTTGAGCTGGAAAAGACCCTGGATATGAAAACGCTGCTGCCGGACTTTGAAGCCAGCTTCCGGAAACGGAAGCCCCACAGTGCCAGACTGCGGGTTTCCAGCGTAAACCGGACTCTGGGTACCATTCTGGGCAGCGAGATCACCCGCCGTTTTGGCGACACCCTGGAGGAAGATACCTACCAGGTGCAGTGCCAGGGAGGCGGCGGCCAGTCCTTCGGCGCCTTTATCCCCAAGGGGCTCACCATTGCCCTGGAAGGGGATGCCAACGACTACTTCGGCAAAGGGCTTTCCGGCGGCAAGCTGGTGGTGAAACCCCGGGCCAATGCCCAGTTCCCCGCCAAGGACAATGTGATCATCGGAAATGTGGCCCTTTACGGGGCCACCTCCGGAAAGGCCTTTATCTGCGGCGTGGCCGGAGAGCGGTTCTGTGTCCGCAATTCCGGTGCCATAGCGGTGGTGGAGGGCTGCGGCGACCACGGCTGCGAATACATGACCGGCGGCCGGGCCGTGATCCTGGGCAAAACCGGAAAGAATTTTGCCGCCGGTATGAGCGGCGGCATTGCCTACGTGCTGGATACGGACCATGACCTGTACTTACGGCTCAACAAGCAGATGGTTTCCATCAGTGCCATCACCGAACGCCATGACGCGGCGGAGCTGCGGGCCTTGATCGAGGCCCACGTGGCAGAGACCGACTCCGCCTTTGGCCGGGAGATCCTGGAGCATTTTCCGGAGTATCTGCCTAAATTCAAGAAAATCATCCCCAATGACTATCAGAAAATGCTCTGTGCCATAGGGCGGATGGAGGAAAAAGGAATGGACCGGGAACAGGCGATTATGGAGGCCTTTTATTCCATCAGCAAGGAAAACTAAACAACAGTGCCCTGCCGAAGCCCGGCAGGGCACCCGTTTTGTCTTTTATTGCTCGTAATACCGGATGATGCCCTCCGCCACTTCCCGGCGGGACTGGCGCAGGTCCATGGCCTTTTTTTCGATGTGGTAGTGGGCCTCCTGCTCCGTCAGGCGCAGATGCTCCATCAGCAGCCATTTGGCCCGGTTCACCGTGCGGATGTCCTGCATTTTTTCCTGGAGGGTCTGATTCCGTTTTTCCAGTTTCAGGATTTTCCCCCGCATGGCCGTCAGGAGTCGCAAAGAACTGAGGATGGTGTTTCGTCCGGCGGGCTTGCTGAGGGTCAGCACCCCCTCGTCTTCCACCTTGTAGCAAACCTGGTCATAGCATTCTGCCGGAACCAGCAGCAGCACGCCCAGGTCTTCTTCCGCCAGTTTCAGGGCCAGCTGGGTGCCGAATTCATCCCCCAAAGGGGCATTGAGAATGGCAATATCCATGGAAGATTCCTGAAACATCCGCAGGGCCTCTCCGGCGGAATTGGCCCGCAGGGGCGGCTCAAAGCTCTCAGGGGGCAGCAGCGTCCGAAAAAGCTCAAAAACTTTCTCGTTGGCCCCAACAATAAGGACACGGTATCTATTTTTCCCCAAGGCCATAGGCCGCTCCTTTCCCAAAGGGTTTCGCCGCTTCCCTTTTTATTTCAGCATTTCTTCCGGAAGAACGCTTCTTATAAAGTCACTTTCTCTGGCGATGCGCTTTGCCTCGGACAAAGAACCGGGCAAAACCTCCAATTTTTCCGTAACAGCCGGACCTGCGGTGTAGAGATTGATATTGGTCGGCTCCGGCGGGGTCAGGCCCCGTTCCACCCCGTCCAGCCCCGCAAAGATGATCAGGGCAAAGGCCAGATAGGGATTCACCGAGGGGTCGGCAGAGCGCAATTCCATCCGCCGGTACTGGCCCTGGGCCGCGGGAATGCGGATCAGCTGTGATCGGTTCTGATGGGACCAGGTCACATACCTGGGGGCCTTTTTTTCACCCAAACGGCGATAAGAGGCCTCACAGGGGTTTAAGAATGCGGTCATCTCCCGGATATGGCACAGGATGCCCGCCATAAACGCCTGGCTGACGGACTCCTCCCGGCCCTGTAGAGAGATGTTGATATGCAGCCCGTTTCCCGCCTCACCGGCAATGGGCTTGGGGGAAAAATCGGCGTAGAGCCCATTGCTGACCGCCACGGCCCGGACGGTGGAGGCAAAGAGCAGGGCATTGTCCGCCGCCGTCAGGGCATCGGAATACCGGAAATCGATTTCATTCTGGCCAGGTCCCTCCTCATGGTGAGAACACTCCGGGGTAATGCCGATCTGTTCCAGGGTCAGGCAGATTTCCCGGCGCACGTTTTCCCCCTTGTCCTCCGGTGCCATGTCCATATAGCCCGCATGGTCAAAGGGTTGGGCGGTGGGGTTGCCGTCGTCATCGGTTTTGAACAGATAAAACTCAAATTCCCCGCCGATCTGCACAGAGATTCCCATTTCCTCCCCTGCCCGGACAGCCCGTTTCAGCAGGGCACGGCAGTCCAGGGGGAAAGGCCGTCCGTCGGGATAGCGAATCTGGCAGAACATCCGCACCACCTTTCCCCGGCTGGGCCGCCAGGGCATGGCGGAAAGGGTGGATGGAATAGGAAACAGCAGTAAATCTGACTCCACCACATCCCCAAACCCCGCCACGGCGGAGGCATCAAAAGAAATGCCCTGGGAGAAGGCACGGCCCAGTTCCTGGGGCATGATGGAAATATTCTTCTGCTTTCCGGTCAGGTCGCAGAAAGCCAGACGGATGAACTTCACATCCTCCTGTTCAATATAAGCTTCTACATCCTCCTGGGTAAACAGCATGGGCGGCCCCTTCCTTTCTGTCTATAGAGAATTTGGCATTGCTGCCTTTCTTCGTTGCAAAAAAGCGCAAAAGGATGCTTCCCGGACGAGGGCAGTCGCCCAGGTTCAGCAAACATCCTTGTCTACACAAAAGGGATTATACGCCCTTTTATTTGGGTTGTCAATGGGTTTCTCCCAGGGCTGTGGAAAATCACAAGGGGATGGGCATCCTGGGGCCGCTGAATTGGAAATACTTCTAAAATGCAATTTCCTGTTTGACAAATTGCACCGGCGGTGATATAGTTCCTACATAGCAAGCGACAAAGGTGTCGTTCAGAGGGATTCTGACGGCCACTTTGCCGCTTTTTTATATTGCCTGTTCCTTTCCGGGGTCTCAGGACCGGTTCCACTCCCGACGGCCCCAACAAAAGAGAAGTTTACGAAGGAGGAAACGCCATGTGTTCCATCATTGGCTATATCGGAAACCAGTTTACCCAAGAGGATATTCGTCCCTATTTTGACAGAAGCCGCTCCCGGGGGCCGGACTGTACCCGCTATGTGACCCTGGGCCAGGGGGCCGGGTTTTTGGGGTTTCACCGGCTGTCCATTATGGGTCTGGAGGAAAGCGGGATGCAGCCTTTCCTCCTGGGAAACAAAGCTCTGGTCTGCAACGGCGAGATTTACGGATTCCGGAAGCTGAAAGAGGAGCTGCTTCAAAAGGGCTACCGTTTTCAAAGCGGCTCGGACTGCGAGATCCTGCTGCCCCTTTTTGAAGAAAAAGGAGTAGACATGTTCCGGGAGCTGGATGCGGAGTTTGCCCTGGTTCTTTATGACGGCAAGGGCCTGGTAGCGGCCCGGGACCCCATTGGCATTCGGCCCCTGTACTATGGCTATGACGAAAAGGGCGGCATTGTATTTGCCAGTGAACCCAAGTGCCTGGTGGGCCTGTGCCAGACCATTCTCCCGTTCCCTCCCGGACACTATTATAAAGATGGCCGGTTCGTCTGCTACCGGGATGTCAGCACCCCAAAATACCGCTGCGCCGATGATCTGGAAACCGCCTGTAACTGTATCCGGGAAAAGCTCACCGCAGGCATTGAAAAGCGGCTGGATGCGGATGCCCCGGTGGGCTTCCTCCTCTCCGGTGGCCTGGATTCCAGTCTGGTCTGCGCCGTTGCCGCCCGGGAAAGCAGCAAACCCATCAAGACCTTTTCCATTGGCATGGATTTGGACGCCATTGACCTGAAATACGCCCGGGAGGTGGCGGATTTCATCGGTGCCGACCATACAGAGGTCATCATTACCAAGGACGATGTCTTAAACGCCCTGCCCCAGGTGGTGGCCCTGCTGGGAACCTACGACATCACCACCATTCGGGCCTCCATCGGCATGTATCTGGTGTGCAAGTACATTCATGAGCATACGGATTTGCGGGTGCTGCTCACCGGTGAGATTTCCGATGAGCTTTTCGGGTACAAATACACGGACTTCGCCCCCTCGGCCCAGGAATTCCAGGCGGAAGCGGAAAAGCGTGTCCGGGAGCTTCATATGTACGATGTACTCCGGGCGGACCGGTGCATCAGTGTCAATTCTCTGGAAGCCCGGGTACCCTTTGGCGACCTGGATTTTGTGGAGTACGTCATGGCCCTGTCCCCGGAAATGAAACGCAACCACTACGGCAAGGGCAAGTACCTGCTGCGCCACGCATTCGAAAAAGAGAACCTGCTGCCCCAGGACATTCTGTGGCGGGAAAAAGCCGCCTTTTCCGATGCCGTGGGCCACTCCATGGTGGATGACCTGAAAGAATACGCTGAGGGTCTTTACACCGATGAAGCCTTTGCCCGCCGTGCCGCCCAATACGATTTTGCCCGACCCTTTACCAAAGAGAGTCTGCTCTACCGGGAGCTGTTTGAGCGGTACTACCCCGGTCAGGCCCGGATGGTGGCGGGCTTCTGGATGCCCAACAGCACCTGGGCCGGCTGCAACGTCACCGACCCCTCCGCCCGGGTCCTCAGCAACTACGGCGACAGCGGCAAATAACTTAAAAAATTTCGGGAGGCCGTCCATTGGGCAGCCTCCCGAATCTTTTTTTATTTTTATTGGATAACCGAAATATCCGGAATGACCTCTTCCAGGGCATCAAGCAGTATTCTTGCCGTGTCCAGGGAGGTGAACATGTTCACCCCGTTCTGGACGGCGCACCGGCGGATGGCCACGCCGTCATCGTAGTGGGCGCGGGAGGCAATGCTCCGGGTGTTGAGAATATAGCTGACGAAGCCCGCCTGGATGGAGTTTAGTATTTCGTTGCTGCCGTCGCTGAGCTTGCGCCGGACACGGGTACGGATGCCATGGCTCTTTAAGAACGCAGCGGTGCCTTCTGTTGCCTCGATGTTGAAGCCCAGACGGTAAAAACGCCGTACCAGGGGCAGAGCCTCCTCCTTGTCCTCGTCTGCCAGGGTGACGATCACCGTGCCGTAATCCTTCATTTTGATGCCGGAAGCCTGTAGGGCCTTATAGAGGGCGCGGTTTAAGTGGGTGTCATAGCCCATGGCCTCGCCGGTGGATTTCATTTCCGGGGACAGGTAGGCATCCATGCCGGTGAGTTTTGCAAAGGAGAACGCCGGGGCTTTTACATACCAGCGTTGGGGTTCCTCCTGTTCGATACCGGTGATCCCCTGCTGGGCCAGGGTCTCCCCCAGCATGACCTTGGTGGCAATGCGCACCAGATTGCAGCCTGTGGATTTAGACAGGAACGGCACGGACCGGGAGGCTCTGGGGTTCACCTCAATGACATACACCCCGTCATCCGGTGCCACAATAAACTGGATGTTGTAAAGCCCCCGAATGCCAATGCCCAGGCCCAGTCTTTCGGTATAGTCCTTGATGGTTTCCAGCACTTTTTGGCTCAGAGAGAAGGGCGGATAGACGCTGATGGAGTCGCCGGAGTGAACACCGGTGCGCTCCACCAGCTCCATGATACCGGGCAAGAACACCTGTTCCCCATCGCAGATGGCATCCACCTCGGTCTCCTTGCCCACCAGGTATTTGTCGATGAGTACCGGCTTGGTGGCATCCACCTGGAACGCGTTTTTCAGGTACTTTACCAGCATTTCTTCCCCCGCCACGATTTCCATGGCCCGGCCTCCCAGTACAAAGCTGGGCCGCACCAGCACCGGATAGCCAATGCGGGCAGCGGCGGCAATACCCTCTTCCAGGGTGGTCACCGCCTGCCCCACGGGATTTGGAATGCCCAGGGACTTGATCACGGCGTCAAAGGCATCCCGGTTCTCGGCCTTTTCAATGGCCTGACAGTCCGTGCCAATAATGGCAACGCCCCGGTCATACAGGCTCTTTGCCAGATTCACGGCGGTCTGGCCTCCCAGGGTGACGATGACCCCCTCAGGATGCTCCAAATGCACCACGTTCATCACGTCCTCCGGGGTCAGCGGCTCAAAATACAGCTTGTCCGCCGTGGTGTAGTC
>CAKTPO010000020.1 GCA_934591845.1 uncultured Oscillospiraceae bacterium | reverse complement strand
TTCTTGACATGAACAATGCTCCCTTCGTGATTGACAGTGTTTTTATTTCACTGTCTCTCATAAAGGGAGCATATCACTTTCCGGGGCTGGAGGGGGGATTCTGTGCAGTCAGTGACGGGCCAGCCATTCCCGGCGCAGGATGGCATAGTGTGCGGTGTCGCACAGGCCCTGGTTGTTCCAGTCCGCTTCCCGGGCGGTGCCTTCGTAGGTCATGCCGCATTTGCGCATGACATCGCCGGAATGGGGATTGTGGGGGTCGTGGCGGGATTCAATGCGGTTGAAGCCCACTTCCTCAAAGAGAAAACCCAAAACAGCATCCAGGGCTTCGGACATAATCCCCTGGTGCCACCAGCTTTGACCTATGCAGTAGCCGATTTCGGTGGAGCCGATTTTATCATCCACCTGGCGGGCGGTGATGTTCCCAATGGGTTCTCCCAGAGATTTGAGGACGATCATCCAGTTGTAGTTCTCCGGGGAGGCGCATTCCTCGATCCAGCCGCTTACAACCTGTTTTGTAACCTCCAGGCTGGCATGGGGCGGCCAGGTCAGAAACTTCGTTACCTCCGGGCTGGAAGCCCAGTTGCGGTACATGGGTTCGGCATCGCTAATCTTCCCCCGGCGCAGGAGCAGACGGGGCGTTTCGATGGTTTGGCTGCCCTTGTGGGTCAGCAGACGGCGGCCCTTGGGATTATAGAGAATGGATTCCTCGGAATTTTCAACGGTGCCGTACCGGGTCTCATAGTTACAGGTTTTGATAAACCGGAAGCCGCATTTTTGGATGACCCGGGCAGACTGACGGTTCCAATCAAAATGTCCCACCAAAAGAAAATCCAATCCGGCGGTGTCAAACAGATAGGCAGTCACGGCCTTTACGGCCTCAGGCATCAGCCCACGGCCCCAGTAGTCCCGGGAGAGTACATAGCCCAGCTCCCGGCCCCGGAGATCGGTTAGCTCGGGGTAATGATCTTCGTTATATTCCTCGATTCCCAGAGAACCGATGACCTTGCCCTCATATTCCAGGGCAAGGGTCTTCTTATGGGCGATAAAGCCCTTTAGAATGGTTCGGGATTCTTCAATATTCTTGTGGGGTGTCCACCCGGCCATCTGGCCCACGCCGTCTACCTTGGCGTAGGCGTAAAAGTCCTCCAAATCGCTCTCCCGCCAGGGCCGCAGTATCATACGGGGGGAACGCAGTGTGATGCCGGAAATATCAATGGGTGCATTCATAGCTATTCCTCCTTTTCGCCGTTGTCAGATTTTTATGCGATTATACAGCGGGCAGTATACGCTGTCAAGCGGGAATTACACAACCTGCGCAATTTCGCAAACCAGCAAACCCACCTCCTCCCGACCCGCCTGGGCAGCGCAGCGCAATCTTTGAAATTCCATGCTATTGCATTCGCAAAGAAAACAGTTTATACTATGAAGCAAGAGAAAATCCGGCGTTCAAGCCGTTATGCGCAGAAGCTGGCTGCGGGACAACATTATGGGACTGCTGCAATGTAAGGCCATCACACTGGACGATTTGGCGGGCTTTAGCGAGGAGTTGCGGGATGAAATGGCGAAGTATGTAAAAATTCTTGAAAAAAGACGGCGGAGATCTCGTTGATATCGGCGGATTTTTTGAAGCGGGTATAATGACATTTCCTGTGGTTCGATTTTGAGAAAAAATTGGCTTTTTTGAACTATTATTCCATTTTGATAAAAAATACTGGACATTTCCGTGTTTCTTGCTATAATATTTTTTGTAGTATAATTGGATGTCGTGATGCACTTTTGCGGGAAAGAGAGGGGCACAGTGGTTTGTTTTTGGCTTGCGCTGTACGGGCTCGTATACACTCTGGCGGCTCAAATCTCGCAGTTTGTGCATCCGTGGTTTTTGCCCCTGGCAATGTTGGGCTACTTGGGGGGACTTCTGCGCTTCATCTATAGAACCGGGCAGGCTGCGCAATTGGGTCTGTGTGTCCCTGGGGAATACCCTCTGGCCAGACTCCTGCCTTTGTTGCTCCTACCGATTTTTAATCTGGCTGCTGACCGTGGCGGCCTTTGCCCCATCACGGAAATTTTGCTGATGGTCAGTACCTGTGCCGTGGAAGAATTGTTCTTCCGCGGCTTCCTACTGAGGGTATTGCGCAGATACGGCTGCGTGACCGCAGTGGTTCTCAGCAGTGCCGCCTTTGCCCTGGTGCATCTGGCAAATTCTGGGGCGGGGGTGCCTGCCGGATTTGTTCTGGCCCAGGTTTCGTGTGCTTTTTGGGTGGGGATTTGTTATGGCATTGTGGCCATGGAAACCGGAAGCCTGCTTTGGGGATATGTTGCCCATCTTTTGACAAATGTGACGGCTTCCCCGGCTTCCCAGACTCCTACGCCGTTGCTCTGGCTCTGTATTGCCGCATATGGAGGATACGGTTTGCGGCTATTGTATATTTACCATAAAAAGGAGAAAAAACATGAAGCTATACATTGATCCCGGTACCGGAAGCATGCTGTTCACCATTTTGATTGGTGTCATTGGTGCAGCTGTTTACTCTCTGCGGATGTTGCTGATCAAATTGCGCTTCCGTCTCAGCGGCGGCAAAACACAGACCAGCCTGCAGAAAATTCCCTTTGTCATCTTCTCAGATGATAAGCGGTATTGGAATGTTTTTAACCCCATCTGCCGGGAGTTGGACAGGCGGGGGGTGGATGTGGTCTATATGACGGCTTCGGAAGATGATCCGGCACTGAAGTGTGACTATCCTCATGTAACGGCCCAGTTTATCGGCAGCAGCAACAAGGCCTTTGCCAAGCTGAATTTTTTGAATGCCACCATTCTGCTCTCTACCACACCCGGTCTGGATGTGTATCAGTGGAAACGCTCTAAGGATACCCGGTTTTATGTCCATATCCCCCACGCTGCCAGTGATATCACCATCTATCGGATGTTTGGCATTGATTACTATGATGCCATTCTCCTTTCCGGCCAATATCAGGTGGAGCAGGTCAGAGACTTGGAACGGCTGAGAAAGCTGCCCCAAAAGGAACTGGTAAAGGTGGGCATTCCCTACATGGATGAAATGGCTGACCGTCTGCGGCAGGCGGGACCGGCACCGGAGCATCCCCGCACGGTGCTGCTGGCTCCCTCCTGGGGAAAAAGTGCGCTGTTCAGTGTTTATGGCGGTAAAATCCTGGATATCTTGTTGGAGACCGGCTACCATGTGATCGTTCGTCCCCATCCGCAGTCTTTCAAATCTGAAACGGAAATGATTCAAAAGCTGATGGATGCCTATCCTGCATCGGAGCAGCTGGAATGGAACCGGGACACCGACAACTTTGAGGTTCTGCGCCGCAGCGATATTCTGATTTCTGATTTCTCTGGTGTGATTTTTGATTTCACTCTGATTTTTGACAAGCCGGTAATTTACACGGACCCTAAATTTGATGTGAGCCTGTATGATGCCTGGTGGTTGGAGGAACCGTTGTGGACGGCCTCTGCGCTGCCCCGATTGGGCTGCCAGCTGACTCCGGAAAACATGGAGGACCTGAAAAACTGCATCGACAGATGCCTGACAGATCCCCAATATTCCCAGGGGCGCAGTCAGGTAAGGTCCGAGACCTGGGAGTATCCCGGGGAGGGGGCCCGCCGCACGGCGGATTACCTGATGGAAAAATACAAGGCACTGACAGCGGAAAAGGAGGGGTGCTAACATGTCCCTGCTGAATTTGATTGCAAATTTATTCATCGGCCCATTGAAGCTGGTGTTTGAAACCATATTCTGCATTGCTTACTATTTTACGGGAAATCCTGGGCTATCGATCGTTACCCTGAGTCTGGTTATGAATATTCTGGTACTGCCTTTGTACCGACAGGCAGATGCCATGCAGGAGCGGGCCAGAGACACGGATGCCCGGCTCCGGAAAGGTGTTGCGCATATCAAGAAGACCTTCTCCGGCGATGAGCGGATGATGATCCTCCAAACCTATTACCGGCAAAACAACTACCGCCCCACAGATGCCTTGAATGGTTCCGTTTCTTTGCTGCTGGAAATTCCCTTTTTTATGGCAGCATACCAGTTTCTGTCCCATGCCCAGGTGCTGAACGGTGCGGTTTTGGGCCCAATCCAGAATCTGGGTGCTCCCGACGGGCTGCTGGTGGTGGGAGGCGTGGCGCTGAACCTGCTGCCCATTGCCATGACGGCGGTAAACTGCATTTCCAGTGCCCTGTATCTCAAGGGCTTTCCCTTGAAAACCAAGATCCAACTCTATGGCATGGCCATGTTCTTCCTGGTATTCCTCTATGATTCTCCCTCCGGTCTGGTGTTTTACTGGACACTGAACAATCTGTTCTCTCTGGTAAAGAATATTTTCTACAAGCTGCAAAACCCCCGAAAGGTGCTGCGCATCCTGGGTGGCCTGCTGGGAGCCATCGTAGCGGTGTTTGGACTCTTTTTCTACCCCACCAGTATGGCCCGCAAGGGCATACTGGCTGTGGCGGGCGTGGCCTTGATGCTTCCGCTGCTGAGAAGCCTTTTTCGGAGCCGTCGACCCAGAGGTGCTTCCAAAGAAGACAGCACCCTACACTCTGACCGCAGAATATTCCTGCTGGGCGGGCTGTTTCTGGCGGTACTTACCGGTATGCTGATCCCCTCGGCGGTAATCGTTTCCTCACCCCAGGAGTTTGTGGATGTGGGTTATTTCTTCCACCCCTTGTGGTTTGTAGCCAGTGCCACCAGCTTGGCTGCCGGGACATTCCTGATTTGGATGGGGGTATTTTACTGGCTGGCAGATGACCGGTGGAAGGTGCGTTTCCAGCGGCTGATGTGGGTGCTGTGCGGCGTAATGCTGATGGATTATCTGTTTTTCGCCACCAACACGGACACCCTGTATTCGAACCTGCAATATACGGTACCTCTGGTGTTTACCGGCAAAGAAAAGCTAGTGAATCTTGCTGCAGTGCTGGCAGTGGGTGTGATCCTCTATGTTGCGGTTTGTAAATTCAGCCGCCAGGTGGTGCCCATTCTGCTGACCGGCCTGATTGCAGTGGGCTGCATGTCCGGATACAATATGCTGAAGATCAAGCAGTCGATTGATAAAATCGAAATCAACAGCTATGATACCAAGCTGGAAATTCCCATGAGCAAGTCCGGGAAAAACGTGGTGGTTCTGATGCTGGACCGGGCCATGGGCGAATATATCCCTTATCTGTTTAACGAAAAACCGGAGTTGCAGGAACAATTTGACGGCTTTACCTATTATCCCAATACCATCTCTTTCGGTGGCCGCACAAACTTCTCAACCCCCTCTCTGTTTGGCGGCTATGAGTATACACCGGTGGAGCTGAACAAACGGGCGGAGGAGTCTCTGGCGGAGAAGCACAACGAGGCATTGAAAGTGATGCCCTCCCTGTTTGCAGGCAGCGGCACCCAGGTCACCGTCTGCGACCCGGTGTATGCCAGTTATCAGTGGATCCCGGACCTGTCCATCTATGATGATATTCCCGGAGTCCGTGCCTGCACCACCGAGGGCATGTTTGTACAATGGGAGGAACAGGAACGGTTTATCACCGCAAACTGCCGGAACTTCTTTGCATACAGCATTATGAAGACGTCGCCTCTGGTGGTCCAGAAGTTTATTTACAACGAGGGTACCTACAACGAGACCAATATGGGTGTCGGTGCATATTCCAGTGGAAACATCTGGCAAATCCAGATCACCCAGTCACCTTCTACCGCAACGGGCCTGTCTGTAGACTTTATGGCAGCCTACCATGTTTTGCAGCAGTTGCCGGAGCTGACAACTGTTCAGGAATCCGGAAATACCTTCCTGATGATGGTCAACGATACGACCCATGCCCCGGTGCTTTTGCAGGAACCGGAGTATGCGCCGTCGGAAAACGTGGACAATACGGAGTATGATGCGGCCAACAAGGATCGCTTTACCGTCAATGGCAGAACCATCCTGATGGAAACGGAACAGCAAATGATGCACTATGAGACAAACATGGCCGCTATGCTTCGTCTGGCGGACTGGTTTGACAGTCTGCGGGAAAACGGTGTCTATGACAATACCCGGATTATTCTGGTTTCTGACCACGGCCGGGAGCTGGAACATTTCCCGGATATGGTCACCAAGCTGCCCTACATCAGAGATGACCGGGAGGATTATCTGCCGCTGCTGATGGTCAAGGATTTTGACAGTCATGGCTTTACCGCATCGGAAGAATTTATGACCGATGCGGACGTGCCGACTCTGGCCATGGCCGGAATGGTGGAGAACCCTGTCAATCCATTTACAGGCAAGGCCATCAACAGTGATGAAAAGCAGGCCCATGAGCAGTTTGTCATCCTGTCGCAGGAATACGATATCAGCCGCAACAACGGCAATACCTTCCTGCCCTCCTATTGGGCCAGTGTAAAGGGCAATCCCTGGGAACGGGACAACTGGACCTATTACGACAAAGAATGTGTCCTGGACCGCCACGCTGCCCCCTGAACAACAGTAAAAACGATCGGGTCTGACTTTGCAAGGGTCAGACCCGATCCGCTGTTTTCAGATGGTTTCCGGGGCTTCGGGAAGCAGGTAGTTGGCGTACTTTTCCGCCATCAGTCTCCAATCTTCCAGAGCCTGCCCCATTACTGCGCCGCAGGATTCCCGGTACAGTGCCCATACGAACCAATAGTAGGCAATAATGGCGGTATAGGCCATATAATGGAACCGCAGGCTGGGGCTGTCATTTTGGCCTAAGTATTCCAGGATAAAACGCTGGGCCTCGGGGAAGTCATACATGGCATCGACGATATAATATCCAACGTCAATACCCGGGTCAGAGAAGCCGGAATACTCCCAGTCGATGAGAATAACGCTGTCATCAGGCAGGAGCATCCAATTGGGACGATAGGTATCTCCGTGACAGAAGCATTTTTCTACACCGTCTCCCTGGGTCATTTGGTAGAGCTTGCCGATTTTCTCTTTCAGGGCCAGATAAGGCCGGAAGCACTGGGGGTCTTTGCGCAGCAGCAGCTGTTCCATATCCAGGGCATCCTCCCAGGGCTTCATGCCGTAGTCCACATGTACGCCGGAAGCATGGAGCCGCTTCATCAGGGCAATCACCTTTTTGGAATCCTCAAAAGATTCGTAATCCGGCTCCCGGAAAGCGGGAACATACAATGAGATTTTCCAACCCTCGTTGACATCGGCGTAGATGTAGGTGGGGTCAATGCCGATTTCTTTTGCCTTGATCAGGGACGTTTTTTCGTTGCGGCGGCTGATGATATTTTCTGTGCCGTCGCCGGGATGCCGGTAGATGTAGTCTACACCGTTGATGCGGAACAGGAAGGAGGTGTTGGTCATCCCCTTACTGACATTGCGGAAATTTACAATGTCTTCCTCGTCACATCGGAACACCAGCTTGATATTCCGGATGATCTCACTGTGGGTGTGGCCCAGGTATTGGTTGTCAAACTGCCGCAGTTCTTCAAAATAGTCAAACTCAAAAATATTCCCGGGGGTATATTCTTTGAAGTACATGGGCGGCAAGGTATCCAGATAGTCCTTTACCATCCACTCCCAGAAAGCGGTGGCATAGCGGCCCTCCTCCCGGTCGCTCCGGGCCAGAGCCAGGAATGCGGAGGAGAATTCCTGCCTCCAGAAGGCGTGGCCCAAAAGCACCTGCCCCCCGGAACGGTTTTCTTGCATTTTGAGGATTTTTCCCTGGAAATCGGTGTCCACAAACATTTCATTGGCGGCGTTTGTAATGGACACACCGGCGTTAAAGGTCTGGTACTCAAATTGATGGAAGGGGTTCTCCACAAAATAGCTGTCACTGACACAGATATAGGTGTTTTTCAGCTGGGCTCCTGCCAGGTACAGGCTTTCGATGTTGTTCTTCAGATTGAAGGTGTCGTTCAGAATGAATTGAACACCGTATTTGTCCTTCAGATAATAGAACATTTCCTTTTTATAGCCCAGAACCAGGGTAATATCCCGGATGCCTGCCGCCTGAAGCTGCTGAATCTGCCGCTCAATAAGCCGCTCGCCTTTGACCTCAAACAGGCCCTTGGGCTGCTCCAGAGACAAAGGGATAAAACGGGTGGAAGCTCCCGCAGCAAGGATCACTGCATTGTCTACCCGGTACGGTTCCAGTGCTTCCAGACCGGCGGGGGTCAGACTGCCGGATTCGGAAAGCAGTCCGCGGCTGATCAAATCGTTCATGGCCTGACAGTCAGCCAACGCCCGGGTAAGGGTGATGTCCGCTTTGCAGATGGAGCGGCCCCGGCTTCCGTCATAGATGCTGTTTAGAATGCAAAACTCTGTCTGTGTCATAGCTTACACCTTTCTGTCTTGGGTGATGCCACGCAGTACGGCTTTCAAGATTTGTTCCTTGCAGCTTTCATAGGGCCGTCCGGCCAGATAGAGCTGCTGTACCCGCAGATTTTTCAGTTCTTCGTGGGGCGTTGTGTAGGGATTGGCGGAGAGTACCACCATGTCCGCAACTTTTCCCGGTTCCAGACTGCCCCGCTCCTGCTCATCAAAAGCCGCATAGCAGCCGTTGATGGTACACATCCGCAGGGCATCTTCGACAGATATGGCCTGGGCTGGGTTGGAATGGTTGACGGCCCGGTGGATCCAGGAAATGGGGTCTGGGGTGGTGCAGGGGGCATCGGAGCCGAAGGACACCACAATGCCGTTGTCCCGGAAGCTTTTCAGCGGATTCAGGCGCTCCAAACGCTGCTTGCCGAGAATGGATTCCAGATAATCGTCCGGCTCCTGGGGCCAGTCGATGAAGGCGCTTTGCACCGGCATCTGAATGTGATAGTCCCGGCAAATGGCCAGTCCCTGGGCCGTGGGGAGACAGCAGTGGATGATGCCGTGGCGGTGATCTTCCCGGGGAAAGTCATCCAGTGCCGCTTTCAGTGCAAGGGTTGCCTGATCAAAGGCCCGGTCACCGATGGCATGCAGCTCGATTTGCAGTCCGGCCCGGTTGGCAGCCTTGCAGAAGTCTGTGACCCGTTGATCGTCATAGTACAAAACGCCGGTATCGGCGGGATCATCGGCATAGGGCTGTGTCAGTGCGGCATCATGGGAGCCGAAGCAGCCGTCCAGCGCACAGGCAAAACAGCCGCCGATCCGGGGCAGCTTCCGGGAGGTTGCCACCCGAATGTCCAGAGACTGGGGGAACACCCGGAGTTGAAAGCCATTTTTCAGACTTTTACCGAAGATTTTTTCCATTGTAATATCCAGGTTGCCTGTAAAGCCTACGCCGCTGACGGTATGGACACAGCCAATGCCCCGGCTGGCCAGAAAATCCACCGCCGTTTGCATGTTTCGGTACAGTTCCGGGATAGACAGGGAGTTGGTGATTTCATCGGAAAACCGGAAAAAGGCTTCCTGGTTCATTTCTCCGGTATCCGGGTGATAGCCTCGCAGATGCCCCACCTTGGGCCGCAGCCGGTTCAGCAGCTTGGTATTGACGATGCAGGCGTGACCGTCGTATTTGACCACCAGCAGTTCCTTGCCCGGGCAGGCACTGTCCAGCTCCTGCCGGGTGACCAGCCGCTTTTCTGCCACGGAGTAGGGGGAGGCCCCAAAGGCCACCAGAGTTTTGGCAGTGGAGCGTTCCGCAAAGGAACGCACCATTTCCAGTATTTCTTTGTTGGACCGGGCTTCCATAACATTCAGCCCTGCGTGGAAAGTGGAAAAGGAGGCAAAATGCTGGTGCGTATCTACAAAAGCGGGCAGTAGGGCCTGGTCGCCCAACTCGATTTTTTTGGCATCGGTATAGCTTTCTGGCAGCGTGTCACCTATATACACGATGCGCCCGCCGTCTTCAACCAGATAGCGGAAAACCTGGTTTTGTTCATTAACGGACAGGATGGTTCCGTGAAAAACCTGCATTGTCACACCTCCTGACGGTAGCTGGAATCCAGCTGAGCCAATTCATAATAATTGTCGATTTCCATAATGTCGCTTTTTTCGCAGGGACGGATCTCTACGGCATAGTTCTCTTTGCGAAGCACCAGGGGAATAAATTCCCAGAAGTAGTCCCGTCCCTCCGGCTCCTGTTTAAAAACCTGACGGAAATCCCGGCGCAGTTTTGCGCTGTCCTCCGGGGTCCAGTAGGAGATGCCATAGTAGTTGTAGCAGAAGGTATTGCCCTTTTGGTACTGGGTGATGTGACCGTCTTCCTGCCGGAAGCTCCAATCATCGGTTTCCAGAGAATAGGAGCCAAGGATATTGCTGGCATACTGATACTTGGTGATGACCCGGGGGTTGGTGATGTACAAATCAGCCTCACAGAGATAGCAGCCGTCGATTTTGTCCAGGGCCGCCATGGCGGAGGAAATATTGTTGGTGGTGTTATAGATGTCGTTGTCAATAAAATGCAGAAAGGGATATTTGGAAAGCAGTGCATCAAACCGCTCTTTTTTGTAGCCCCGCACCAGGGTGATGTCCGTAATGCCCACGGCCACCAGGGCATCGAGCAGCGTTTCGATGATCCGTACCCCGTTTACCGTGACCATGGGCTTGGGACGGTCCAGCGTGGCGGGCACCATCCGGGAACCGAAGCCCGCCGCAAGGATCACTGCCCGCTTTACCCGGTAGGGTTCCAGTGCTGCCAGACCGGTTTCGGTGACGGCAAGGAAATCTCCGTTCCGTGTCAGAAGTCCGTCCTCAGCCAGGGCAGTCAGACTGTTGTCAATGGCAGAGGCGGAAATCTTTAATGTATCCGACAGAGTGCGCATGGAATACGCCTGTTCACCGGATCGCTCCAAATAGGCCAGAACCTCAAACTGGTAACGGGATAGTTTCATGTTGATTTCTCCAATCGTGATGTATTTTGAATCTGTACCTGGATTAGGGCCGTTCCGGAAACCCCTAAACAATCTCCGCAATGTCGTAGATCAGCCGTTCTGTTTTTTCCCAGCCCAGGCAGGCGTCGGTGATGGATTTGCCGTAGGTGCCGCCGTCTGTTTTTTGGTTGCCGTCTTCTATGTAGCTTTCTACCATAAAGCCCTTGACAAGGGCGTGAATGCCTGTATCATAGGTTCTGTTTTGCAGGACTTCCCGGATGATGCGGCCTTGTTGGTAGGGGTTTTTGCCGGAGTTGGCGTGGTTGGCATCGATGATGACGGCGGGGTTTTGGAGGCCCTGCTCTTCATAGAGTTTGTGGAGGAAAAGCAGGTCCTCGTAGTGGTAGTTGGGTCGGGGGTCGCCGTGCTTGTTGGTGTAGCCCCGTAAAATGGCGTGGGCGTAGGGGTTTCCGGAGGAGGTGGCCTCCCAGCCACGGTAGATGAAGGTATGGCTGTGTTGGGCGGCGTTGATGGAGTTCATCATCACGGACAGGTCGCCGCCGGTGGGGTTTTTCATGCCCACGGGAACGGAGATGCCGGAGCTGGTGAGCCGGTGCTGCTGGTCCTCTACAGACCTGGCCCCTACGGCAACGTAGGCCAGTACATCGTCTAAGTATTTATAGTTTTCCGGGTAGAGCATTTCATCGGCGCAGGAAAAGCCTGTTTCCCGCAGAACCCGCATGTGCAGTTCCCGGATGGCGATCAGCCCTTTCAGCATGTCCGGGGCGGCATTGGGGTCCGGTTGGTGGAGCATACCCTTGTAGCCTGCACCGGTGGTCCGGGGTTTGTTGGTGTAGACCCGGGGGATGATCAGGAGCTTGTCGGCCACTTTCTCCTGAATGGGCACCAACCGGGAGATATAATCCAGCACACTGTCCTCCCGGTCTGCCGAACAAGGCCCGATGATCAGGGCCAGCCGGTGATCCCGGCCGGACAGAATATCTTTAAGCATTTGGTCTCGCTTGGCAAATGCCGCCGCCATCTGGGCATTTACGGGATATTCTTCTTTCAGCACACTGGGAATGGTCAGCTTGCGTTTGAATTCCATGTTCATAGCTTGAACCTCTTTATGTTTTCAAAGGATAGGTTCAGTATAGCGATTTTTTGGGAAAAAAGCAAGGGACACCCGGCTTTCATGTGCGCTTTTTCCCTGAGAATCGGTCTATAAGAGTGAAGAACAAACACAACGAGGTGATTTACATGGACGACAAGACAATAATCGGGTTGTATCTGAACCGGGATCAGGAGGCCATTCGCTGTACGGAGGCTCTTTATGGGCGGCGGCTGTTTTCCCTGGCACAGCGGATTCTGGAGAACGACCAGGATGCGGGGGAAAGTGTCAGCGATACCTATTGGCAGGCGTGGAATACCATCCCGCCCCAGAAGCCCCGGTATTTCTTTGCCTATCTGGCCAAAATCTGCCGGAACTTCGCTTTTAAAAAACTGCCCCGGAGGGAACACAAGCGTTCCGCTTCGGGGCAGTTTTTGGTGCGACTGGGCCTATAAGCCGGGTTCTGTTTTGACAGCCATCTATCTAGCCCTGCGATCGCTCGCAGGGTCAAGCCACCTCTTGGGGACGGCCGGGCAAGCCTGTTGTCCCCCACACGGTGTTGCTCCGGATAGAGTTTACATCATAAAACCCATGTTGCCATGGGCTGGGTGCGCTCTTACCGCACCTTTTCACCCTTACTGGCGGTTCGAAAACCGGCCAGCGGTATCTCTCTGTTGCACTTGTCCTGGGGTCACCCCCGGCAGGCGTTACCTGTTATCCTCGCCCTATGGAGCCCGGACTTTCCTCATCTGGGACCTTTCGGTACCCATCCGCGGCTGTCCAGCCCAGTCGCCAGGTTATTGTACTCTAAGAATGGACAATTGTCAAACATCTTGCAAAATCTTTTCCGGTGGGATATACTATTACATTGTAGAATCTAAAAAGGCGGGTATCGCTATGGATGCTTTTGAAAACTATTTTGCGGGACTCCGGAACAAGTCCATTGCCGTTTTGGGCCTGGGGGTCAGCAACCGGCCCCTGGTGCGGCTGCTGCTGGAATTCGGCTGCCAGGTAACGGGCTGTGACAAAACCCCCCGGGAGCAGCTTGACGAAGAAGTGCTGGAGCTGGAAAAGCTGGGCTGCAAGCTCCATGTGGGGCCTGACTACTTAGAGGGGGTCCAGGCGGAGATTTTGTTCCGCACCCCCGGTATGCACCCCAACAATCCGGCCATTGAGGCCCTGCGGCAGCGGGGGGCTAAGGTGACTTCGGAAATGGAAGTGTTTTTTGAGGTCTGCCCCTGCAACCTCATTGCCGTCACCGGCTCTGACGGAAAAACCACCACCACCACTCTGGTCAGCGAAATGCTGAAAGCCTCCGGTAAAACCGTGTGGCTGGGGGGCAATATCGGCACGCCCCTGTTGCCCCTGTGCCGCCAGATGAAAAAAGAGGACTTTGCGGTGGTGGAGCTGAGCTCTTTCCAGCTGATGGATATGCGCCGCAGTCCCCAGCGGGCCCTCATCACCAATCTGGCCCCCAACCATCTGGATATTCACAAGGACATGGAAGAATATGTGGAGTCCAAAAAGAACATCTACCGGTTCCAGGATGAAACAGGCCTTTTGGTTCTGAATGCCGACAATGCCATTACCGCCGCCCTCCGGGGAAACGGAGAGACCCGGTTCTTTTCCAGAAAGCAGAAAACCAACTGCGTCTGGGAAGAAAACGGCGTGATTTACCGCCGGGGGGAGCGGCTGCTGGAAACCAAGGAAATCCTCATTCCCGGCACCCACAATATTGAAAACTACATGGCGGCCATTGCCCTGGTGGAGGGTCTGGCTACCGACGATGCCATCCGGCAGGTGGCTAAAAACTTTGGCGGGGTGGAGCATCGCATTGAACTGGTGCGGGTGAAAGACGGGGTCCGGTATTACAATGACTCCATTGCCTCCTCTCCCAGCCGGACCATTGCGGGTCTGCGCAGCTTCCCGGAAAAGGTGATCCTCATTGCGGGGGGCTATGACAAGCATATCCCCTATGATGTTCTGGGTCCTGAAATCTGCGCCCATGTGAAAAAGCTGTTTCTGGGCGGTGCCACCGGCCCCAAAATCCGGGCGGCGGTGGAAAACGCACCGGAGTACTGGCCCGGTATGCCGGAAATTGTGGACTGCGGCGACTTTACCCAGGCCACCCTGGCAGCGGCCCAGGCGGCAGAGCCGGGGGATGTGGTGCTGATGAGTCCTGCCAGTGCGGCCTTTGACCAGTTTAAGAACTTCATGGTTCGGGGCCAATACTTTAAGAAACTTGTAAAGGAGCTGTAAGCCATGGAATGGACTCGGATTTCCCAGGGAATGCGGAAAGTGCTGCCCCTGAAACGCTGCGGTGCCGTGATCGTGGCGGCTGGCTCCGCTTCCCGGATGGGGGGTATTGATAAGGTCATGGCCCCTCTGGGGGGCGCACCCATGATCGTAAAAACCGTGGGAGCCTTTCAACATTGCGATGCCATTGAAGAAATCGTCATCGTCACCAGACAGGACTTGATAGCACCCATTCAGGAGCTGTGCCGGGAAATGGACAAGGTGCGGGCGGTGGTGACCGGCGGGGCCAGCCGTCAGGAGTCGGTGTGGCTGGGGCTGAACGCCTTTTCAGGAAAAATCCAGCTGGCGGCAGTCCACGATGGGGCCCGGCCCCTTATTTCCTGGGAACTCATTGACAGGACCGTCCGGGCCGCCAACAGCTACGGGGCGGCGGCACCGGCCATTCCCGTGAAAGATACCATCAAGGTAGAGCGCGGCGGCCTGGTGGAGTCCACCCCGGATAGAAGCCACCTCCGGGCGGTGCAGACTCCCCAGGTGTTTGACTTTGACCTGCTGCGGGGAGCCTTGCAAAAGGCCCGGGATGATGGGGCAGAGGTAACGGACGACTGCTCCGCCGTGGAACGGCTGGGAATGAAAATCCGGCTGGTAGAGGGGGAGGAGCGGAACCTAAAAGTCACCACCCCTCTGGACCTGAAAATCGCGGAACTGCTATTGGAGGAACAACCATGAGAATTGGACACGGTTATGATGTACACGCCCTGGTTCCCGGACGGGATCTGATTCTGGGCGGGGTGAACATTCCCTATGAGCTGGGGCTGGACGGCCACAGTGACGCGGACGTGCTGCTCCACGCCGTGATGGATGCCCTTCTGGGGGCGGCGGGCCTGGGGGACATCGGTCTCCATTTCCCGGATACGGATGCCCGGTACAAGGGGGCGGACTCCGGAAAGCTGCTGGAATGTGTAGGCGAAAAAATCCGTGCCGCGGGCTTCCGGGTGGGAAACATCGATGTGACCATGATCGCCCAGCGACCCAAACTGCGGCCCTACATTGACACCATGAAAGAAAACATTGCCGCCCGGTTGGGCATAGAAGCAGACCGGATCAACGTCAAGGCCACCACCGAGGAGCATCTGGGCTTTACCGGCCAGGGCCAGGGCATGGCCTGCCATGCGGTGTGCCTGTTGGAAGAAAAATAGGATAATATGACAAACAAAACCTCCTGTGCATAGAATGGGCATGGGAGGTTTTGCCGTATGAATCAGTATATGGTGTCTTTCCGCTCGGTGACCTATGCCCAGCGGGGGGAGCGAAGTCTTACAAGAGGGGGCTTTTCCTGCACCCTGAGCAGGACTCCAAAATGGATGGAGCAGCAGGGCTGCGGCTATGGCATCACCCTGCGGACAGAGAATATCCATGCCGCCATGGAAATTCTGCTTCGGGAGGGCATTGCCTGGAGAAAGGTCTATGTCCGTCAGGGGGGCAGTTATCGGGAGTTGGGCCTATGATCTACCTGGACAATGGGGCCACTTCTTTCCCCAAACCCAAAGAAGTGACTGCTGCCATGGTTCGGGCCATGGCTCAGGGGGGAAACCCGGGAAGAAGCGGCCACGGCCCTGCCATGGCCGCCGCCCAAATGGTCTATCAGTGCCGGGAGGGGGCGGGGCGGCTGTTTCACTGCAAGCCGGAGCAGGTGGTGCTGACGGGCAACTGCACCCAGGGGCTGAATATGGCCATTGGAAGCCTGATAAGCCCGGGAGCCCGGGTGCTGGTTTCCGGTTTTGAGCACAATGCGGTGATGCGGCCGCTGTACGCCCGGAACTGTCAGGTGCGCATTGCCGGACGGCGGCTTTTTTGCTGGGAGGAACTGCTGGAAAGCTTTCGCCGGGAACTGCGGCAGGGGGTGGATGCGGCGGTATTTACCCATGTATCCAATGTCTTCGGCTATATCCTGCCGGTGGAGACCATGGCCCAGCTTTGCCGGGAGGCAGGCGTCCCCTTTATTCTGGATGCGGCCCAGTCCGCCGGGTGTTTGCCGGTGGATTTGGGGGCTCTGGGGGCGGAGTTTATCGCCATGCCGGGTCACAAAGGGCTGCTGGGCCCCCAGGGTACGGGGCTGCTGCTGTGCGCCCAGCCGGGAACGCCTCTGATTTTCGGTGGCACCGGAAGCCAGTCCCGGGCCAAAACCATGCCGGAGGAGCTGCCGGAACGGCTGGAAGCAGGGACGGTGAATGTGCCCGGCGCGGCGGGACTAGCGGCAGGACTGGAACTGGTGGAGCGGCTGGGGTGCGAGAACATTTTTCGCCGGGGCCACAGCCAGATGCGCTTCTGCGCCCGGGGGCTGGAAGATATGGGCTTCCAGGTGTACATCGGCCCCCACCAGGCCATGACCGTCTCTTTCCGGGGAAAAGAAGACTGTGAGGAGCTGGCAGAGTATTTAGGCGCCAGGGGCATTGCCCTGCGGGCGGGGCTGCACTGCGCCCCTCTGGCCCACGAAAGTGCCGGGACCCTGGAAAGCGGCACCCTGCGGGTAAGCTTCGGGCATGATGCCAATGCTGCGCAGACCCAGGCACTGCTGCGTGCCCTTCGTAGCCGGAGAACGTGACCGTCAGAAAATTTACATTTTCATAACGGGTTTGCCTTGGGGAAGAAAATGGCTTTTTGGTGGCGAAAGCAGGAAAGCATCTGGAAATAAAAGGTTAAAAATGCAAAACCGCAGGAATACCGGGGGAAAGCTTTCAAGAAATTTATGCAGAATATCACTTGCCAACCTGGGGCTTTTCCGCTATAATAGACCGGATAATAGGTAAGTATACCATAGGTTATTGTGCTGTCTAAAAAAGTTGACATAAAAGAGGGTTCTAGGATGGAAGCATTGCACAATCTTCTGCAGCAAATCATGCGAATGCAATGGTCGGATTATCTGGACATTGCGGTGGTTGCGTTTTTAATATATCGGTTACTCCCCTTGCTCCGAACACCCAGTACCATTAGGGTAGCTCGGGCGGTGCTGGTTGTGGTGATCGTGGCGGCACTGACGGATGTGATGCACCTGTATGCCCTGCGGTTCATTGTCAATCAGTTCCTGTCCATCGGTCTTCTGGCACTGGTGGTGCTGTTCCAGCCGGAACTGCGCCGGATGCTGGACCATTTGGGAAGCGTGCGCCTCCGGGGACTTTTCGGCGGCATTAAGCCGGTGGCGGAAATGGATATGGTCATTTCCCAGACCGTGGCGGCTTGCGAATGTATGAGCCGGGAAAAGGTGGGGGCCCTCATTGTCTTTACCCGGGAGGCAAGGCTTGATGATTATGTAAAAACCGGCACCACCATTGACGGCCTGGTTTCCGAGCAATTGATCCGGAACATCTTCTTCCCCAAGGCGGCCCTCCACGATGGGGCCATGATCATCCGGGACGGAAAAGTCAAGGCCGCCGGATGCGTGCTGCCCCTGTCCACCAGTGACCGGCTGGCAGCGGATCTGGGTACCCGGCACCGGGCCGGTGTGGGCATGAGCGAAAACAGCGATGCCGTGGTGGTCATCGTCTCCGAGGAGACCGGCACCATTTCCGTGGCAGTGGGCGGGATGCTCAAGCGGCATCTGGCCCCCAAGACTCTGGAAAAGCTGCTGCAAAATACCCTGTGCCCCGACCAGACAGAGGTACTCAACCAGAATTTCGGGCAGGTTCTCAAGCAGAAGCTGCTGAAGAAGAAGGAGGGTCAGGATCATGAAGCGTAAAATCGGTTCGGTAGTGATGTCCCTGGCCTGCGCCTTTGCCCTGTGGCTGTATGTGATCACCGCCGTCAGCCCCGGCTCTACGGATACCTACTATAATATTCCCATTGTGTGGGAGGGAGAGTCGGTGCTGAATGAGCGGGGGCTCATGGTCACGGCGGTATCCTCCAACACCGTCAGCCTGCGGCTCTCCGGCAACCGCTCGGATTTGAGCAAGGTCAATTCCGGCAATATCACCATCAAGGCAGACCTGTCTAAAATCTATGAGCCGGGGACTCAGATCCCTCTGAACTACACAAGCCCCACCTTCCCCGGGGACGTGGCCAGCAATGCCTTTGTCATCGAGTCCAAGGACCCGGATATTATCTATGTGACCGTGGTCAAGCGGGTCACCAAGTCCGTTCCCGTGGAAGTGGTCTGGGTGGGCACCACCGCCGAGGGCTTTATGATCGACCGGGAGAACAAGACCCTGGATTACCCGGAGGTCACGGTAACGGGCCCGGAGTCCGTGGTCAATACCATTGCCAAGGCCACCATCACCGTGGACCTGGACGGACGGAGGGAATCCATCAGCGAAAGTTACAACTACACCCTTTGTGATGAGCAGGGCAACCCTGTGGATGCAAAGCTCATCACCACCGATGTAGAGCAGGTCCGGCTGGATGTGACCATCCGGGCGGTAAAGGACCTGCGGCTGACCTACACCCTGAACCCCGGCGGCGGCGCCAACGGGGAGAATACCACGGTGAAGCTCAGCGCCGAGACCATCCGGGTTTCCGGCAGCGAGGCGGCTCTGGAAAATCTGGGTGATACCCTGTCCATCGGCAGCATCAACCTGGCGGATATTACAAGAGACACCACCCTGACCTTCGGTGTGGCCCTTCCCGAGGGCATCACCAACCTGACGGGTATCAATGAAGTAACGGCAGAGGTGGCGTTCCATGGCCTTGCCACCAAGGAAATGACCATTGCCCAGATCGAGGGTGTCAACATTCCTGAGGGACTGGAAGTGGAGCTGATCACGGAAAAGCTCACCGTCACCCTTCGGGGCCCCACAGAGCAGATTTCCAAGGTAACACCGGAGGATGTGACCGCCATTGCGGACTTCACCGGTGCGGAGGTGGGCACCTCCACCTTTAAGACAAGCCTGCGGCTGGCGGAGGGCTTTGAGAATCTGGGAACCCTCAAGACAGAGAGTGTCTCTGCCAAAATCCAAAAGAAATGACTGGAAGGAGTATAGGACCATGGTTAAAAGCATGACCGGCTACGGCCGGGCGGTGGAAACGGTCAATGGCCGGGAATTTACCGTGGAGGTACGCAGTGTCAATAACCGGTATCTGGACTGCACGGTGAAGCTGCCCAGAGGACTTTCCTTCGGAGAGGATGCAGTCAAGCAGGCGGTGAAAGCCAGAATCACCCGGGGCAAGGTGGATGTATTTGTGTCCGTCCGCTCCGAGGGGGCCCAGGATACCACCGTCAGCCTGAACAAGCCCATGGTAGAGGGCTATATCGCCGCCATGGAGCAGATGAAGCGGGACTACGGTCTGGCAGGGGACATTACCGTTGCCATGGTGGCGGCCCTGCCGGAAGCCTTCCTGCTGGACAAGCCCCAGGTGGATGAGGAACAGCTGCTGAAAGATTTCCTCAGTGTGGCAGAGAAAGCCTTGGCGGCATTTGATACCATGCGCCGGGTAGAGGGTCAGGCTCTGGAGCAGGACCTGCGTACCAGAGGAAACACGGTACTTTCCCTTGTGGAGCAGGTAGAGGGGGGCAGCGCACAGACCGTGACGGATTATCGGCTGCGGCTGGAAAACAAGCTCAAAGAGGTTCTGGCCAGTACCTCCATTGACGAAAGTCGCATTCTCACCGAGGCGGCCATCTTTGCCGACAAGGTGGCGGTGGACGAAGAAACCGTCCGTTTGCGCAGTCACCTGAGCCAGATGAACACCATGCTGGAAACCGGCGAACCCATTGGCCGGAAGCTGGATTTCCTGCTGCAGGAAATGAACCGGGAGGCCAACACCATTGGCTCCAAGTGCACGGATGTAAGGCTTGCGAAAGTGGTGGTGGAAATCAAGGCCGAGCTGGAAAAAATCCGGGAACAGACCCAGAACATCGAGTAAGGAGGGGCCATGAAGCTCATCAACATCGGTTTTGGCAGTATGCTGGCCGCCGGACGGGTGCTGGCCATTCTGAGTCCGGATTCCGCCCCCATCAAGCGCATTATGCAGGAGGCCAAGGACCGGGGCATGCTAATCGATGCCTCCTACGGCAGAAAGACCCAAAGTGTGATCCTCATGGATACGGACCATGTGATTTTATCCGCCCTGTCCTGTGAAACTCTGACGGCCCGATGGATGGGAAACCAGGCGGCGGAACAAGAGGAGAGAGAGTAAGTGGGAAAGCTGATTGTGATTTCCGGCGCCTCCGGCGTGGGAAAGGGCACGGTTGTGAAGGCCATGATGGCCCAGCGGCAGGATCTGTTCTTTTCCGTGTCCGCAACCACCCGGCCCCCCAGGCCTGGGGAAGTGGACGGCCAGGACTATTATTTCGTCACCCGGGAAACCTTCGAGGCCATGATCGCCCGGGGGGATATGCTGGAATATGACGAACACGCAAAGAATTATTACGGCACCCCCAAGGCCCAGGTAGAGGAAAAACAAAAAATGGGCCACGTGCTGCTGGATATTGAGCCCAACGGTGCCAGAAACGTCAAAAACAATTACCCGGAGGCGGTGCTGATTTTCATCATGCCTCCCTCTGTGGAGGAACTGGAACGGCGGCTTCGGGGCCGGAACGATACCCCCGAGGATCAAATCACCATCCGCATGGAGCGGGCCAAATGGGAGATGGACCAGCGCAGCTGGTATGACCATGTGGTGGTCAATGACGATGCGGAACGCTGCGCCCGGGAAATTCTCAAGATCATCGATCAATAAACCAAATCATTTGTTTTAGAAGACCTTATATTTTATTGGAGGAATTAGAATGCTGTATCCACCTGTTGCTGATTTGCTGACCAAAGTTGAAAGCCGTTATTTGCTGGTCAATCTGGTAGCCCACCGGGCCCGCCAGATCGCCGCTGAGGCTGAGGAATTCCACGAGGACCTGCCCGAGAAGCCTGTGACCATGGCCATCCAGGAAGTGGCTGACGGCAAGCTCAGCGCATCCGTAAAGGAAGAATACAAGAAGTAATAGTCCCGGGTGGGGACGGGAGGAACAAGTATGATTGCCGGAATTGCCGTATCTGCGGCAACCTTTGCCATTGATAAGCTCTATTCCTACCGGATCCCCCAGGGCATGGACTTGCGGCCCGGATGCAGGGTGCAGGTTCCCTTTGGCCGGGGCAACACCGATGCCGAAGGCATTGTGGTGACCGTCTTCCAGGGACCGGAGGAAAAGCTGAAAACCGTCTTAAAAGCGCTGGATGAAGAGCCGGTGCTGACCCCCTTGCAGCTGCGTTTGGCGGCCTTTCTGCGGGAACGGTATTTCTGCTCGTTTTACGATGCTGCCCGGGCAATGCTGCCCGGGGGTCTGTGGTTTCGGGGGGAGGACACCTACAGTCTCACCGAAGACCGAAGCTGGGAGACGGCCAACATTAAAAAAGACGGGGCTTTGCTGATTTTGCAGACCCTGCGGGATCTGGGCGGTGCGTGCCGGGAACCGGCCCTTAGCGCTTGTATCCCGGAGGAGGAGAACCGGCAGGAGGTCTTGCGGTATCTTGCCAGAAAGAAGTGGATCTCGGCCCAAAAGGAGCTGCTGCAAAAGACCCGGGACAAGACCCAGCGGATGGTGCTGTTGGCAGTTCCCGCAGAGCAGGCCATGGACTATGCCGAGAGCCGCCCCAAAAGCGCCGCCATGCAGAAAAGTGTACTGCGGTTGCTGTGTGGGGTAGGCGCTGCCAGTGTAAAGGATGTTTGCTATTACACGGGTGCCTCTGCCCAGACCATCGGAAGACTTGAGAAACTGGGCTATGTGGCCTTTCAGGAACAGCCGGTGCTGCGGTGCCGGGAAATCCCCAAGACCCCGGTAGAAAAGCCCCTGGTGCTGAATGAAGCCCAGCAGCACTGCCTGGATGGCTTATTGGCCCAGGCCAGCCGTAAAAAGCCCGGTGTGGCCCTCCTTTACGGTGTCACCGGCTCCGGTAAGACCTCGGTCTATATTCGTCTCATTGAGGAAACCCTGGCCCAGGGCAAAAGTGCCATTCTCATGGTGCCGGAAATCGCTCTGACCCCCCAACTGTTGGGGTTGCTGGCAGCCTGGTTTGACAGCCAGGTGGCGGTGCTCCATTCCAGCCTCTCGGCGGGAGAGCGGTACGACCAGTGGAAGCGGGTCCGTCAGGGCCAGGCCCGGGTCATTGTGGGAACCCGTTCGGCGGTGTTTGCCCCCTGCGAAAACCTGGGCCTTGTGATTCTGGACGAGGAACAGGAGCATTCCTACAAATCGGAAAATGCTCCCCGGTATGCCGCCAAAGAGGTGGCCATGTGGCGGGGGGTCAAAGAGGGGGCACTGGTGCTTCTGGGTTCTGCCACCCCCTCGGTAGAAAGCATGTATCGGGCCCGGCAGGGGGAATACACCCTTTACCGGCTCCAGAACCGCTACAATGGCCGGCCTCTGCCAGAGGTTACCATTGTGGATACGCGGGAAGAATTAAAACTGGGCAATGACGGCTGCCTGAGTTACCCCCTGCGCCAGGCTCTTTGCGACACGGTGGAGGCGGGCAAACAGGCGATTTTGCTGCTCAACCGCCGGGGAAACGCCCGGGCGCTGGTGTGCGTGGACTGCGGGGAGGCACCGGAGTGTCCCAGGTGCAATGAGCGGCTGACCTATCACAGTGCCAACCGGCGGCTCATGTGCCACTACTGCGGCTTTTCCATGCCGGTGCCGGACCGGTGCCCCAAATGCGGCGGCCCCCTCAAAACCCTGGGAACCGGCACCCAGCGGGTCCAGCAGGAACTGGCGGAACTGTTCCCCGATGTGCCCGTTGCCCGAATGGATGCGGACACCGTCAGTGCCGCCAACCCCCATGAGGCCATTCTTGCTAGATTCCGGGCAGGAGAACAAAAAATCCTTCTGGGTACCCAGATGGTGGCCAAGGGCCTGGATTTGCCCAATGTGACGTTGGTTGGGGTGCTGGACGGGGATCTGAGCCTGTTTACCGGCGGCTTCCGGGCAGGAGAGACCACTTTTGATATGCTGACCCAGGTGGTGGGCCGGGCGGGCCGGGGTGATTTCCCGGGCCAGGCCATGATCCAGACCATGGCCCCCAACCATGAACTGATCCGCATGGCGGCAGATCAGGACTATGAGCGATTTTATGAATTGGAGATCCGTCTGCGGCAAATCCAGAATGCCCCGCCCTTCCTGGACTCGGTGATTGCCGCCTTTCAGGGCGAACGGGAAGAACAGGTGCTGCTGGGGGCGGTGAAATTCCGGGACAGCCTGCTGGCTCTGCAAAAAAGCGGCACCTTTGGCCTCTTGACTATGGAGTGCCTGGGCCCGGCACCCAGCCCGGTGCCGAAAATCAACTATCAATACCGCTATCGACTGACCATCCGCTGCCGCCTGGACAAAGGCACCCGGGGGGCCCTGGCCTATGTGCTGAGCGCTTTCGGAAAGGACAGCAAAATGCGGGGTGTCAGTGCCTTTTTAGATGTAAACGGATATGAATGAGAAGGAGAAGAATCATGGGACTCAGAAAAATTCTGACGGTTCAGGAGCCTTGTCTGCACAAGGTTTGCCGTCCGGTGGAAAAATTTGACAAGAAGCTGTGGAAGCTTTTGGACGATATGAAAGAAACCCTGCTGGATGCCAACGGCGTTGGCCTGGCCGCCCCCCAGGTGGGCATTCTCCGGCGGGTGGTGATCGTGGACCTGGGAGACGAAATGCTGGAACTGGTGAACCCGGAGCTGCTGGAAACCAGCGGTGAGCAGGAGGGTGCCGAGGGCTGCCTCAGCGTTCCCGGCAAATACGGTCTGGTGAAGCGGCCCAACGTGGCCAAGGTCCGGGCCCAAGACCGGGACGGCAACTGGTTTGAGGTGGAGGGCGAGGAACTCATCGCCCGGTGCTTCTGCCATGAACTGGATCATCTGGACGGCATCGTCTACACCGAGGTCATGGAGCGGTACCTTACCGAGGAAGAACTGAACGGGGAGGAATAAGCATGCGGGTGGTATTTATGGGTACGCCGGACATTGCGGCGACCTGCCTGAAACAGATTCTGGCCGACGGCTTTGATGTGGTGGGCGTTTACACCCAGCCGGATCGCCCCAAGGGCAGAGGCATGAAGCTCACCGCCTCCCCTGTCAAGGAAACCGCCCTTGCCGCCGGAATTCCGGTGTTTCAGCCGGAATCCTTTCGGGAGGAAGAAGCGGTGGAGACCCTGCGGCAGCTGCGGCCGGACATCTGCGCCGTGGTGGCCTATGGCAGAATTCTCCCCCAGAAGGTGCTGGATGTGCCGACGCTTGGCTGTATCAATATCCATGCCAGCATCCTGCCCCGGTATCGGGGTTCCGCTCCTTACCAGTGGGCGGTGCTGGACGGTCTGAAAGAAACCGGTGTCACCGCCATGTATTTGCAGCGGGAAATGGATGCCGGTGATATTATCGATGTTTCCAAAACCCCCATTGGGGAAAACGAGACTGCGGGAGAACTGCTGGACCGTCTGGCGGTGCTGGGCGCGGCGCTTCTGAGCAAGACCCTGACGAGATTTTCCCAAGGCCCGGTGGAGGGCGTGAAGCAGGACGAAAGCCAGGTGAGCTTCGCCCCCATGCTGGATAAATCCATGTGCCCCATTGACTGGAACAAAACCGCCCAGCAGGTACACGATCATGTTCGGGGCTTGCAGCCCTGGCCCGTTGCCACCATGGAGCTGCACGGTCAGCCCTTTAAGGTTCACGAGACCCGGGTGGTATCCGGCTCCGGCACCCCCGGCCAGGTTTTGGGCCTTACCAAAACCGGCCTGGTCATTGCCTGCGGAGAAGGTGCCGTGGAGATCAGAAGTCTCCAGGCCCAGGGGGGCAAGCGCATGAACGCCCCGGACTACTTCCGGGGACATCCTCTGGAGGGCTGATGGCTGCCCGGGAAACGGCGCTGAATGCGCTGATCACCTGTAGACGGCAGTCCGGTTGGAGCAATGCCGTTTTGAAGCAGACCATTGCCCGGGACAAACTGGATTCCCGGGAAGCGGCTCTGGCCACCCGGCTTTGCTACGGGGTAGTCCAGAACCGGGGACGGCTGGATTTTTACCTCCGGCAATTGCTTACCGGCTCCCTTAAAAAGCTCCACCCGGCGGTGCGGGATATTCTGCACATGGGGCTGTATCAAATTTATGATATGGATAAAATACCGGACAGTGCCGCTGTCAATGAATCCGTGTCCCTGGCCCGCAAATACGGGGCCCCGGGAAGTGACCGGCTGGTAAATGCGGTTTTGCGCAATGCCGTCCGTACCAAGGGAACGTTACAGGAGCCAACATCTTACGAGGACCGCTACAGCCACCCGGCGGAGCTGGTGTCTCTTTTGAAAACCGCCCTGCCCAAGGGCAGCCTGGAAGGGGTTTTGAAAGCCAATAACGAAGCCCCTCAAACCGTTATCCAGGTAAACACCCTGAAAACCACGACAGATGCCCTTTTGGAGCAGCTGCACCGGGAGGGGGTGGAGGCCGAACCCCACGGTTGGATGCCGGAATGCCTGGTGCTGGGCAGTACCGGAAGCCTTGAAAAGCTTCCATCCTTTCAGCAGGGCCTGTTTTACGTCCAGGACCCCGCTAGCCGCCTGAGTGTCCGGTGCGCCGGACTGCAAAAGGGCTTCCGGGTACTGGATTGCTGCGCCGCGCCCGGGGGCAAAAGCTTTGCCGCCGCCATGGCCATGGCAGGCACAGGCAGCATTTGCTCCTGCGATGTCCACCCCCATAAAATCAAGCTGATCGAAAACGGTGCCAGCCGTTTGGGTATCGAAATCCTACAGGCCCGGCTCCAGGATGCTTCGGAATTTGTGCCGGAGTGGGAGGGGGCTATGGATGCCGTATTGGTGGATGCCCCCTGTTCCGGCCTGGGCATCATCCGGAAAAAGCCGGATATTCGCTACCGGGATCTGAAAGAGAATGAAGCCTTGCCGGCTCTGCAAAAGAAGATCCTTGCAAACCAGGCCCGATACGTGAAAAAAGGCGGCGTGCTGCTTTACTCCACCTGTACCCTGCTGCCCGGAGAAAATCAGGATGTGGTAGAGGACTTTTTAAGAATGCACCCTGAATTCTCTCTTGAAAAGCTGGAACTTCCGGCCCCTTTTCCGGAGAACACCACCGGGATGCTGACCCTTTTGCCGGGACAGTGGGACACCGACGGGTTCTTTATTTCCAAAATGCGGAGGCACCTATGAACATCAAATCCATGACCTTGCAGGAAATGACCGGCCTGTTCCGGGACTTGGGTCAGCCCGCCTTTCGGGTAAAGCAGGTCTATAGCTGGCTCCACAAGGGCGTTCGCAGCTATGAGGAAATGACCAACCTGCCCAAAAGTCTTCGGGAGACCCTGGAACGGGACTATCCCATTCTGGCCCCTCAGGTGGTCCGAAAGCAGGAGTCCCAGCGGGACGGTACCATCAAATACCTGTGGGAGCTTTCTGACGGCAACTGTGTGGAGACCGTCTTTATGCGCTATCACTACGGAAATACCGTGTGCATTTCCACGGAGGTGGGCTGCCGCATGGGCTGCGCATTCTGCGCTTCCACCTTGGGCGGCCTGGTGCGGCGGTTGGAGCCAAATGAAATGCTGGATCAGGTGCTCTTTACCCAGGTGGATTCCGGTATGCCCATTTCCCATATCGTGCTGATGGGCATCGGAGAGCCGCTGGACAACTTTGACAATGTGATGCGTTTTTTGGAGCTGGTCAACAGCCCTGAGGGCATGAACATCTCCATGCGGCATATTAGCCTGTCCACCTGCGGCCTGGTGCCGAAGATCGACGAGCTGGCCAAGCGGAATTTGCAGCTGACCCTTTCCGTCTCCCTCCATGCGCCCAATGACGGCATTCGGGACCGGATCATGCCGGTGAACAAGGCCTATCCCAGCCAGGAGCTGATCGATGCCTGCCGCCGGTACTACGATGCCACATCCCGGCGGATTTCCTTTGAATACGCCATGATTGCCGGGGTCAACGACAGCCGGGAGAACGCCAGGGAACTGCTGCGGCGGATGAAAGGGCTTCCCTGCCACTTTAATCTCATCCCCTTGAACCACGTAGAGGAAAGCCCCTTAAAGCCCAGTTCCCGGGAGGCGGTGGCCCTGTTCCAGAAAACCCTGGAAGAGGGGGGCATTCCTGCCACGGTCCGCAGGACTTTGGGCGGGGACATTGATGCCTCCTGCGGGCAGCTTCGAAGAAAATACACGAAGAACAAAGAAAACTGATCAGATAAAAAGAGAGGTGCAAGCCATGCAAAGCTGGGGTCTGACGGACCAGGGGTGTGTCCGCAAACAGAATCAGGATGCCTTTCATATTGAAAAACTGGGACGGGGAAGCCTGCTGTGCGTGGTCTGCGACGGCATGGGCGGTGCCAAGTCCGGCAACATTGCCAGTTCTCTGGCGGTGGATGTATTTGTCCAGGAGGTCAAGCGCAGCTGGTCTTCCGGTGCGGACTGGGACAAGTGCGATATGATCCTCCGCAGTGCCGTAAAACTGGCCAACTTCACGGTCTATGACCAGGCTAACCAGTTTGAGGAGTTTTACGGCATGGGTACCACCCTGGTGGCGGCCCTGATCCGAAAGAATCAGGTGTCCATCGTCAATGTGGGAGACAGCCGGTGCTACAGCATTTCTTCCGGCTCCATCCGTCAGGTCACCAAGGACCATTCCGTGGTGCAGATGATGGTGGATCGGGGGGAGCTGACGCCGGAAACCGCCAAGACTTTCCCGGGGAAAAACCTCATCACCCGGGCGGTAGGTACCGAGCCTACCATTTTGTGTGACCTTTACCGCCAGGAACTGAGCAAAGGCAGTTATCTGCTGCTGTGCTCTGACGGCCTGAGCAATATGCTGGACGACCAGGAAATCCTCTTTGAGGTGGTTCATGGGGTCAACAAACAGAAGTGCTGCAAACGGCTGCTGGACATTGCCAAGCTGCGGGGTTCCCCGGACAATGTGACCAGCATCCTGGTGTCGATATGACCGGTAAGAAAGGAGCGGCAATATGAATCAATATATTGGACGGCTGCTGGACGATCGGTACGAGGTCCTGGAGGTCATCGGCACCGGCGGTATGGCAGTTGTATACAAGGCATTGGATCACCGGCTCAACCGGCTGGTGGCCATCAAAATCTTAAAAGACGAATTTTCCGGAGATGAGGAATTCCGCCGCCGGTTCCGGGCGGAGGGAGAAGCGGTGGCCATGCTGAGCCATCCCAACATCGTCCAGGTCTATGACGTTTCTTCTTCCGATGCGGCAAACTACATCGTCATGGAGCTGATCGACGGCATCTCCTTAAAGCAATATATGGAGGTCAAGGGCGTTCTCAATTGGAAAGAGACGCTGCATTTCGCCATGCAGATCGCCCGGGGCCTGGAACACGCCCACAGCCGGGGCATCGTCCACCGGGACATCAAGCCCCACAACGTCATGGTGCTGAAAGACGGCAGCGTCAAAGTCATGGACTTTGGCATTGCACGGGTCATGAGCAAAAGCAACACCCTGACCAAAGAGGCCCTGGGTTCCGTTCACTACATTTCCCCGGAACAGGCCAAGGGCGGCTATACGGACAGCCGGTCCGATCTTTACTCCCTCAGCGTTGTCATGTACGAAATGATGACCGGTCGGCCCCCCTTTGACGGGGAATCCCCGGTGGCTGTGGCCATCCAGCATATCAATGGCGGTGCCCCCAGACCTTCCAGCTTAAACCCCAATATCCCTGTGGGCCTGGAACAGATCATCCTGAAAGGCATGGCCCTAGACCCCAAGGACCGGTACGCATCGGCCACGGAAATGATTCAGGATATGGAGGAGTTCCGGAAGAACCCCACCATGGATTTCCATTACCAGGCCTCTGCCCCCTCGGAACATCCCATTGCCATCCGGGGCATGCCCCAGACCTATCCCAAGTCCACCGCCGAGCGGGTGGCGGCATCCCGTTCCGCCAATCCCCAGGTCCGCACCGGAAACACCGGCAGAGTCCCGACCCAGCCGGGACAGCAGCCCCCCCGCCGTCCGGCAGCCACCACAGACAATAGCCGCCGCCAGAGCAACACCCAGAATACCGAGGCGGTGCGGCGGGCGGCCGTGCAGCGCAAACGGGAGGAACAGCGCAAGCGGGAGGAACGAAACCGGATCGCAACCATTGCGGTGATCATTTGCAGCGTGGTGGCGGTGCTGGCCATCGGGGCCTTCCTCATCGCCGTGTTCAACGGGGCCCTTCTCAACAAGGACAAAGACCTGGTGGAGGTGCCTTACCTCATCGGCGTGGATTATTCCGATGAACTGATCAGCAAATACTCGGATTTCAGCATCCGATTCCAACCACAGCAATATGACGATACCTATAAAAAGGGCCAGATCATGGCCCAGGAACCGGCGGGAGGCAGCAAGGTCTCCAAGGGTACGGAAATCGTCATTACCGTAAGTCTTGGCGAGGAGCCTACGGTGAAAGTCATGGAAGACCTGGTTGGCGTCAGCCTGGAAGAGGCCCGCTCCTATCTCACAGGCCAGAAGTTTGTACCCCTGATCCGTCAGGAAGCCAGTGATACGGTGGAGGCGGGAAAGGTGATCCGCACAGACCCCGCCAGCGGCACCCAGCTGACCGACGGCCAGACCATCAGCATCTGGGTCAGCACCGGACCCCAGAACGTGGCCATGCCCAATGTGGTGGATATGACCCGGGAGGCGGCCCTGGAGATGCTGGGCCAGCTGCGGGACATTCAGGTCACGGAAAAGTCAGAGGCCAGTGCCTATGTGCAAAAGGGCAATGTAACGAGAACGGACCCCAAGGTGGGCACCGTCCTTACCGCCGGTCAGACCGTAACGGTTTATGTCAGTTCCGGACCGGAAACCGCCGTCATGCCGAATGTGGTGGGCATTTACTCTGAAACCGCCATCAAGCAGCTGACGGAACTGGGCTTTACCAATATCCGCACCGAAACCGCCAAGAGTGACCGCCCCAAGGGGGAAGTGGTTTACCAGTCCGTGAAAAAGGATACGGTTCTGAAACTGGGCGAGGAAATTTTGCTGCGGCTGTCTGACGGCAGCAAAACAAGCGAAAGCGGCACCACAGCCACTACCGAAGAACCCACCCAGCCCACCGCCCCCAAGGAGACCACCGTGGCCGTTCGCTTCACGGTACCCAACCGGGAGGAGAGCTATCTGCTGACCATTTTGCAGGACGGCATCGCCATTGTGGAGGACCAGAGAATTCCCGCCGGGGTGACGGATTATACCGTAGAGCTTACCGGCAGCGGCACCAAGGAATATGACCTGTACGTCAACGGAGAAAAATACCTGACCCAGAGAGTGACATTTGATGGCTGAAAAAACTGAAACCGGCAGAATTATCCGTTCCCTCAGCGGCTTTTATGAGGTGCGCCTGCCCCAGGGGGTCCTGACCTGCAAGGCCCGGGGCATCCTGCGCAAGGGTGGCCAGACCCCCTTGACAGGGGACATGGTAGAGGTGACACGCCAGGGGGAAAAGGGCATGGTAGAAGCCATCCTCCCCAGAAAGAACAGCTTCGTCCGTCCGGCGGTGGCCAATGTGGATGCCCTGGTGATTTTTGCCGCCAATGTCAACCCCATTACAGAACCATTCCTCATTGACCGTGTGGCGGCCATTGCGGGCAACAAAGGCGTGGAGTGTATGCTCTGTGTCAACAAAACGGACTTGGACCAGGCCCAGGATCTGTGCCGCATCTACACCCAGGCGGGCTTCCGGGTGATTTCCACCAGTGCCCAGACCGGGGCCGGGGTGGAGCAGCTGCGGCAAGCCTTACAGGGAAAGCTGACGGCCTTTACGGGAAATTCCGGTGTGGGCAAAAGCAGCATCCTCAATCGGCTGCTGCCGGAACTGGATTTACCCACGGGAGAGGTTTCCGAAAAACTGGGCCGTGGCCGCCATACCACCCGGCACGTGGAACTCTTTACCCTGGACGCGGAGACCTTCGTCATGGACACTCCCGGCTTTTCCTCTTTTGACACGGACCAGATGGACGTGATCTTAAAGGAGAACCTGCAATACGCCTTTCCGGATTTTGCCCCCTACTTAGGAGCCTGCCAGTTCCACGACTGCTCCCACCGGAAAGAACCGGGCTGCGCCGTCCGAGCCGCCGCAGAGCTTGGCCACATCCAGCCCACCCGCTACGACAGCTATCTGCGCCTTTACGAAAAGGCCGCCCAGTATAAAGAATGGGAACATAAATGACCCATTACCCCGTGTCCGGTTTCGGACACGGGGTGTTCTTTTGGGATTCACGGAATTTTTATCTGAATGCCCAAAAATGCAGAGTAAAATTTGTAAAAACTTCTGAAAAAGCACTTGACAAATAGCCATGGAGATGGTATCATATCTCAGGTTGTGCGGGGAAACTGCGCACAACGATGCGATGATGCAGGAGATTGCGCCATTTGGCGGTAACTTCTGCGGAGTATGTCCGGTCATCGGGCGGCTGAACTGCTTCTGTTTCGCTGGCGTATATCGCCGGGGCGGAAGAATGGTCGGCGCTTGTCGGCCAATTTTCATGGCCCGAAGTGATACGCACGGAAGCGTGAACGAAAAGCAGTTCGACCGTACCCAGACAACTACGCAAACTGAGTACGTTACATCAAGGAGGAAAACACAACATGGCAAACCAGATGATCCGCATTCGGCTGAAGGCTTATGATCACCAGCTGATCGACTCCAGCGCGGCAAAGATCGTTGAAACCGCAAAGCGCAACGGCGCCCAGGTTTCCGGCCCCATCCCCCTGCCCACCAAGAAGGAAGTCGTTACCATCCTTCGGGCTGTCCACAAGTACAAGGATAGCCGTGAGCAGTTTGAGCGCAGAACCCACAAGAGACTGATCGATATCCTCAACCCCAACCAGAAGACCATCGAGGCCCTGATGAGCCTGGATCTTCCCGCTGGCGTTGAGATAGAGATAAAGCTGTAAGAAGCTGACATTCTATCAGCCCTTACCGCTGCCCGCACTGTCTGGCATCGGGCGGACGGGTCATGTTGGCGGCGCAAACACGCGTCTGTCAACCAATAACCTAAAAAAGGAGAAACTCAACCATGAAAAAAGCAATCATCGGCAAAAAAGTGGGCATGACCCAGATCTTCGATGAGAGCGGCAAGGTCATTCCTGTTACCGTTGTGGAAGCAGGTCCCTGCGTTGTCACTCAGAAGAAGACCGTTGAGACCGACGGCTACACCGCCGTCCAGCTCGGCTTTGGCGACATCAAGGAGCACAAGCTGAGCAAGCCTGAGGCAGGCCACCTGAAGAAGGCTGGCGTTGCCCCCAAGAAGTACCTGAAGGAGTTCAAGCTGGAGTCCGCTGCTGACATGAACGTCGGCGACGAAGTCAAGGCTGACACCTTCGCTGCCGGCGACAAGATCGACGTGACCGGCATCACCAAGGGCCACGGCTACCAGGGCGTTGTAAAGCGCTATGGCGCCGGACGGACCCCCATGACCCACGGCGGCGGCCCTGTTCACCGTCACGCCGGTTCTATGGGTGCTTCCTCTCACCAGTCCCGTATTTTCCCGGGTAAGATCGGCGCAGGCCAGATGGGCTGCGACCAGGTCACCATCGAGAATCTGGACGTTGTGAAGGTTGATGCAGAGCTGAACATGATCGTTATCCGCGGCGCCATCCCCGGCCCCAAGGGCGGTCTTGTTTACATCCGCAACACCGTCAAGAACAACCGCGTCAAGAACGTGGAGACCGGCATCAGCAAGAACCCGCAGAAGGCTTCCGGCAGAAATCCCCAGAAGGCTTCCGCAAGAGGCTAAGGAAAGGAGATCTTAAATCATGCTTAAGACGAATGTTTACAATATGTCCGGCAAGCTGGTTGGCGAGATCGAACTGCCCGAAGCTGTGTTTGGCATTGATCCCAACGGCGCTGTAGTCCACGAAGTGGTCAAGAACCACCTGGCAAACCTGCGGCAGGGCACTCAGAGCGCTCTGACCCGCGCTGAGGTTTCCGGCGGCGGCCGCAAGCCTTGGAAGCAGAAGGGCACCGGCCGGGCTCGTCAGGGCTCTACCCGTGCTCCCCAGTGGACCCACGGCGGTATCGTTTTCGCTCCCAAGCCCCGGGATTACAGCTACACCCTGAACAAGAAGGCCAAGCGGCTGGCTCTCAAGAGTGTTCTGTCCGCCAAGGCCAACGAGCAGGCTGTGGTCGTCATCGACGAGATCAAGATGGAAGCTCCCAAGACCAAGGAATTCGCTGCATTCCTGAAGGCTGTGGGCTGCACCTCCAAGACCCTGGTCGTTACCGCTGCTCCTGACCAGAACGTCGTCCGTTCCGGCCGGAACATCGCCGGCTGCGAAGTTACCTTCGCCAACCTGCTGAACACCTACGACGTGCTGCACGCCGATAAGCTGGTTGTCGATCAGGCTGCACTCCAGAAGATCCAGGAGGTATTCGCGTAATGAAGAACGTATATGACATCATCAGAAGACCTGTTATCACCGAGCAGTCCATGGAGGCTGTGGCTGATAAGAAGTACGTCTTCATGGTAGACGTTGACGCCAACAAGACCGAGATCAAGGCTGCCGTTGAGCAGGTGTTCGGTGTGAAGGTCGCCAAGGTCAACACCATCCGGATGCAGGGCAAGGTCAAGCGCACCGGCGCTTACCCCGCCGGCAAGCGGGCAGCCTACAAGAAGGCTGTTGTCACCCTGACCGCTGACTCCAAGACCATCGAGTTCTTCGAAGGCATGGTCTAAACCAATCTCAATAAAGGAGAGAAACGCAAATGGCTATTAAAACTTTTAAGCCTTATACCCCGTCCCGCAGAAACATGACCGTTTCCGCTTTCGACGGCGTAGATAAGAAGGCAAAACCTGAGCGTAGCCTGGTTGAGAGCCTCAAGAAGAATGCAGGTCGCAACAGCTATGGTCACATCACCGTCCGCCATCGCGGCGGCGGCAACAAGCGGAAGTACCGTGTAATCGACTTCAAGCGCCAGAAGCTGGACATGCCCGCTACTGTACAGCGCATTGAGTACGACCCCAACCGGTCCGCTTTCATCGCCCTCATCAAGTACGAAGACGAGACCCTGAGCTACATCCTGGCTCCCTACGGCCTGAAAGCCGGGGACAAGGTCATCTCCTCCGCCTCCGCCGACATCAAGCCCGGCAACTGCCTGCCCATCGCCAACATCCCTGTGGGTACTGTGATCCACAATGTGGAGCTGCAGCCCGGCCACGGCGCTCAGCTGGTCCGTTCCGCCGGTACCGCTGCGCAGCTGATGGCTAAGGAAGGCGAGCTGGCTCAGGTCAGACTGCCCTCCGGCGAAGTTCGCTATGTTCGGATGAACTGCACCGCCTGCATCGGTCAGGTTGGCAACCTGGATCATGAGAACGTTCACATCGGTAAGGCTGGTCGTACCCGTCACATGGGTATCCGTCCCACCGTTCGTGGCTCCGTCATGAACCCCAATGACCATCCTCACGGCGGCGGCGAGGGCCGCGCTCCTGTCGGACGCCCCGGCCCTGTCACTCCTTGGGGCAAGCCTGCTCTGGGTTATAAGACCCGGAAGGGCAAGAATCCCACCAACAAGTTCATCGTCAAGCGCAGAAACAGCAAGTAAGGAGGAAATGAAATGAGCAGAAGTATCAAAAAGGGCCCTTTCGTAGCTCCTGAGCTGTACAAGCGCGTTGAAGAGCTGAACAAGGCCGGTGAAAAGAAGGTTCTGAAGACCTGGTCCAGAGCCTCCACCATTTTCCCCTCCTTCGTTGGTCACACCATCGCCGTCCACGACGGTCGGAAGCATGTTCCCGTCTATATCACTGAGGATATGGTCGGCCACAAGCTGGGCGAGTTCGTGCCTACCAGAACCTTCCGGGGCCACTCTGGCAGCAAGACCGCCAATTCCAAGTAAGGAGGTACGAAAATGGAAGCATTTGCACATGTAAAGTACGTCCGGATGTCTCCCCGTAAAGTGAAGCTGGTTTGCGACATGATCCGGGGTCAGGACGTCAAGACCGCTGCCGCGTACCTGAGCCAGACCTCCAAGGCCGCTTGCGAGCCCATGGCCAAGCTGCTGAAGAGCGCCGTGGCAAACGCCGAGCACAACCACGAAATGAACGCTGAGAACCTGTACGTTTCCACTGCGATCGCTAACCCCGGCCCCATCCTGAAGCGTGGCCGCATCGCATCCCGTCGTGGTTTCGTTCGGATCAATAAGAGAACCACTCACATCACCATCGGTGTGAGCGAGAAGGCTTAATCAGGAGGTAGCTATGGGACAGAAAGTTAATCCCCATGGACTGCGTGTTGGCGTAATCAAGGACTGGGATTCCCACTGGTACGCCCGCGAGGACAAGGTCGGCGACCTGGTCGTTGAAGATTACAACATCCGTAAGTATCTGAAGAACAAGCTGTACGCCGCCGGTGTCGCTAAGATCGAAATCGAGCGGTCCAACGGCAAGGTCAAGATCAACATTCACTGCTCCCGCCCCGGTGTGGTCATCGGTAAGGCCGGTGCAGAGATCGAGAATCTGCGCAAGGACGTAGAGGCTCGTCTGGGCAAGAGCGTGAATCTGAACATCGTTGAGGTTCGGTCCCCCGACCTGAACGCTCAGCTGGTAGCCGAGAACATTGCTCAGCAGCTGGAGAAGCGTATCTCCTTCCGCCGGGCTATGAAGAAGGCCATGCAGCAGGCCACTCGCCTGGGTGCCAAGGGCATCAAGGTCACCTGCGGCGGCCGTCTGGGCGGCGCTGAAATCGCCCGCTCCGAGAGCTATCACGAAGGCACCATTCCCCTCCAGACCATCCGTGCCGACATCGAGTACGGCTTTGCCGAAGCTGCCACCACCTACGGCCGCATCGGTGTGAAGGTTTGGATCTACAAGGGTGAGGTCCTGAACACCACCCTGCGTTCCGCTGCTCCCGAACCCGCTCCCCGTGAGCGCCGGGATCGCCGCAACGGTGACCGTCGCAATGGCGACCGCCGGAACGACCGCCGCAACGGTGGCGAGCGTCGTCAGGGCGACAGAAACAACTACCGCAGAGAAGGAGGTAACCGCTAATGCTGATGCCCAAGAGAGCAAAGTACCGCAAGGTACAGCGTGGTCGTATGACCGGCGTTGCTTCCCGCGGTAACAAGGTTTCCTATGGTGAATTCGGTATCCAGGCTCTGGAGCCTGGCTGGATCACCGGCAACCAGATCGAAGCTGCCCGTATTGCCATGACCCGTTACACCAAGCGTGGTGGTAAGGTCTGGATCAAGATTTTCCCCGACAAGCCTTATTCCAAGAAGGGCCTGGGCACCCGTATGGGTTCCGGTAAGGGCGCTCCTGAAGGCTGGGTAGCTGTTGTTAAGAACCAGAAGGTGATGTTTGAGATCGGCGGCGTCTCCGAGGACGTAGCCCGTGAGGCTCTGCGTCTGGCGCAGCACAAGCTGCCCATCAAGACCCGTATCATCACCAAGGAAGCAGAAACTGAGATTGGTGGTGAATAATGATGAAGGCAAAGGAAATCAAGAATCTGTCCGCTGAAGAGCTGAACAAGAAGCTGGACGAGCTGAAGAAGGACCTGTTCATGCTGCGCATGCAGCATGCCACCAATCAGCTGGATAACCCCATGCAGATTGCCGCTGTCAAGAAGGACATTGCCCGCATCAAGACCATTATTCGTGAGAAAGAGACCAACATCTGAGGAGGGAAACAAGTATGACTGAAAATACCAGAGCTTTCCGCAAAACCAGAATCGGTCAGGTTGTCTCCGACAAGATGGACAAGACCATTGTGGTTGCGATCGAGGACAGCGTGCAGCATCCTCTGTACAAGAAGACCATGAAGCGGACTTACAAGCTGAAGGCCCACGACGAGAACAACGAGTGCGGCATCGGCGATACCGTTGAGGTCATGGAGACCCGTCCCCTGTCCAAGGACAAGAGATGGAGACTGGTCAGAATTATCGAAAAGGCTAAGTAAGGAGGTCGGCAGAGAATGATTCAACAGGAAAGCTACCTGAAGGTTGCCGACAACACCGGCGCTAAGGAAATTCACTGCATTCGCGTTCTGGGCGGCTCCAAGCGCAAGACCGGCAACATCGGTGACATCATCGTTGCTTCCGTCCGTAAGGCTGCTCCCGGCGGTACTGTGAAGAAGGGCGAGGTCGTGAAGGCCGTCATCGTCCGCACCAAGCGGGGTGTCCGCCGTGAGGATGGCAGCTACGTTCGTTTCGACGAGAACGCCGCCGTCATCATCAAGGACGACAAGAACCCCCGTGGCACTCGTATCTTTGGACCGGTGGCCCGTGAGCTGCGTGAGAGAGATTTCATGAAGATCCTCTCCCTGGCACCCGAAGTCATCTAATGGGGGAACCGAAGAATGAACATTAAAAAGAACGATACCGTTATCGTCCTGTCCGGTAAGGATAAGGGCGTTAAGGGCAAGGTCCTGGTGGCCATGCCCAGCGAGAACAAGGTCATTGTAGAGAAGGTCAACGTTGCGACCTGCCACACCAAGCCCCGCCGTCAGGGCGAGACCGGTGGCATCGTCAAGAAGGAGACCCCCATCCGTACCTGCAAGGTTGCCCTGTACTGCGAAAAGTGCGGCAAGGGCGTTCGTGTGGGCTACAAGATGGACGGTGACAAGAAGGTCCGCGTATGCCGTAAGTGCGGCGCCGAAATCTAAGAAAGGAGTAATCTATTATGGCTAACAGAATGAAAGAAACCTATGTTGCTGAGATCGCTCCTGCTCTGAACAAGAAGTTCGGCTACAAGAGCGTTATGCAGATCCCCAAGCTGGACAAGGTGATTGTGAACGTCGGCTGCGGCGAGAGCAAGAACAATGCCAAGGAAATTGAGGCCATCTGCAAGGATATCGCCACCATCACCGGCCAGAAGCCTGTTACCTGCAAGGCCCGCAAGAGCGTTGCAAACTTCAAGGTCCGTGAAGGTGAAACCGTTGGCGTGAAGGTCACCCTCCGTGGTGACAAGATGTACGAGTTCCTGGACCGCCTGTTCAACGTGGCCCTGCCTCGTGTCCGTGACTTCCGCGGCATCAACCCCAACTCTTTCGATGGTCGGGGCAACTACGCCTTCGGTCTGAAAGAGCAGCTGATCTTCCCTGAGATCGAGTACGACAAGGTGGACAAGATCCGTGGTATGGATATCTGCATCTGCACCAC
>CAKTPO010000019.1 GCA_934591845.1 uncultured Oscillospiraceae bacterium | reverse complement strand
ATGACCGCCCAGTGCAACCAGGAAATCAAGTCCGGCGAGCAGGCGCTCCTGGAGCTGAAAGACCAGCAGGAATCCAGTGAGGAGTTCCGTGCCAATATGGAGCACCTTCGCAAAGTCCTTCGGGATGCGGAGAAGCAGTGCCAGACCGAGGCCATCACCAAGGATTTTATAGACACCTTCATCGACAGGATTTACGTCACCCCGGAGGATGATAACACCCTGCGGCTGGACATTAAGATTTTCACCGGGGATACCTGTGAAAAGTACCTGGGGAAGCTAAAACGGCGGGCAAATCCCGAAGGTTGTACGGGTCACACGTTCAAGAAGATGATCGAGGCCTACGAAAGCGGTATGCAGTAAGCAGCCAAAAGGCCATTGCGCATTCAAAAGCAAAGCAGGCCGTCCCGAAAAAGGGGCGGCCTGCTGGTTTGTTTGGCGTTACAGCACGTCCATATGCACGTGGGTCTGGTTGATGGCGTAGGCGTAGCGGACTTCCGGGTGGTTTTGAAGCAGGGTCAGGATTTTTGAGGCGGGCCAGCCGGGGATGGAAAAGTCCATGGCTTTTCCCGAAAGGTGCCGGGAGTTTGCCACGCCGCCGACGTCCCGGTTATGGGCTGGGCAGCGGACGGTGCTGCTGGGGATCAGGGGAGTTTTTGCCTCCCGGCGGAGGCTGTCTGCCAGGCGCATGAGCCGTTCATCCGGCTCTGCCGGGAAGCCGCCGCAGCGGCCGCAGGAGCAGGCGATATAGGGCTCGTTCCGCTTAAAATAGCGGATCTCCCGCCACCATGCCGGGCCGTCTCCCACTGTCTGCCTGGGTGCATACATCCGCCCCGCTGCCACCGCCGCCAGAAGGGCCTTTTGGGTCTTTTCTCCGGCGATGCCGTCGGGGGTCAAGCCCTCTTGGGTCTGAAACCGCACCACAGCACCCCGGGTGTTTTTCCCCGCCGCCCCGTCCACGGCCCCGGGGTCATAACCCAGGAAGGCCAGCAGGCACTGGGTCTGTTTGACCGTCATGCGGTCTCACCGCCGTAAACCGTCTCCACCAGGGCTGTCAGCTCCGTGTACTCCTCCCCCGTCAGCCGGTTACAGGCGAAAAACACATCCAGCTTGTTTTGGGCCATGGAGCCGTCCTTGTAAAAATGCCTGGTGATCAGAATATTCATACTCTTATACATCTAAAATTCCTCCCTAAAAATAACTTCCGGCCACGCTATTCCGTCTCCCGGAGCATCGCCGCATCCAGGTTATAAATCTTCTCTACCATCTCCGCCACCGTCTCCGTCAGTTCGGCGTTCTGCCGGGTGAGCAGCTGGTGCTGTTCCCGCTCAAAGGCCCGCTGGAGCCGGTCCAGTTCCTCCCAGGGCCTCCAGGGGCAGGCCATTTCCCCCTGGAAAGCGGCCCCGTCTGCCCGTGTCCAGCATTCCCCGGCGGGTATAAACCGGTAGCCCTCCAAGTAGCCTGGGGCACAGCCCTGAAAGAAATCCGTCTTTATCGCTCTGCGGCCCGCTCCGGCGGCTGCGTGGCACTTAAATTCCCCATCGATGTAAATTTCCACTGTCTTCACCTCATTCCAGCCACACCTTGCTGATGCTCAGTCGGTTACCGTTGGAGCCCTCTGACCAGAACACGATATAGTGGCTGCCGCTGATGTTTGTCAGGTCGATGCTGTAGGTACCGTTGTCCTTAAAATCTTGTTTGGATAGGACACTCTCCCCTTTTGCGGTGGAATCCTGGACGGTGCAGTGGGCAGGATATTCCCACTCGCTGTTGGAGCCGTAGCCCCAGCCCGTGAATTTCAGCGTTTTGAAGGGGCCCAAGTCCACCTTGTTCACCGTATGGATCAGACAGTCCTGGGTATAAACCAGATTTGCATCGGAAAACAGATTGGGCTTTGAGGGGTGTACCCCGTCCGTTCTGGACACCATGCCCGTCCAGCCTCCGGTATGTTCCGGATACTGGTCGCCGTCGTAGAACAGGGTGCCGTCCCATATCACGGCAAACCGATGCCAGCTTGTGCCATGAAAAACATAGGCAGCCCTGCCCTTCCAGCCGCTTCCGTCATACTGCCAGCATCTTAAAAGCTTTGCGTAGTGGGCGCCCTCCTTCATTTTGAAAAAGTTCAGCCCCGTGGTATCTCTTGCGGCATAGCCCCCGACGTAGGTGGAGGTGAAATAGACATAGCCCTTGGCCTTGGCCCCGGTGGGATGGTCCACCTCCGAAAACTCGTAGCCGGAAACAGGGATGGCAGTATCCACCCAGATGTCATTTTCCATGGGGGAGATACTGCTGCCTGCGTTTTCCGGCCCACCGCTTCCGCTGAGCACCCGCAACCGCAGCCGGTCCCGGCCTGCGCCGGAATTGGCAAATCCAATCATTGCTTCTCTCCTTTCCCTTTATCGGTGGAGGATCACCCGCAGAGGCACCTCCGCCTTGGGCACCTCCGAAAGACAGGTGATTTTCAAAATGTTGTTCAGGGCCTCCACCTTGTCAACACAGGCCCAGGCTTCCCTTTGGGCCAGGGCCACGTCCCCCTGGGTGTCGTAGTCCGCAATGACAAAGGGGGTATCGCTGGGCAGCAGTTCCGGCATATAAAGCTGCTGGACATAGGGGCCGGTGCCGTTCCAGCCGGTGGTCAGCATCTTGGTTTTTAAGAGCACCTTCCGGTTGTCCACGTATCCCTTGGTGGCCGCATCGTAAAAGCTGTCGGGGTAGCCCACATTTTTGATTCTGTTGTTGCCCATCAGCAGATTACCGCTCATGGTATCCCCGGTCTTCTTGACCGCCCCAAGCTGGTCTGCTGACAGCACCACATTGCCGCTTTCGTCCGGCGCCACGCCGTTGATGCTTCGGATCACCTGTTCCCCCAGGTCTCCTCTGGGGCCGGGAGGGCCGGGGTCGCCTTTGTCGCCTTTCTCGCCCTTTTCGCCCTGGATGGAGGGCAGGGGCACCATGTTCCCATCCAGTCCCCGCACCCGCAGCACCGGCGGCTCCTGGCTCACGTCCAGCTGCACCCGATAGCCCGGGGGCATCTCTCCGGGGCCCACGTAGACCTCGCTGTGCCGTAGAAAAGCCTGCTCCTTGGTGCCACGAAAGCGCACCGTCAGCAGCACCCCGTCGGGTAGCTCCTCCAACTTCAGCCCCGTGTCCGCAATGGCCTGGGCCAGCTGGTCGTACAAACTGGGTGCCGGGTCTTCCGGAGGCCCCCACCGGCTCCTGGTACCCTCCCGCAGGGCCACTCTTGCAGGGGTGCTGGTTCGCACATTCTCGGCGAACACCCCCACCTCCAACTGCCTGGCATAGCCGATCACCGGCACCGTGCAGCGGCAGCCGTAGAAAAACACATCCTGAAACAGATTCTCCGTCTGAAACCGGGCAGTCTTCGGCCCTTCCGGCTCCCATTCTTCGTCAAAGTCAAACACCACGCTGTAATCCCCGCTTCCGCAGACATAAACCGTGGTGTCCTCCTGTTGCGCCACCTTTTCCCGAACCGAAATATGAATTTCCGGCACTTTTTCCTCCTCCTTTTCCGGGTCGCCTCCCAGGCAACGGCAGCAGTGCGCCCCTGGAAGTTTATTTTTTTCAACCCTTTGAACACATAGTAGCACGTTTGTTCGTTTTTGTCAAATCATACCCGTAAGCCACAGGCCCTTGGCTCTCCCTCTGGGAGAGGCAAGGGGCGGCGGGAAAATTGACAATTGAAAATGGACAATTGACAATTATTGGGGCGACCTACGTTGTTCATTTCTGTACGTCCGTTAAAGTATGTAGGGAAACGCCCCAGGAAAGCTCCAAGAAAACCTTCCCCACCGGGGAAGGGGGACCGCCGCAGCGGTGGATGAGGGGCGGTACGGCGTTGCGCATTGCAGGAACAGCAGGCGCAAAGGGGGATCAAACCGAGTCTCACTGTAGGGAACGGCCTATGTGCCGTTCCGTTACGTTGCAAATATAACCCGTGTGGACAAAACGGAACCACCCACCGATTATGTCATTCCGAGCGAAACGGTAGTGAGCCGAGGAATCTTCCCAAGCAGCAAGTTTTATCTTGTGTTGGTTCATCATCCCACGTGGTGGATTCCTCCACTCGCTTTGCTCGGTCGGAATGACAAAAGGTACCACGTACCCCCGTTATGTCATTCCGAGCGAAGGCAGTGAGCCGAGGAATCTTCCCAAGTAGCAAGTTTTATCTTGTGTTGGTTCTTTATCCCACGTGGTGGATTCCTCCACTCCGCTTGCGCTAAAGGCCTGAATGACAGAATGGGGGGGACGTTTCTGGTTTTTATTGGTAACGGTTTCGTCCTTAAACGCACGGAACGGCACATAGGCCGTTCCCTACGGTTTCGCTGGTAGGGGCACGTTTTCAACCGAGGGATTCTAAGGACGGGCGGGATTATATGGGGCGTTTCTACGGATTCGCCTGTTGTTTCCGGAATGTTTCAGGCTGCCCCGCTGCCTCATCAGTCTCGGCTGCGCCGAGCCAGCTTCCCCGGCGGAGAAGCTTTTGTACCGGGCTTTGGGGCGGTGGTGGGGAATCGTGGCGTTTTTTGTGCAAAAAAAGGGACACCCTCTGGTTTTGGGAGGGTGTCCCGTTGTGTCGTGTTAAGGGGTCGTGTATTTATCATAGCCCAAAATCAGGTAATGTCCGTCGTGATGAGAAAGGCAATTATACACAACGGTATATCCCCTGCATTCGTCTCCGTCTTCCTCGTTAAACTCGACATAATATGCCCCTGCCTGCAATTTTACCGTTGCTCCGTCAAGAAAAGTGATTCTCGTATAGTTTTCAAGATCATACGTACCATCTAGGGTTCCCTCAATAGGAACCCTCGAATTCTTCTCCCCCGTCAGCATATAATCCGCCTGGATCTGTGCGTAATAGGCCCGGACGTTGGCCCAGTCGGCGGCGACACGGGCTTTGTGGAGTTGGGCGGTGAAGGTGGGGATGGCGATGGCTACCAGGACGGCGATGATGGCCACCACGATGAGCATTTCCATGAGGGTAAAGCCTTTTTGGTTTCGTTTCATAGGGGTTAAACGCCTTTCTTTTGTTTCTGGGATTATTATACATGGAAATTCCAGCTTGTCCAGAAATTTTTTACCGGATATGGAAGAAATTTTCCGTGATGAATTCGGTTTCGTCACCGGAGGAAATATAGTCGTTGATGCAGAACTCAAAAGCAGCCGTTCCGCTGCGTTGCGAATACAACCTGTGTGGATAACCGGAACCACCCCCCACTATGTCATTCCGTGCGTAGTGAAACGGAGTCGAGGAATCTTCCCGAGTGGCAGGTTTTATCTTGTGGTAGTTCATTCTCCCACGTGGTGGATTCCTCCACTCCGCTTGCGCTGCGGTCGGAATGACAATGATGCTACGTTTCTACGGATTCGCCTACTGTTTCTAGAACGTTTTACGTCGTACCGCCCCCCTCATCAGTCAAGGCTGCGCCCTGCAGCTTCCCGGTCGGGGAAGCCAAGCCCGGTGGGCGGGCTTGGCTACGTCTTTTGGACTCTTTTTTTCTCCCACTGCCACAGAATCAGAAAACCGATGCCCGCAGCGATCCAGGAGGAGATATAGATATCGATGATACATTCCATGGTATGCTGTCTGGGCAGCACCAGCAGGATCCCCAGCACCCGCAGAAGGCAGATGGACAAAAGGGTCAGGATCATGGGCCTGACCGTATCACCCGTTCCGCAGCATGCGCCGGAAAAGCTTTCCGCCAACGCATAAAACAGGAAAAATGGGGCCATTCGCCGCATAAAAGCAACCGCCTGGGGTACGACTGCCGCCGCATCCTGCACGGGAACAAACAGGCCGCCCAGCGGGGCCGTCAGGAAATACAGGCCAAGGCTTACCGTCCCCACTGCGGCCACGGACATGGCCGCACCGATTCGATTGCCTTTACAGACCCTGTCCCAACGTCCAGCTCCCATATTCTGGGCGGTATAGGTCGTCAGTGCCGGTCCCATGGCATCCGCCAGGAGCCAGATCAGCATATCCAGCTTGTCGCAGATGCCCCAGGCCGCAATGGTGTCTGTTCCCATCGTGTTCACCGCTGCCTGCACAATGGAATTGGCCACCGGGAACAGCACCGATTGCAGTGCCAGCGGAATGCCGAGGCATACCATGGCCCACAGGTGTTCCAGCCACCGCCGGAGCCGCCGTGCGCCGAGCCTTTCAGGCAGTTTTTTCCCTGCCATCCACAGCGCCATGGCTGCACTGATCATCTGGGCAAAAACCGTTGCGATCGCCGCACCTGCGGTTCCCATCCCCAGCCCGCCCACCAGCAGAATGTCTCCCACAATGTTGACAGCCGAACTGACCAGCAGAATATACAGGGGACTTTTGGAATTTCCAAAGGCACGCAGGACACCGGAGGCCATGTTGTATAAAATCATGGCCCAAATGCCCCCGAAATAAATTCTCGTATAGCCCAGGGTCTGGGCATAGATTTCCTCCGGAACCCGCATGAATTGCAACAGCACAGGTGTCAGCAGAACACCTCCCACTGCGCACAGGATCCCAAGTACCACCGCCAAGGCGACCGCTGAGAGCATGCAGGAGCGCAATCCGTCCCGGTTCTCCGCACCAAAGTGCCGGGAAATCAGGATGGTCGCCCCGGCAGCAAGACCGTTCATAAAATTGATGGGGAACCGAAAGAGCGTATGCACGGAATCAATGGCCGCCAGTGCGGTCTTCCCGGCAATGCGCCCAACGATCACCGCATCCGCCGTCACATACAGATGCTGCACCAGACTGCTGAGCATCAGCGGCACCACAAAGGCCAGCAGGGCAGAACCGATGGGTCCGGAAATCAGGCTTTCGTTTCTTTTCACGGCATCCTACCTTTCCTCAGGAAACAGATGACAGGCCACGCCGTGTTCTTTGGACAGCCAGCGCATTTCCGGTTTTTCCTGGGCGCACTTTTCAAAGCATTGGCTGCAGCGGTCCCGGAACGGGCAGCCCGCCGGAATGTTCAGGGGGCTGGGCGGCTCCGCGTCAATCACTGTGATGGGCTTTGTCGGGTCCGTATCCAGGTCCAGGACTGCATCAATGAGTGTACGGGTATAGGGATGCCGGGCCTGCGTGCGCAAATTCTCCCCAGGTAAAACCTCTACAACACTGCCCAGATACATGACCGCCACCTGATGGGCCACGCTCTGCACCAGGGCAATGTCATGGCAGATAAAGCCGATGGTAAGGCCCCGCTCTTTCTGAAGTTTAACGATCAGTTCGATTATATTTTTTTGCACGGACACATCCAATGCCGCCGTTGCCTCATCCAAAATCAGGATCTCAGGCTGGAGGGCCAACGCCCGGGCAATTGCTACCCGCTGCCGCTGACCGCCGCTCATGCTGTGGGGATAACGGTCTTCAAAATCTCCGGGCAGCTCCACCATTTCCAGGAGGCTGCGACATACCGCTTCCCTTTCTTTTGGGGCGATCAGACCAAAATTCAGCAACGGCTCACAGACAATATCCCGCACCTTCATTTTGGGATTGAACGATGCGCCGGGATCCTGAAAAACCATCTGAATGTGCCGCCGTGTCTGCCGCAGCTGCTCTCCCCGCAGGGCCGTAATATCCTGGCCCCGATACAGGATCTGCCCGCTGTCCGGCCGGTCCAACGCTACCAGGAATCGCATAAATGTGCTTTTTCCGCAGCCGGATTCCCCTACAAGGCCCAGCGTTTTTCCCTTTACCAGCTGCAATGAGACATCCTCATTTGCCCGCAGCCATCGGCCGTCAGAAGCGGGATAGCTTTTGCAAACATGCAGGGCCTCCATGATCACTTCCGGCTCAGACATAACGCACACCTCCCAACGTCGGAACGGATTCCAGCAGACTTCTTGTATAGGCATTGGTAGAAGATTGGAGAATGGTGTCCCGGTTCCCTGCCTCCTCGATGCGCCCCTGGCGCATCACCAGAATACGGTCTGACAAATAGGCGGCAACGCCCAGATTATGGGTGACCAGCAGGATTGCGGTTCCATAATCCCGGCGCAGTCTGGCCATCTCCCCGACGATCTGGGCCTGGGTCGTCACATCCAGCGCAGAGGTGGGTTCATCCGCCAGCAGCAGCTTCGGCTCATAGCTCATGGCCATGGCAATGCCCACACGCTGCTGCATACCGCCGGAAAGCTGAAAGGGATAGGAGCGCATGATATTCTCAGGGCTTGGCAGTCGCATTCTGGCAAGCATTTGGGTTCCCTTTTCCCAGGCTTCCTTTTTTGTCAGCTTCTCATGGGTCCGCAGATACTCCGCAAAAACGGTGCCGATTTTCCGGGTAGGGTTCATCATGGCCCCGCTGTCCTGAAAAATCATGGAAATTTCCCGCCCTCGAACGGTGCGCCACTGCTCCGGGGTAACATTCAGAAGATCCTTCCCGTCAAATGCGATTTCCCCCTGGGTAACGGCACCGCCGCCCGGCAACAGCCCCAGGATCCCACGGATCACGCTGGTTTTCCCGCTGCCGCTCTCGCCCACCAGGCTGACGATCTCACCGGGCTCCATATGCAAAGAAAAATCCTCCACAGCCCGGGTTTCCCCATAGGCGATGGTAACATGGTCCAGTTCCAGCATTTTTCTACGCCTCCTTGGGGTCAAGAATATCCCGCACGGAATCCCCCAGCATGTTGAAAACCACAACGACCAGGAAAATGGCCAATCCCGGGAAGATCATCATCCAGGGTGCGGACTGCATACAGGCACGGCCTTCGTTCAGCATATAGCCCCATTCCGGTGCGGGGGGTCTGGTGCCGAAGCCCAGAAACGACAGTGCCGCCAATTCCAGCATCATGCCGCCAATATCTGTAGTGGCCGTAATGATCAGCGTGGGCAGGGCGTTGGGAAGCATATAAGAAAAAAGCATATGCTTTGTTTTGGAGCCAGTCACAATGGCCGCCGACACATAATCCCGGTCCCGGATCTTCAAAACCAGGCTTCTGGAAAGTCTGGCATACTTGGTCCAGTTGACCAGGACAATGGCGATGATCGCGTTCCGGCTGCTGGCCCCCATAATTCCGGCAACAGCCAGTGCCAGCACCAGGCCGGGAAAGGCCAGCATCATATCCGCAATGCGCATGATCACCCCATCGACCCAGCCCCCAAAATATCCGGCCGTCACACCCGCCGCAGTGCCAACCAGGAAAATCAGGGCGACCACACCAAAGGTTGCGCTGAGAGAAGCCCTTGCTCCGTAAATGACCCGGGTGAAAATATCCCGGCCCATTTTATCGGTACCAAAAATATGGGCCCCACTGGGTGCTTCCAGAGCCTCCGTCAAAGAACCTTTCAGTGGGTCTGCGCCGCTGGTCACCACCGGGGCAAATATTGCCCCCAGGATGATCAGCAGAGCCAGAATCAAAAAAAATGTAAACTGCTTATGGGCAAGGAAGAAATTTTTCTTTTTCATCGTATCTGCTCCTTTGCCCGCATTCTGGGGTCTACAGCCCCGTAGGAGGCATCTACCAGAAGATTGATGACCATGTAAATCAGTGCCAGCCAGAGGACGTACCCCTGAATTAGATTATAGTCGCTGGAAGTGATGGCCGAAACCGCCAGATTCCCCAGTCCGGGATAGGAAAAAATCACTTCTACCACGCTGGTACCACCCAGCAGACTGCCAACAGACAGTCCAAACATGGTAATGAGGGGCAGCAGCGCATTGGGGAACACATTCCGCCACAAAATCACGGATTCCCCAACGCCTCTGGCCCTGGCCCCCACCACATAGTCCTGGTTCAGTTCTTCCAGAACCGCCGTGCGGACCTGCCTGGTATATTTAGAGGACATGGCCAAAGCCAGTGTCAGCGCGGGCAGGAAAATACTGCGCAGATCCCCGGCAGAACTGATGACAGGAAAGGCCTTTATATGGACACAGAACGCCAGCATCAGCAGCAGGCCCACCCAGAAGTTGGGCATGGCACAGCCTACAAAGGTCAGCCCCCGTACCAGGTAATCGATCCACCGGTCCTTATAAACCGCGGACAGCATACCAAGAGGCACCGCCAGAAGCAGCATCAGCCCCATGGAAAGCAGGGTCAGCTTCACCGTAGGCCAAAGCCGCCCCAAAAGCAGTTCCGTCACCGGCTTGTTCAGCGTATAGGATTTTCCGAAGTCTCCCCGCAGACAGTTCCGCAGCCAGCGGAGATACTGGGTCGGCAGCGGATCGTTGAGGCCCAGTTCTTCCCTGATTTCCGCCACCAGTTCCTCCGTGGGCATGATCCCCGCCGCAGTATACATATTGCGCACGGGGTCTCCCGGGGACAGATAGGTCAGCAAAAAAGTCACAAAGCTGATCCCCACCAGCACCACCAGGATCTGTGCCAGCCGAAGGGCCAGTTTTTTCTTCTTCAAGGCCGATTCTCCTCTCTTTTACATACACTACACACACAGCCGAGACCGAAGCCCCGGCTGTGCGAAAAACGTTTTTCTTTAGGCAGGTACGATTTCTGTGGTCAGCCAGTAGTAGTCCGCCGTATGGATATGGGCAAAGCCCACGTTCTTGGAGTAGATCATGGAGGAATTGTAGTAGCCGTCCACAATGACCAAGGCGTCATCAATGACGATCTGCTGCATCTGCCGGATCAGCTCTGCCCGCTTTTCGGCGTCCATTTCGCCCTTGAGCTGCTCATAGAGGGCATCGTACTCAGGGTTACTGTAGCCGCAGTAGGTACCGTCTGTGGTCCAGTTCGCCATATACTCAAAGGGATCGCCGGTGCCCACTGTGGTCCAGTTGTTGTTATTGAGATCGTACTCGCCCGCCGCCAGCTTGCTCCACTGATCGTCCGAGCTGCCAAAATCCGCAGTGCAGGCAATACCGATTTCCGCCAGATACTGCATATGCGCGTTGGAAAAATCATTGAGCATCCGGTTTTCATAGGAAACATAGCGCAGGTCGATTTTCTTTCCGTCCAGTTCCCGGAAGCCGTCGCCGTCAGAGTCCACGATGCCCGCATCGTCCAGCAGTTCCTTTGCCCCCTCAGGGTCATACTTATAGGGGTTTACCAGCTTGTCATAGCCATAGCTCAATGTGGAGGGCAGGACAGAGAAGCCGGCAGTGTACAGCCCGCCAATGGTCTTGGAGGAACAGATGGTATCATTGTCAATGCCCATGAGAATTGCCTGCCGGAGGGTCTTGTTCCCCAGAACACCGTTCAGGTTCATCCAGCTGAAACCGCAGCGTACACCGGAGGCAATGTCCACCGTGTAATTGGCGTCCTGCTGGAAATTCTGGATGTCCGAAACATTGGTGATGTTCTCCACCAGGTCCACCTGGCCGCTCTGCAGTGCCATGGTCTTGGCAGAGGCATCGCCCATAAAGAGAATATGGACCTGGTCATAGGGTACTTTTTCCCGATAGTTGGGGTTGGCTTTCATATCGTAACCCACACCCACGCCGTTGAATTTGTCGATCATATAAGGGCCGGTACCGATGGCACCGTTGTCAAAATCCTTTGTATGCTCCACGTCCAGGATCGCCATCACCGGATAGGCCAGCTGTCCGGGCAGATTGGCGTAGGGCTTGGAGGTCACAATGGTAACGGTATTGGCGGCGTCATCGGCAGTCACCTCTGCCTCATATTCCAGGTATTTCTGAGGCTTGGCAGAACCGCCGGGACCCACCTCTTTCAGGTAATCAAAATAGGCCTTTACGCTGGAGGGCGTCAGGGGGCAGCCATCGGAAAACTTGATATCCTTTTTCAGGGTAATGACCCACTGGGTATGCTCGTCATTGACCGTATAGCTCTCCGCCAGCCATGGCTCCACATTCATATTGTCGTCAAACCGAAACAGTGCTTCACTGATGCCATAGCGCATACAGTTCCAGGAAGAACTGGGGGCCATAGCCGTGTTGACGGACCCGTCATCGTACATCTGACAGCCGAAGTTCAGTACCTTTTGGGATGTCTCCTCTTTGGCTTCCCCCTGCTTTCCGGCGCAGCCGGAGAGCAGCAACGCGGCGCACAGGAGCAACGCCAGCCATGTTTTCCGATGTTTCATACCTTGTCATCCTTTCATAATTTGTTCCCAAAATACGGCGCAAAAAAAGCCGGACTTCCGTCCGACTAAAAGAACATACGCAAAGGAGACACCGCCAAAAATGGCAACAGCTACATTTTGCAGAATGATCCCTGTCCGACGCAAGTGCATTCTCAAAAATAAGCAGGTCTCCTGACTTAAGTTACGTCCGCAGCGCCTTCCCAAAAAATCAGTGGCATCATGCTGCATCCTGGCTATCACAGTGACGGGATCGTCCCGGAATCACACCGGCTTCCCTTTTCATCGGGCAACTGCCCGAACTTATTTTCAGCGGCCAAAAGGCCGACTTTGTGAACTTTTCATTATTATCGCATAACATATTCGTCCTGTCAACAAAATAATGATAGAATTAAATACATTTTTATTTAAAAATGCCAAAACCTGGAAACCCGACTGCACCGAAAGGAAGAATCCTGATTTTTCATGTATGGGAGGAACTCCGGGACTCCATGGCCATATGCCACTGGCAGTGGGCAATAGACAACTATTGGAGCAACCAACGTTGTTCATTTCAGTCCGTCCGTTAAAGGATGTAGGGAACGGCCTGTGTGCCGTTCCGCTGCGCGGCAAATACAACCCCTGCGGATGAAACAAAACCGCCCCCAGCATGTCATTCCGAGCACAGTGAAACGGAGCCGAGGAATCTTCCCGAGTGGCAAGTTTTATCTTGTGGTTATTTCTCGTCCCACGTGGTGGATTCCTCCATTCCGCTTACGCTACGGTCGGAATGACATAATGGGGGACGTGTCTGGTTTTATCGAGAACAGTTACGTCCTTTCGGGTGCGGAACGGCACATAGGCCGTTCCCTACGGTTTCGCTGAGAAGTGTATTTTATGAACCAACGCATTCTGAGAACGTCCGTTTTACTGCGCCGCCCGGGGCATATGCTGCTAGCATCTTGCGTTTAGATGGGTTTGAGTCCCTTGCTCCATCAGAACAACAAAGCCGGGAGCATCTATTCTCCCGGCTTTGCTATATTTTATATGGTAAAAATCACGGTTGATTCGTTATTTTAAGATATATTCTTCGCCTTTACCGTCCACATTTATCAGATAATAAGTATCATCTCTATACACAATCTCGTAGTCCCAGACACCAGATATACCAAGTACAGAAGACATCTCCACACGAACGCAGTTATCCTCTAACTCCGTCCATGTGATATTCAAAGCTGTAACTCCACTTTCTTCGCCGGTATTATAGCTTCCTGTACCAGTTTTGTAAAAGGAGAAGTAAGCTTTCTCGTTACCCACTCGGTGCCAGTTTCCAGATGTCAGCAATTCCTTTATATCAAGTTTTCTACTGCCGCAAGCACATAAGGACATAGTCATAACTAAAACCAACAGGATCGATATTGCTCTTTTCATCGTATTGTAACCTCATTTCTTTTCGATGTGCTTTCCACCTTAGTTTGTAAATACAATGGTCGGCTCCCCTTAGAGGTCAGGAAGCTCATCGGAGATTTCTGCTGTTTTGTTCGTGTTATCTTTGAGATTTTGCAGTAGATCAATTATTTCGCCCAAAGCGAAAATAAAAAAACTTGCAACCAAAACAGCCGCAAAAACGAACCACGCTACCATCGCACCCAATTCTTTGTTAAGCTGGAATGCGAGAATTAGTCCAGCCGCAACATTCAAATAAGCATATACCTGTAAGACCTTCGCAACAATATTATTCGATTTGAACGGATCCATATTTCTTTACTCCTTATGTAAGTTTTTAAAATGTCGTTTATTCAAATTCCAACATCTTATAAACAATAATAACATTTTATAAAGTGCATGTCAATAATTATAGCGTTTATAAAATGCACTATACGAATGATTTTTGTTTTATGCTATACGGGAAAGGGGCTGACCGTATGGATATTCAATTCGTTCGTGACCGCATTACTCAACTCAGGCTCCAAAAGGGCGTATCGGAATACAAAATGAGTTATGACTTAGGCCATAGCAGAGGGTATATCAATAATATCTCGTCCGGTAAAACGCTGCCGTCCATGACAGAATTCTTTGCTATCTGCGACTATTTTGAAATTTCTCCTGTTGAGTTTTTTGACACCAATCAGGAAAACCCAAAACTTTCCGGAGAAGTATCAACGCTTCTGTTACAGCTTGATGAAGATGACCTTTCTCTAACACTTGCAAATATAAAACGTTTCCTGCGCAAATAAGCTGTTCTGCTAATGACGAAAACGCCGTTACCATGAATGACATTCTCTCTCACTTCTCCAAATACGGCACGAAGCAGACAGGTGCTTGCCGGAACTACAACGTAGTAATACCCGGAGGGTCTCGGAACGGCACATAGGCCGTTCCCTACGGTTTCGCTGGTGGTTGGGCATTTTCAACTGGGGGATTCTAAGGACGGGCGTATATGGGTCGCGTTTTCTACGAATTCGCCTACTGTTTCTGGAACGTTTTACGCTGTACCGCTGCCTCATCAGTCAGGGCTGCGCCCTGCCAGCTTCCCCGGTGGGGAAGCTCTTGTACCGTGCTTCCGGGTGCCTGGTTTACTGCAACGCCCCAGAGAAGCTCCAAAAAAGGCAGGCAGTATCACGTTCCATGAATCATGCCAACACTCTATGTCCCAGACCGCAGCCTCTTGGCTCTCCCTCTGGGAGAGCTGTCACCGCAGGTGACTTAAGAGGACTTTGCGGCGTTTTTTGAATCGGCATCTTGCATTTAGATGGGTTCGAGTCCCGTAGTCTCCACCAGGGCAAAAAAAGAACCACCCTTTTGGGTGGTGTCTTTCTGTCCTGGTGGAGACTACGGGACTCGAACCTGTGACCTCATGCGTGTGAAGCATGCGCTCTAACCAGCTGAGCTAAGCCTCCATGGCTGGAACATGTTGAATTATACCCGAGAACCGGGAAAAAGTCAAGGGGTAATTTTATTTTTCTCTTTTCGGTTCCAGCGGGTGAGGATAGCCAGGGTCAGGCCGGTGAGGGCACCGGTGAGGGCGGCGGCGGTGGGGTGGGTGGGGTCGGCGGTTTGGGGGGTGGGGGCCATGGCCAGGATTTGCCAGGAGAGGGTTTGCCAGGCGGGGAAGGCTTCATAGGGGAGGTCCTGGGGGATTTGGAGGTAGAATTCCAGCAGACAGGGCTTTTCCCGGGAAAAGGTACCCAAAGGTACCAGGGCTGCCTGAGAAAGCGGGGCATTAAACAGAGATTCCCCTCCGTTTTTTATGGTCAGGCGGAGCGTTCCCAGAGATTCCGGCACATTCCGGCAGCACAGCAGCAGTTCCGTATCCCGGCTGGGGCAGATGTACAGGCCGTCTTCCAGCAGTTCCCCTGGGGAGATGGCAGGACTGCTGCCAAAGAGATGGTCCACCGGGGTCTGGCCGTCTCCCGCGAAGATCCAGTCCTCTGCTCCGCCCCCAAGGCTGAGGGCCCCTTCCCCATAGGCCGTGCATACCGTCATGGCCAGCAAAAGCACCAACGCACCAATTCGTTTTCCCATAATGGTTCCCTCCTCGTTGTTTTGCCTTATCATATCACGTTCCCGCCGCCGTTCCTGCCGGAAATGGTCTGGAGAAATCTGGTTTTTCTCAGAACATTCACAGTTTCCTCCCCGGCTTTCGGCTGTTTTTCAAGAACACGCCGAACGAAACATCCACAGTATTCCTCCTCCCAGCCGATACCGCCGCAGCGGAGAAACCAATGGCTGGCTGGACGGAGAGTCCGTCTTCCAAGAACTGGGAGCCAGATACAATGACTAAAATTCTGTTTTCCCCGGAAGCCCGAAATGATCTTGTGGAGATTTCAAAAGGCAACTTCCCAGGAGCGCAAAAAAACAATTGATTTTTCCTTTGTCATCTGCTATAATAGCGGCAATGCAGGGTTAGTTCATCGGTAGAATGGTCGCTTCCCAAGCCACAGAGGCGGGTTCGATTCCCGTACCCTGCTCCAAAACAAATAACACCACCCCAAAGGGGTGGTGTTATTTGTTTTGGAGCAGGCGGGAATCGAACCCATCTAAATGCAACTGTCCGGCGGACAGTTGCCAATAGGTGGTTTTGTTTATTTGCACAGGTTATATTCGCAACGTGACGGATCCGTTACCGAAAATACAAAAAACGTTCCCCATTCTGTCATTCCGACCGGAGCGTTAGCGGAGTGGAGAAATCCACTACGTGGGATAAGAAATAACCACAAGATAAAACTTGCCACTTGAGAAGATTCCTCGACTCACTGTGCTCGGAATGACATGTACGATGGGTTTTTACCTTTGCTTCCGTTGTTTGAAATTCTGGCCGCAAAAAAGCACCCTTTCGGGTGCTTTTTTATAGAAATCATTCTTTTTTTTCCGGTTCCGGTACCGCAAGGCCGGCTACGTCGGAGACGGGTAGGGAGAACGCAATGCCTTTGGCTTTTTTGGCCATGCCCATTTCCTTATAGATGGCGTTCAGCACCCGGTCCCGGATGGTTTTTTCCACCACCATCATGAGAATTTCCTTGTCCGCATGGACGGTGATGCCGAAAAAGTGGGCGGTGTCCTCTTTGACCACCCCTCGGGCGTTTAGTATGGTGCCGCCCCGGACGCCGTTTTCCCGGGCGACATCCATCACGTCTTCGGCAAAGCCTGCGTTGACGATTGCAAAAATGACTTCGTGGTTTTCCGTTTTCATCTTATCCCTCCCTGCCCATGCGGTTGTCACTTAAAAACTGATACAGATTGACCCCGATCACACTGGATAGGGGTACGGCAAAGCAAATGCCCTTGCCGCCCCGGACCGAGTGAAATTTGTCTTCCAGGCAATTCATGATCTCCTCCACCAGGTCCTCCCGGACCACGCTGAGGATCACCGCCTTGTGGGGTTCCAGACCCAGCAGCTCCAGAAGCTGGGAGTTGGCCGTTCCCTGGCCGTTGGTCACCATCTGAAAATTTACATTGTACTGCCCCAGTACATCCAGGTAAAACTCGCCCTTGGGCCGGTCTACCACGGTGATCAGGAGCTTTAATTTTTTGATTGCGGAATCCTTTACCGTATTGTTCATAGGCGGCTCCTTTACATGAAGTTGATGATCTGCTGATCGTCCGCATCCAGAATCCGCTTCATGGCCCGACGCTCGTTGACCCGCTCGGCAACGATGCCCCGGAAACCCAGAAGCTGAATGGCGATCAAGGGGGTCATGGCCACCATGGCCACCACGCCGAAGCCGTCCCGCAGCACCGCCTCGCTCCCCTGGAGACTGACACAGGCTCCCACCGCCAGGGGCAGGATAAAGCCGGAGGTCATGGGTCCACTGGCCACACCGCCGGAGTCAAAGGCAATGGCCGTATACACCGGCGGCACAAAGAGGGACAGTGACAGCGACAGAAAATAGCCGGGAATCAGATAATACACCAGAGAAAAATCATAGACGATGCGCACCATGCTCAGGGCAATGGAGGCTCCCACACCCAGGCACAGGGCCACCATCATGGATTTTCTGCCCACCAATCCTCCGGTCACTTCTTCTACCTGGGTATTGAGGACATGGACCGCCGGTTCTGCCAGCACTGTCAGCACCCCGGCCCCAAAGCCGAAGGACACCAAAATTGCCGGATGGGCCTGGGCAAGACTGTTGCCCATTTTATAGCCCAGGGGCATAAAGCCCACGTTGACCCCGGTGAGAAACAGCACCAAGCCCAGATACGTAAACACCACGCCTACGGCAATGCGGTTCAGCTGCTTCCGGGAAAGCTTCAAAAGCAGCACCTGGCACACGCCGAAAAATACCACGATCATCCCCAGGGCCAGCCCCACCTCCCGGCAGGTATGGAGCAGGGTGTGGCCAAAGGATTCCAGAATATCCTGGCTCATGGCAAAATCCGGCACGTCATATATCAGCTCTTTCCGGGACAGGATGCCTAAAATCAGCACCGCCAGCACCGGGCCGATGGAGCAAAGGGCCACCAGGCCGAAGCTGTTTTCCTTGCTCCGCCGGTCACCTAAGACATGGGAAACACCCACGCCCAGGGCCATGAGGAACGGCACCGTAATAGGCCCTGTGGTCACGCCGCCGGAATCAAAGGCCACCGGCAGCATGGAGAGCTTCCCGCCCACGGCCAGAAGCAGAGACAAGGCAAACAGCAGCATATAAAACAGCATTAAAATCTGGGACAGGGACTTCTGGAACACGATTTTGAGGATCGCCACCAGCAAAAACACGCCCACGCCCACACCTACGGTATAGGTCAGCACCGTGCCGTTGATTACCGACTGCACCTGGCCCGCCAGAACCTGCAAGTCCGGCTCGGCAATGGTGATCAGCACCCCCAGCACAAAGCAGACTCCCAACAGCAGCCCCAGGCGTTTCTGCTTGGAAAGGCCGGAGCCTACATGGGAACCCATAGGGGTCATGGCCAGGTCCGCGCCCATGCTGAACAGGCCAATGCCCAAAATCAGCAGGATTGCCCCAATGGTAAAGGTGATCAATTCTATTCGTGTCAGGTTCAGCAGCGGCGTAGCCGCCAGCAGATAGACCATGGCCGTAACAGGCAACACGGACATGAGGGCCTCTTTGATTTTCGCTTGCAGTTCTTTCAAGGGGGCGTTCCTCCTTTTGGGTTTCAGTGTTCGAAACCGCCGAATGTTTGTTACCTACAAATTATACCAAAAAAGTAGGTTCTTGCCAACCCGTTAAAACGCAACTTTTTGTAAACAAATCTCCGACAAATTCCAGATTTTGACTGAATTTCCCCAGAAGACAGTGAGATTCGTCCCCACACTTCAAAGAATCACCCATCGCAAGGACGAGTGATTCTTTCCTATATGCCCAAATAGCGGTAAAATCTGATCAAGTCTGTCCACAAACCCTGGATGGGGTGTATTTTTATCGCCAGATTCACCGCCAGCACCAGAGCAAACAAAGCCCCATAGCGGCGCACCAGAGTTTTCCCTCCGGTCTTTGCCGCCGTGAGCACCGACCAATAGCCCTGAACCGCCAGGGGGATCAGCAGCACAAAGTAGGGCAGGGTATACTGTCCCTTGGCTTCCCAGAAGGTATGGAACACAAAACCGCCTACAAAAACCGTCATCAGCAGCAGATTTTCCGGTGATAGCTCCTCTTTCCCGGAGAAAATCAGCAGTGCTGCTCCAAAGAGGATCCAAATGTGCAGATAGTTGAGAAGTCTGCTCATATGCCAGGAGCCAACCGGGGCGCTGACCGCCTGAAGCTGCTCCGGAATATCGTAGTCCGATTTCATCTGCTGCAAAATCCAGTGGCCCTCAAACAAGGGGTCGCACCATTGGGAGGCGGTCTTTTTTAGCAGCATCTGCGCCGTATATTTTGGGTTTTTCACCAAATAGTCCAGCCGTTCTTCCAAATCCTGCCGCACCCGCGCTTTCTGGCGTTGTGTGTCCAGCTCCGCATCATCCAGTGTACTCCAAACGTAACCATCATACCGGCCCGGAGCCTGGTTTCCGTCATCATGGAGTCCCATAACCACCCAGGCCAGGGTGATGCTGCCGTGAGAAAAATCCTGGCCCGTGATTTGCTCCATGCAGGCTATGGGAAGTTTCGCACCCAGCACAAAGGCCAGCAGCAGTGCCGCCAGCACCGGCCACCGCTTCCAAGCTTTTTTTGTCAGCAGATATACCGTAGCATAAATCCCCAGGCCCAGGGCAAAAATCTGATAGTTGGATTTAAACACCAGTGCCAGAAACAGAAACACCCCGGCAAGAATCCCATGAATGGCTGTTCCTTTGTGGCAGTAATCTACGGTCTCCACCGCCGCCAGCAGGGCCATGGCCAGCCCCAGCAAGGTGCCGTACAAAAAGGACGTGTAAAACAGCAGAGGAAGAAATAAAATCCCCAGCAGGGTGGGAACCACCGTCCCCCTCCCCAACCGGCGGGACAGTTCCCCCAGCGTCCACAAAATCACCAGGTAGGCCCCTACGTTCAGCAGCTGAAAGGCCACATAATTGCCGCCTCCCCAGAGGTAGCTCAGGCCGCACAGAAGTAGAACCATGCCGGACTGGTGGGGATACCTGGCCATATAGGTTCCGGCTCCAAACACGCCGTACTCTTTCTTTCGCAGATGTTCCGCAAATTCCAGAATAGAAAGCTGGTCTGCCCGGGGAATATAGCGGGTGTTCAAAACCCACAGCACCCCCAGAATCCCTGCCAATGCCAGCAAAGATAAGCGCAGAGCCGGAAGGCTCCTGCACTGAAAGCGGCCTTTTCTTGCCGCCAGGCCCATTCCCGTCGCTGCCAGAAAGCTGATGGCCAGCAGCAAGGTCTGCCGTGTGGCCGCATCTGCGCAGAGATAGACATATTCGGAGGTCTCCATATAGCAAATGCAAACCAGAGACAGCAGCAGCAAGCCCACCACGGCGCAGAAAAAGCACAGCCGTAGTATAAAGCCGTAGGCCTTACAGATTTTTTGAGAGATTTTTTCCATGACCTACCCGCCTTTACTGTAGCTTATAAACCGTAATAGGGCTGCCGCTGCATGTGACCCTGGCGGTCAGATAGTCCAGGCAGTCCAGAATGTTGGGCAATATCCACTTGCTGCTGCTTCGGTTCCCGTCAGGGCCACGGGTGTATACCACCGGGTAGTGCTCCGCAATGGAAGCGTAAATGGCGTTTTTCTGGGCGTAGCGTTCCGGTTCCGCCGCGTAGCGTCCGGAAAAACTGTCACTCATCACGAAATAGGTCTTGTCCGCGTATTCCGGAGCCACAGTGATTTCCCCATCCGTCAGGCAGAACGCATCGGTCTTGTCCGTATAGCCCGCCGGGTCAAAGGGGGTATAGCCCTCGTAAATGGAGTTTTCCGCCGTAATGCCCAGGGCCTCAAAATCCCGTAGGGCCAGTTGGCGGCTGTCCGGTACCGTCAGGTGCTTGGTATCCGAAAGGCCAAACACAAAGGAATTGACCAGCACCCCGGCGGTAAACACCAGCACCACCGCTGATACCGCCTTTCCGCCCTTGGGCATGGCTCTGGCTCTGCTGTAAAGGTCTCCCAGGCCGATGCCGATCAGCAGCATGAAAAAGGGATACACAGGAATGCCCCAACGGGACCAATGGAGCTTTAGTACACTCATGCAGCCCCAGTAAATTGCCCCGGTCAGCAGACATAACAGTCCCTTGTCTTTCATCCGCAGCACACAGACCAGGCCCCACAGCAGCAGCACCCAAGTCTCCATTCCAAAGGCATGGAGGAAATCCGTCAGATAAAACCGGAGATTTCCGGTAAAAGACAGGCCGTCCGCCCCCAGATGTTCTGGCCGGGCCTCCCGCAGAACGTTGGAGATCACCGCCTGATAGTCCAAGAACAGATTGGGGGCAATGAGAAAAACGGCGCAGACCACCAGCAGCACACTAAATGCCCCCAGGCGAAGAATGTCCACAGGCTTTTTGTTCCGCAGGCTGCGATATACCACCGCCAGAGCCAGGGGCAGACACAAAATGGCCCCGTTGTACTTGATGGTCACGCAAATGCCGATGATCAACGCCCCAAAGTAGATATACTTGTCTTTCCCGTATACCAAATACCGGCGCAGCATCCAGGTAAACAGCACCACAAAGAAGCAAAGCACCACATCCGGGTTGGCAAGGGTGGAATAGCGAATAAAAATCGGTAGGAAGCCCACACCGCAGCCCACACAAAGCCCTGCCATGCGACCCACACATTTGGGCTGTTTTTCCAGCAGCTCCTGGGCAAACAGCATTGTCAGCGGGATCAGAGCCGTTCCAAAAAGAGCCGAAAAAAATCTGGCCACCAGGTAAAAACTGTGGGCATGGGTCTCAAAGGCCACATAGGCCGGCTGGTGGTAATAAAGTCTTGAAAAGACGGCAAAGAGGATGGCATCACATTTGATTTCAAAATGGTCCGGGCGGTCAAAGGACTGGGCCATCCAGGAGTGTCTGGAGAGCATTTCCATGGCATAGTCCACGGTTGCGGGTTCATCGGGGTGCAGCAGCAGGGGCATTCCCCAGAAGCAGCCCAACAACCGCATCAGAAACCCGGCCACCGTCAGGGCGATCAGGAAGTACCAGTACCGCCTTTTGCTCTTTTTTTCAAGTGTTTCAGTTTCCATTGGTTTCTCTGCTCCTTTTATCATCCGCTGCCAGGGTGGCGGCCAATTTTTGCGTATCAAAGCTATTTTTCTTATTGTAACGCCTGGGCTGTTGTTTTGCAAGCACCAATCCGGTATCTTCCCCAGCATCAAAAATCCCGCACCAAGTCTTTGGAAGACCCGGTGCGGGGAAATTGGGTTTTGGTTTTAGAACTCCACGTCCATCTTGGCAATGACGGCGGCGCAGCGGGGGCACAGGCCCTGGGGGTTGGCTTCCAGAGAGTGCATCCAGCAGCGGGGGCATTTTTCTCCCTTGGCCTCGGAAACACCGATGGTCAGCTGGGGGAAGTTCACACCGGCGGCCACCTCGGCGCCCTCCTCGGGAGCAGACCAGGTGCAGTTGGAAACGATGCAGATTTCTGCCAGGTTGAGACCCTCACAGGCATTTTTCAGTGCTTCGTCGGCGGTTTCCAGGGTCACGTGGGCTTCCAGGGCCTTGCCGATACGCTTGTCGGCCCGGGCCTTTTCCAGAACGCCGTTGACATCCTGGCGAAGCTTCATAACGGTATCCCAGCGGGCCATGGTGGCATCGTCCAGCTTATAGTCTTCAAAAGACTGGGGCATCTGGTTGAGCAGGACGTTCCGGCTGTCATCACCGGAGCGGTGGGGCATGGACTGCCAGATTTCATCACAGGTGAAGGCCAGAATGGGGGCAAAGAGCTTGGCCATGGCATCGAGAATCAGGAACAGGGCGGTCTGGGCGGAGCGGCGGCGCAGGCCGTTCTTTTCCTCGCAGTACAGCCGGTCCTTCAGAATGTCCAGATAGAAGCTGGACAGCTCCACCACGCAGAAATCATTGATGGCATGGGAGACCATGTGGAACTCATACACATTGTAGGCCCGCTTGCATTCCTGCACCAGGGCATCCAGCTTGGTCAGTGCCCACTTGTCCAGTTCTTCCAGATCCTGGGGTGCCACCAGATCGTCGGGGTCAAACTCGTTGAGATTGCCCAGGCAGTACCGGGCGGTGTTCCGGAATTTCAGGTAGTTCTGGGCGATCTGCTTGAAAATCTCCTTGGAGCAGCGGACATCCGCATGATAGTCAGAGGAAGCGGCCCACAGACGAACGATGTCCGCGCCGAATTCCTTGATAAGATCCGCAGGGTCAACGCCGTTGCCCAAGGACTTGTGCATGGCACGGCCCTGGCCGTCTACGGTCCAGCCGTGGGTCAGCACCTGCTTAAAGGGTGCGCCCCGGTCCAGCGCGCCAACAGAGGTCAACAGGCTGGACTGGAACCAGCCACGGTACTGGTCTGCGCCCTCCAGATACACGTCTGCGGGCCACAGTTCCGGGGTCCGGTGCATCAGGGAAGCAAAGTGGGTGGAACCGGAGTCAAACCAGCAGTCCAGGGTGTCCTTCTCCTTGGTGAAGTCCTTGCCGCCGCAGTGGGGGCAGGTAAAGCCATCGGGTACCAGTTCCATGGCTTCTTTCTCAAACCAGATGTTGGAGCCGTACTCATCAAAGAGCCGGGACAGCTTTTCAATGGATTCCGGGGTGGAAACAGGCTTGCCGCAGTCCTTGCAGTAGAACACGGGAATGGGCAGGCCCCAGCGACGCTGACGGGAAATGCACCAGTCCGCCCGCTCCCGGATCATGCTGGTCATCCGGTCCTGGCCCCAGGCGGGGTACCACTGAACGTTTTCAATGGCCTTGATGGCCTGGTCCTTAAAGGACTCCACAGAGCAGAACCACTGAGGAGTGGCCCGGAAAATCACAGGCTTCTTGCAGCGGTCATGGTGGGGATAGGAGTGAACGATCTCCTCAGAGGCAAACAAGGCTCCGGACTGACGCATGTCCTCCAGAATCACAGGATTGCTCTCCTCGGTCTTCATCCCGGCGTATTTTCCGGCATAGTCGGTGTGACGGCCATAGTCATCCACCGGCACCACCAGCTCCATGCCATAGCGCATACAGGTCTGGTAGTCATCGGCACCGAAGCCGGGAGCGGTGTGGACACAGCCGGTACCGGAATCCATGGTGACGTACTCGGCGTTGACCAGCCGGGAGGTCTTGTCCATAAAGGGATGCTGGGCCAGCATGTTTTCAAAGAACGCACCGGGGTATCTTGCCAGAACCTCATAGTTCTCAAAGCCGCCTACGTGCATCACCTTGTCCATCAGGGCCTCGGCCATGATGTAGGTCTCGCCGTTTTCGGCCTTCACCAGCACATAGCTGTCCCGGGGATGGAGGCAGATGGCCAGGTTTCCGGGCAGAGTCCAGATGGTGGTGGTCCAAATGACAAAGTAGGTACGACTCAGGTCAAAACCAGCGAGCTTCCCCAAATCGTCCTTGACGGGGAACTTTACATAGACGGTGGTACAGGCATCGTCTTTATACTCAATGTCTGCCTCGGCCACGGCGGTAACACAGTAGGGACACCAGGTCACGGGTTTCAGGCCCTTGTAGATGTAGCCCTTGTCGAACATCCGGCCAAAGATTTTCACTTCCTGGGCCTCAAAATGCTTGTCCATGGTCCGGTAGGGGTGTTCCCAGTCCCCAACCACGCCCAGGCGCTTAAAGCCGCCCATCTGCTTCTGAATAAAGTCCTCGGCAAACTCGGCGCAGGCTTTCCGGAATTCCGGCACGGTCAGATCCTTATTGAGCTTCTTCTTGGAGGTCTCAATGGCCCGCTCAATGGGCAGACCGTGGTTATCCCAGCCGGGGACGTAGGGGGTGTAGTAGCCCATCATGGCGTGGCTGCGGACGATAAAGTCTTTCAGGGTCTTATTGAGGGCGTGGCCCATGTGGATATAGCCGTTGGAGAAGGGAGGGCCGTCATGCAGCACAAAGGGGGGCAGGTCCTTGTTCTTTTTCAGCATTTCATTGTACAGGTCCAGGTTCTGCCAGTGTTCCAGCATTCCAGGCTCCCGGGCCGGCAGACCGGCTTTCATAGGAAAGTCCGTCTTGGGGGTGATGATGGTATTTTTGTAATCCATGGGAATAACCTCCGTCGTTTGTTCTATTGAGCGTTTGTGAAATTGATTTTTGTATTACAATATACGGTTTGAATTGACAATTGACAATTGACAATTGACAGTTGACAATTTTTATATTTATTTTCGCAGAAAATACCACAATTGTCCATTGTTCATTGTCAATTGTCAATTAAAAAATCCTTTGTCTCTAACTGTAAGAGACAAAGGATTTTGTTCCTCTGCGGTACCACTCTTGTTCCGTTTTATAACGGCACTTGTGTGCGCTGTATCGGGCGTACCCGGTGGGGTCTACTGGCCCAAAAATGGGGGTTCGGCTCACTGCTCTGAGGGGATAAGTCACGGGGCTTCTTGCCGTCTCGCACCAACCGGCGGCTCTCTGAAAAGAGGGGTTCCCGGACTCCTGTCCTCATCCTGGCATTGCATATGAAAAATCTTGATTACTTGTGGTTGGGGTCGTAGTTCCGGCCAAACTGCAAATTCAGGTTGGCAAACCGGCTGGTGGTGGTATCGTTCACAGGGTGCCGGGGCTCTGCCTTGGGGGCAGGCTCCTCGGCGGTACCAACCAGGGCCTCTACGTTGTGGGCGATCTCATCTGCCACGGAGCCGCTGTCATAGCGCAGCTCATTGGCAGCCGGGGCCTTGGGGGCGGCAGCGGTGGCTGCGGCAGCTTTGGGGGCGGCAGCACCCTTGATGCGCTCCAATGCCTGGATGCAGGCACGCATCTGCTCCTGGATCTCTGCGATTTTGGCGTTGGCAGCCTTCCGGGCTTCTTCTACCCGGGCGTTCTCTGCGGCGATGAGAGCCTCGGCGTTTCCGCTGGGGGCGGCCACAGGGGCAACAGGAGCCACAGGGGCGGCAGCGGCGGCCGCAGTGGCCGTAATGCTCTGGGCCTTCAAGGTGGCTTCTTTCAGCATCCGCTCACACTTCTGCTTGGTTTCCAGAAGCATCTGGTCAGCGGCAGCCTTGGCATCACTGTCAGCGGCTCTGGGTGTGGCTTCACCCTTGCGGTATTCCTCCAACTTGCTGGCCAGTACCCGCATCTTGCTTTTCAGCAGGGCATTTTCCTTATAAAGGGTCACGTAATCCTCGGTCAGAGGCTCCAGAAATTCATCGACCTGCTGCATATTGTAGCCGCCGAAAGAAGCCTTGCTAAAGGACACCTGTTCGATTTGCTGCGGAGTGATCATATCTGTTTCTCCTTCCTGGTTGAATCTTTTTCTGATTCGCTTTTATTGTTCAGCGTTTTTTATACGTAGCTTTCGACCTCTGCCTGCAGGGTTTCCAAATCTCCGGAAATCTCCATATTGTGGGGGCAGAACAGGAACGCAGACTGGGCGATCTTCTTCACATCCCCATCCAGGGCGTAAACACAGCCGGACAGGAAATCCACCACCCGGCGGGCCATGGCCTTGTCCACATTCTCCATATTGACAATGACCGCCTTGTGGTTGCGCAGGTCATCGGCGGCCTTGGAGGTATCGCTGAAGCTGCCGGGCCGGAACAACACCACTTCCTGACGGTTGGAGGAAGTGCTGCTGTGGAGCACGGAGCCTGTAAAGCCGCTGCTGATGCTTGAGGTGCCGCTGGGGGCCGCTACGGTGCCAAAGCCAAAGTCAGCGCTTTCTTCCTCATCCTCCTCCGGCTCCTCTACCTCCTGCACTGCGGGGCGGCGGCTGCGGGCCGGGGCGCTGCGGCGGGCAGGCCGCTCAGCGGGTTCTTCGTAATCATCCTCAGCGTAGTCTTCGTCTTCGTCATAATCGTCATAGTCGTCATCACCGTAGGGCGCGGCAAACTTCTTTACGTTATCCCAAAGGCTCATTTCTATATATCCTCCTGTATGTTTACATCTTCTGATGAACGGTATCGTACACCCTGGCACCAAAAATGGCGGTGCCTATCCGCACCATGGTACTGCCCGCAGCGATGGCATCAACAAAGTCTCCGGACATGCCCATAGATAAACAGTCTACCGGAACATTATCGTTCTTTTTCGCCCTAATGTCAACATAAATTTCCCGCATTTTCTGAAAAAATTTTAAATTATCGCCCGGAAACCTTGCAATTGGGGGAATTGCCATAAGTCCTTTGACCCGGACATTGGAAAAACTGTCAATTTTGTCCACCAGAGGAAGAACCTCCTCCGGGGAAAATCCGGTCTTGGCGGACTCCCCACCGATGTTGACCTCCAAAAGAATGTCCTGTAGCACGCCCTGGTGCTGGGCCTCTTTGGAAACGGCTTCCAGAAGCCGCAGGGAATCCACGCTCTGGATAAGGTCTACTTTTCCCACCACCAGCTTTACCTTGTTGGTCTGCAAGTGGCCGATGAAATGGATTTTGGCCCCTTCATAGGCGTTCTCCCCCAGCTTCCGGGTCAGCTCCTGGACACGGTTTTCTCCACAGACCCGTACTCCTGCGGCAATGGCCCGGCGGACGGCCTGGGTATCATTCATTTTGGTGGCAGCGCAGAGCACCACCTCCTCCGGCTTCCGGCCTGCGGCCAGAGCCGCCTGGGCGATTTCCCGTTGGACTTTCTCTACGTTTTCTTCAATAGACATAATTTTTCCTTTCTGTCACAGCAAAAGGCGGCGGATCGCTCCGCCGCCTGGGTTTCCCGGAGCCGAAAGGCCGTCTTCCGTTACACGGTGGGGGACGCTGCTTTCAGAGGCCGGATAGGCGCAAGGGTAGAAATGGCATGCTTGTAAATCATCTGCTGCTTGCCGTCAGACACCAGCACCACTACAAAGCTGTCAAATCCGGTAATGATCCCCCGGAGCTGGAAGCCGTTCATCAGGAACAGGGTGACGGGCACTTTCTCCCGGCGTACCTCCTTGAGAATGGCATCCTGTAAATTCATGGTTTCGTTCATATGTATACCCGCTTTCTTGTTCATTTTGGAGTACGCATATGCTAGCACGATTCACCTGTCGATTTCCCGAAGAATTTGTCGGGCGGCCCGGAAAATTTCATCCGCCCCCTGGCCCTCCTGCCGGACAAGCCAGTGGATGGCGGGATTCCGGCGGAACCAGGTCAGCTGCCGCTTGGCATACCGTCTGGAAGACTGCCGCACCTGGTCGGCGGCCTCCCGGACAGAACATGTTCCCTCCAAGGCCCCTACAAATTCTTTATAGCCAATGGCCTGCATGGCCGTGGCGCTCTCCGGCACCCCGGAGGAAAGCAGCCCCTGAATTTCTTCCAGTAGGCCCATTTGAAGCATATTGCTCACCCGCAAATCAATGCGGTCATAAAGGGTCTGCCGCTCCGCAAAGTCCAGAGCCAGCCACACAGGGGTAAACCTGGGGGGCTGCTCCTGGGTCCGGCGGTTATGCTCTGTAATGGTCTCCCCGGTTTCCAGGTACACTTCCAAGGCCCGCAGCAGCCGTTTCCGGTCATGGATGCGCGCCGCCGCTTCCGGGTCTACCTGTTGCAGCCACCGCTGCATGGTCTCTATTCCCTCCTGCTGGGCCTGCTGTTCCAGCCGCTGCCGGACGCCTGTGGAGGGAAAGGGGGCAAAGTCGTTGCCCCGGATCAGGGAATCCATGTAAAGCCCCGTGCCGCCGGCAATAATGGCCACCTTCCCCCGGGCCACAATGTCCTCAACTATAGGGGCGGCTTCCCGGCAATAGCGGCTGACGGAGTAATCCTCCTCCGGCTGCGCCACATCAATCATGTGGTGTGGAATGCCCTGCCGCTCTTCCGGGGTTGGCTTGGCGGTGCCGATGTCCATGCGCCGGTAGACCTGCATGGAGTCGCAGGACACCACCTCGCCGTCCAGGGCCTGGGCCAGTTCCACCGCCAGGGCGGTTTTGCCGGAGGCGGTAGGCCCGGCCAGGCACACAATTGGATTCATAGGCGTTGACGCTCCTTTTGAAGGATTTTTTGAATTCTGGGGCGGTTGAACCGCTGCAATATCACAAAGCTGCCGTCCACCGCCGCCGCGGCAACGGATGTTCCCCAGAACACCCCCGCCGCCCCAAACACCGGGATCGTCAGCACGGGAAGAAAGCTCAGAAGCACCATCACCAAATGGCCAACCTCGGCAACGCAGCCGGATTGCAGAATCTCTTCCCAGCTGTGCTTTCTGGGGTCAAATTCTTCCGGGTTGTAGGTGGGCATCCGGTTTTTCCAGCGTTTCACTTTCAGGGCCTTGTAAAGCCCCGGCTCCAAGGAACGTTGCCGGAAATAGGGCCGTTCCGCCGCCCCGGGTTTTAGCATCCGGGGCACCAGTGCCCCCACCGTCAGGCGCATGGCGAAATGATAAAAACAGGTTCCGGCGGTAATGGCCAGGGCTTCCCCAAGTTCCGAACCCCCAAGAGCCAGGGGCAGCAGCAACAGCAGTGCAAGCCCCAAGGCGGCGGTCACACGTTTCATCATTTTTGGTAGTTGCATCAGCATCAGGTCCTTCTGAACTGCCGTTCCAGATTTTTCTTGCTTAAAGAGACGCAAATAGGCCGGCCATGGGGGCAGTATTTGAGTTCTTCGTGTTCCATAACCTCTTTGGCTACCGCCAGAAGCTCCTGCTCATCGCTGACCCATCCGGCTTTAATGGCCGCCTTACAGGCAACGGTATGGAGCATTTCATCCCGAACGGTATCCGGGGCGGTGATTTTCCCCCGGAGCAAATCCTGGGCCAGGGTCTCCACGGTCTCTGCCGCGGAATCGGTGCTTAGATCCATAGGGATCTGCCGCAGCAGCAGGGTATTTTCCCCAAACTCCTCCAAGGCAAAGCCCAGTTCCTCCATCATGTCCAGATGGCACATGATTTCCGAAGCCCCTTTGGGGTCCAAACGGACGGGGATGGGGGTCAGCAGAGTCTGGGGCACAATGGCCTCCTGCCGGGCTTTCAGCTTGTTAAAGAGGATGCGCTCGTGGGCCGCGTGTTTGTCAATGAGAAAAGCTTCCTCCCCCTGCTCCACCAGAATATAGGTTCTGTAGAGTTCCCCCACCATGCGCCAGAGCTGAACCCGGGGCAGTTCCAGGGCGGTCTGCTCCAATACAGGCTCTTCTTTTTGAGGTGCGGTGGGCTGAGGGGCTTCTTCCTGAGGAAGCTCCACAGGGGGCTGTTTTTTCTCCACAGGGGCTGTGGAATTCTGGAACGGTAGCCTGGGAAAAGCTTCCGCTCCCTGGTTTCCCGGCACAAATACAGGAGAATGGAGGGTCGCCTGTTCCGCCAGTTTTTCCGCCGCGGCTCTTGCCTTTTCCGGCTCCGGCCTGGGAGCGGTTTTCACAGCACTGGCAAAGGTCTTGTAGTCCTGGGCGGACATGGTTCTGAAAAAGTCCTTTTTAGGTGCCGCCACCGGCTGTTTTTCCGGTTCCTTTGGGGGTTCCGGGAACACCTGGGCGTTTTTCTGAGAGAATTGTATCTGAGGGCGGTCCGGGGTCTTGTTCAGTGCCCCCAGAACGCCATAGTGTACACAGTCAAATACCGCCTTTTCATTGAGGAATTTTACCTCGGTCTTGGCCGGGTGGACATTCACATCCACCGCCGTAGGGGGCAGTTCCAGGCACAGCACACAGGCGGGGAACTTACCCACCATCAATTGATTCCGGTAGGCTTCTTCCAGGGCCGTGACCAGAAGTTTGGATTTGACCGGCCGGTGGTTTACAAAAAAGGTCTGCAAATTCCGGCTGGGCCGGGCCTGGGAGGGCTTGGAAACGTAGCCTGTAAGCTTGTATTTTTCCCACTGGCTGTTGACCTCCGTTAAGGCCCCGAATTCCCGTCCGTATACGCAGTACACGGCCCCCTGCAATCCCCCGTTTCCTGGGGTGGACAGCACCGTTTTTCCGTCCCGGATCAACGTGATGGCCACCTCCGGGTGGGCCAGAGCCTGGAGCTGCACCGCTCCCGTGACCCTGGAACCCTCCACGGTATCGGCTTTCATAAACTTCATCCGGGCAGGGGTGTTGTAAAACAGGTCCCGGATGATGATGGTGGTGCCGTCCGGGCATCCGGCTTCCGACTCCTCTGTCACGTTCCCGGCCTCCAAGTGAAGACTCAGTCCCATCAGGGACTCCGGGGTCTTGGTCAGCAAATCAATGCGGCTGACGGAAGCAATGGCCGCCAGGGCCTCTCCCCGGAAGCCCATGGTGCCGATGGCACTTAAATCCTCGGCACAGCGCAACTTGGAGGTGGCATGGCGCAGGAACGCCGTCCGGGCATCCTGGGGGGCCATGCCGCAGCCGTTGTCCGTCACCCGGAGAAAGGTCATGCCCCCGTCCCGGATCTCAATGGTCACCTTGGTGGCCCCGGCATCCACGGCGTTTTCAAGCAGCTCCTTGGCAACACTTGCCGGACGCTCCACCACCTCTCCGGCGGCGATCAGATTGGCGATATGGGGGGATAATTGGATGATTTTTCCCATATTCTCACCTCAAAAGCCCGTAGCTATAGGCATTGATCAGCATGTGCATGGCGATGGGTCCGTAAATAGACCCGCTTTTCGTATAGCACCAGGCCAGCCACAGCCCCGCGGGCAGATACTGCAAAAAGGCCAGTACCAGCTGCAAAGGGCTGTAAAGGCCCAGAAAGGAGACAATGTGAACGGCAGAAAAGGCCGCCATGGAAACAAGATAGGCCGCCACCTTGGAAATGGGGTAAAGATTCCGGAACACCAGCCCCCGGTAGACACATTCCTCTGCCGCAGGAGCCAGCAGCACCGTTCCCAGCATGGTGAGATAGAAATTCCCATGCCGCAGACCGGAAATAGAGGCGTCATTCCGGTTGATAAACCCCGGGTCCAACTGCCGGATGGTCCAGGTCAGCACCCAGAAGCTCAGCCAGTAGGCCACCAGTGCCAGCACCACCGCCTGAGAAAAGAGAATGGGGTGGTTTTTCACGGTTTTCCAGTTGCTTTCCAGATATTTGTGATAAATCCAGAGGGTCGCCAGGAAGTTTAGCAGGAAGTAGGTGAAATTCACCTCGGCCTGGCTCATGGGTACCCGGAGCATTCCGTTCAGCCCTGTCAGCAGACTTCCCAGCACCACCATCTGAAATCCGTACCAGCACCACCCCACAATGGTTTCATCCTGCCGGGGGGCCGGTGCCATGATATTTGATTTTGCCATTGTATTCTTCCAATCAGTCTAACATTTTCCGCAGCTTGTACAGCTGGTTCATAGCCTCAATGGGCGTCAGCGTCTCCACCTGAATGGCTTTCAGGGCATCAACAACCCTGCCCGCTGACAAGTCCAGCAAGCTCACCTGGTCTTCCTGCTGTACCGCAGGGACGGGGTGTTGGGGGGCCTGAGTTTCCAGTTCTTCCAGAATCTCCCTGGCCCGGACAATCACGCTGTTGGGAAGCCCCGCCAGCTTGGCCACCTCAATGCCGTAGCTGTCATCCGTGGCTCCGGGGACGATTTTCCGCAGGAAAATCATTTGATCCCCCCGTTTTTTCACGGCGATGTTGTAGTTTTTCACATTGGGCAGCTTGCTTTCCATGGTGGAAAGTTCGTGATAATGGGTGGCAAACAAGGTTTTTGCCCCCAAACGCTTGGGATTGGCCGCAAATTCCAGCACCGCCCGGGCAATGCTCATGCCGTCATAGGTAGAGGTGCCCCGGCCAATTTCGTCCAGGATCAGCAGACTTCTGGACGTGGCGTATTTGAGAATGGAGGCTACCTCGGACATTTCCACCATAAAGGTGGACTGGCCGGAAGCCAGGTCGTCACTGGCACCGATTCTTGTAAACACCCGGTCTACCAGGCCGATTTTCGCCGCCCGGGCCGGTACGAAAGAACCCATCTGGGCCATCAGCACGATCAGGGCCACCTGACGCATATAGGTGGATTTGCCCGCCATGTTGGGGCCGGTGAGAATGGCCACCTGGTTGTCTTTTCCTCCCAGGCAGGTATCGTTGGGTACAAAGAGGCTATCTTTCAGCATGGCCTCCACCACCGGATGCCGCCCATCGGTAATGGAAATTTCCGGCCCTAAAGTGATTTCCGGACGGCAGTAGCCTCGCTGCACCGCCACACAGGCCAGAGAACACAGGGTATCCGCCGCCGCCACTGCCGCCGCAGACTCCTGCACCCGGGAAGCCTGACCGGCCAGTTCATCCCGCAGGGCCGTAAAAATCCCATATTCCAGAGCCGTCAGCCGGTCCTTGGCGGTCAGCACCTGGGTTTCCAGTTCTTTCAGTTCCTGGGTGATGTAACGCTCACAGTTGGCAAGGGTCTGCTTGCGGATATACTCCGGCGGCACCTGGTTCATAAAGGACTTGGAAACCTCGATATAATAGCCGAATACCCGGTTGAATCCAACTTTTAAAGTGCGGATGCCGGTTTTCTCCCGCTCGCTGGACTCAATGGCCGCAATGGTGCCGGAGCCGCCCTCCATAATATCCCGAAGACGGTCCGCATCGGCGTTGGCCCCCCGGCGGATGATGCCCCCCTCCCGGACGGTAAGGGGCGGGTCTTCCACGATGGTGTTTTCAATTTTATCCGCACAGTCCGTCAGCGGGTCAATGGCCGCAGAAAGCTTTTGCAGCAGCGGACTTTGCAGCCCGGAGAGTAGGTTTTTCACCTGGGGCAGTGCCCGCATCCCCCGGGCCAGGCCCAGCAAATCCCGACAATTGACGGTTCCCGTGACGATTCTGGTCATGACCCGTTCCAAATCCGTAACGTCTTTCAGGGCTTCTTCCAGTTCCCCCCGGGCAATGGGATTTTCCACCAGGGCTTCCACAGCCCCCTGCCGCCGGGTGATTTCGCCAGGGTCCAACAGGGGCTTTTCCAGCCAGGAGCGCAGCATCCGGCCGCCCATGGCGGTGTGGGTCTTATCCAGCACCCACAAAAGCGTCCCTTTTTTCTCCTTGGCCCGCATGGTCTCCGTCAGTTCCAGATTCCGCCGGGCATCCAGATCCAGTTCCATGAATTTGCCGGACGTATAGTATTGCAGTTCCCGGATATGGGCCAAATCGTTTTTTTGCAGGGTCAGCAGGGTTTGCAGCAGGGTTCCGCTGGCAGTAACGGCTTCCGGAAAGGAACCCAGGCCCAGGGCATCCAGGGTTTTCCCAAAATGCCGCTCCAAAAGGGCGGCGGCAGCTTCCAAATCAAACTGTTCCGGCTTTCCCTCGTCCACACAGCAGGAAAGTCTGCGGAACAGGGCATCAGAGATTTCTTCCTCCTCTACCCCCTGGCCCCAGCGCAGGACTTCACTGGGACTGAACCGGCCCAGTTCGGAAGCCACGTTCCGGGCATCCCGGCAGGTGGTGGCGTAAAAGGCTCCGGTGGACAGGTCGCAGAAAGCCACGCCGAACTTGTCCCCCGCCCCGTATAGACAGGCCATGTAGTTGTTTTTCCGCTCCTCCAGCATACAGCTTTCCGTCACCGTGCCGGGGGTCACGATCCTGGTAATGTCCCGCTCCACCAGGCCCTTGGCGGTGGCCGGGTCTTCCATCTGCTCGCAGACCGCCACCTTGTAGCCCTTTTGAACCAGACGGGCAATATAGGAGTCCACACTGTGGTAGGGTACCCCGCACATGGGGGTCTGCTCCTCCTTGGGCTTGCTCCGGTCCCGGCTGGTCAGGGTCAGATCCAATTCCCGGGCGGCCAGCACCGCATCGTCATTGAACATCTCGTAGAAATCACCCAGACGGAACATGAGGATGCAGTCATCATTCCGGGCTTTGATCTCCTGATACTGCCGCTGCATAGGCGTCAGTTCTGTTTTTGCCATGGTTTTTGTCCTTTCTTATTCCGCCAGTTCTCCCGTCAGGCTCCAGGTGGTGGAGCCGGTAATGCGAAGATCATGGTATCCTCCCACCAGACACTTAGGACCTTCAAACCGCACCAGGCGGCCTCCCTCGGTCCGGGCGGTCAGCAGATTCCCCTCCTGTCCGTCTACCAGGCAGCGCAGGGTCTTGCCCACATAGCCCTGATGGATTTCCTCGGAAATGGCGTTCTGTCTGGCACAGAGCCTGTCAAACCGGGCGTTTTTCTCCTCCTTGGGGGTGGGGTCCTCCATTCCGGCGGCGGGGGTGCCGGTGCGGGGGGAGAAAATAAAGGTAAAGAGGCTGTCGTAGCGCACTTCCTCAATAAGGGACAGGGTTTCCTCAAATTCTTCCTCCGTCTCTCCGGGGAAGCCTACGATCACATCACTGGTCAGCACCAGTTCCGGCATAACGCTTTTGGCGTAGCGCACTTTCCGCAGATAGGTTTCCCGGTCATAATGCCGGTTCATGGCTTTCAGCACCCGGGAAGAACCGGACTGGAAGGGCAAATGGAGCTGCTTGGCGATTTTGGGATTTTTCGCCATGGTGTCAAAGAGCTTTTCGGAAGCGTCTCTGGGATGGCTGGTCATAAAGCGAATGAGAAAATCTCCGGGGATCTGGGCAATTTGCTCCAAAAGGTCTGCAAAATCCACGCCGCAGTCCAAATCTTTTCCGTAGGAATTGACGTTCTGGCCCAAAAGGGTAATTTCCCGGCAGCCGTTTTCCGCCAACTGGCGGCACTCTTTCAGAATGTCCTCCGGCTTCCGGCTCCGCTCCCGGCCCCGGACATAGGGGACGATGCAGTAGGTGCAGAAATTGTTGCAGCCGTACATAATGGACACCCAGGCTTTTAGCGAGGAATCCCGGACCTGGGGAATGCCCTCGGCAATGGAACCGGCTTCGTCTTCCACATAGAACTGCCGCTTCTTGCCGGTCAGCACCCGGTATAAAATTTCCGGGAACTGCCACAGATGGTGGGTGGAAAACACCCCGTCTACAAAGGGGTAGCTTTTTTTGATCCGCTCCGACACCTTGGGTTCGCCCGCCATGCAGCCGCAGAGGAAAATCTTCTGCTCCGGATGGCGGCGTTTGGTGTGGGTCAAGGCCCCCAGGTTGCCGAAGACCCGCTGCTCGGCGTGTTCCCGGATGGAGCAGGTGTTCATCACCACCACGTCAGCCCCTTCCGGTTCTTTGCCGATGGCATAGCCGCTTTGGGATAAGTACCCCCGAAGCTTTTCCGAATCCGCTTCGTTCTGCTGACAGCCATAGGTTTCCACATAGGCAACCGGTGTCCGCCCCTGCTGAGTCCACAGGGCGGCGATTTTATCGCAATAGCCAAACTGTTCTTCCAGCCGGGCCTTCTCAATAACAGTGGTTTTTGTATTCATAGGATTCTTCCTTTGTATATGAATTCTTTTTCAACGTAAATCATACCATGAACGCCCGGTTTTTTCAAGGGCGGATGGTTCCAAGTTTTTGCCCTTTCCCCAAATGTTTCCCCCGGTCTTCCTGGGTTAAGGAAGCTCTGATTAAATCGGCAAGAGCTGACGGCGAAAGATTTTGGTTCCAGGCAAGGTTTGGAAAATGAGGGAATACTGTATGTATTTCCCATTTTTCAAACCGCGGCCTGGGGGCAAAAGATTCGCCGCTCAGCCGCAGACGATTTATTCAGAGTTTCCTTAATTGTAAACAATCTGCTTTTTGCTTGCATTTCAGGCCAAACCGTGGTAAACTTTCCGAGACCACATTCCGAATATCGGAGAAAAGAGGATTCCATGAAAAATTGTAAGTTTTGCGGCCAGGAGATGGACGATGAACTGACCGTCTGCCCCGCATGTAACAAAGCCCAGGAGGAACCCATAGAGGAGGTTCCGGAAGAAACCGCTCCGGAAGCCTCCCAGACCCAGGAGGTAGACGAAACGCCCGCCGAGGAGTCTACCGAAGAACAGGTTGAACAGCCCCAGGCCGAGAATGCCCAGGCTGAGGAACCCCAGCCGGAAGTACCCATGAAAAAAGGCATTACCGGTGCTTCCGCCGTGGCCCTGATGGTGGCCGCCGTGGTGCTGCTAGCCGCCATTCTGGCGGTGCTGATTTTAAATGGCCGGGAACCCAAGAGCGAACAGCTGCCTACGGAAAGTTCTTCCGCTTCCCAAGAAGTCACCGAGCCGACCCAGGCTCCCACCATTCCCGCCGACGGCAACCCCGATGACGTGACCTGCAAGGGCAGCTACACCGTCACGGACCAGGAGGCCCAGGATGCCGCCGCCCAGGTGGTGGCCACCTCCGGCGACCACAGTCTGACCAACAGCCAGCTGCAAGTACACTACTGGTTCGCCGTCCAGAATTTCTACGCCCAGTACGGCACCTACGCCCAGTATATGGGCCTGGACCACACCCAGGGGCTGGATACCCAGGTCTGCGCGCTCCAGGAGGGCCAGACCTGGCAGCAGTATTTCCTGGCCCAGGCTCTGGATTCCTGGGAGGTCTATGAGGCCATCTACCAGCAGGCTCAGGAGGCCGGTTTCCAGATGCCGGAGGAGAGCCAAAAAGAGCTGGATTCCCTGTTGGAAGGTCTGACGGACACCGCCAAAAACAATGGCTTTGAGGATGCCGAGGCCATGCTCCGGCGGAACTTTGGCCCCGGTGCCACCTTGCAGGACTACCAGGACTTCCTGGAACTGTATATGTTCAGCAGCGGCTACTATAACCAGGTGACTTCCAGCTTTGCCCCCACCGATGCCGAGGTGGAAGCTTTCTTCAATGCCCATGAGGCCGAATACGCCGATAACGGCCTGGACAAGACCACCAAAAACGTGGATGTCCGCCACATTCTGATCCTGCCGGAGGGTGCCACCGTGGAAAACGTCACCACGGAAACTTTCTCCGATGAGGCTTGGGCCGCCGGTGAAAAGCAGGCCCAGGAGATTCTGGACGGGTGGCTTGCCGGAGACAAAACGGAAGACAGCTTTGCCACTCTTGCCAACGAACACTCCGCCGATGCCGGTTCCAACACCAACGGCGGTCTGTATACCGGTGTCACCCAGGGCCAGATGGTAGAGGCCTTTGATGCCTGGTGCTTTGACGACAGCCGCCAGCCTGGGGACTACGGCATCGTCAAAACCGACTTTGGCTACCACATCATGTACTTTGTAAATTCCCAGACCCTCTGGCAGTCCCAGGCCAAATCCGACCTGCTGACCCAGATGTCCAACAACTTTGTCGACGAAGCCCGTGCCGCCTCTAAGGCAACCGTTGACTACAGTGCCATCCGCTTAGGGCTGGTGGATATGTCTGAATAAACGCCCAAAAAAGGCATGACCCACAATGACTGGGCCATGCCTTTTTTCTGTCAAGGAAGCTCTGCGATTAAAACGGTACCACACCTGTAGGGGCAGCTACCATGCCGCCCGCCACGTGGCAATTACAACCTTTATGGTTGAATGGTACCACCACCCCCATTATGTCATTCCGACCGTAGCGTAAGCGGAGTGGAGGAATCCACCACGTGGGAGAAGAAATAACCACAAGGTAAAATCTGCCACTTGAGTGGATTCCTCGACTCACTGCGTTCGCTCGGAATGACATGTCGGTGGGTAGTTTCGTTCATCCACACAGGTTTTATTCGCAACGTGATTCGTTCCATTTATCCGCCACAGAAACTGCTTTTTTGTAAAAAACAACCCCGCCAAATCCCGGGGCCGTTGACAACAAATCGATTTTGAGGTATAGTATAGATATAAAGGGTGCTGCCAGTAGGTCGGTTCCCCCAGCGTTATGTTAAGAAGTAACCGTCAGCGTGGAGGCAGTGATATGACCCCCAAATGTTGGACAGAGAATCCGACATTTGGGGGTCATATTATGTCCAAAATAAGCAATGAAA
>CAKTPO010000018.1 GCA_934591845.1 uncultured Oscillospiraceae bacterium | reverse complement strand
TGGATCAGCCGTTTCAAATACGGCAACATCAACGACAAGGCCTATCAGCGAGAAATGATCGATACATTTTTGAACTCCGTGTATGTGTATGATGATAAAATTGTGTTTACCTACAATTTCCGGGATCATGCGGAAACCGTGACCCTGGACGAAATTGAATATGTGTTTTGTTCGGATGTAAACGACTGTCCCCCACCAACAAAAAGGACATCCGATGGATGTCCTTTTTGTTGGTCTCGAAGGCGGATTCGAACCCAATTAAATCAAACAGGCCGGAGGCCTGTTTGAAAAACCAGTTCGCAAACTGGTTTTATCCATATTGCTTTGCCCCGCAAAGCAAGCCATCGAATCCACCTTCCCCCCGTTCCGGATACCACCAGCCCACCTCAAAAGCTGCCCCTTTTGGAAGACATCGCCTTTGGCGGTGTCTTTTTTGCTGGTGAAAGAAGGCGGATTCGAACCCAATTAAATCCCACAGGCCAGTGGCCTGTGGGAAAAACCAGTTTGCAAACTGGTTTTCTCCATATTGCTTTGCTTCGCAAAGCAAGCTATCGAATCCACCTTCCCCCACTAAATAAGCACCGTAATTTTGATACCAAGATTACGGTGCTTATTTTCGATTATTTACCAAAAACCGTGGATTTTCAATATTTTTGTGTGAAATTCAGAGCCGCTGTGGTGTTGAGCCGCAGCGGTTATTCTTGTTTGTGGAATGATTGCCATATCGCGTAGCTATAAATCGTGTGGATGAATGTCCTCTTTTTGTTGCCGAAAGGTGGATTCAAACCCATCTGAACTCTGGTGATCCGGTAGGTTTCCGGTGTAGATGATACCGTGAATAGAAATACAAGTTGTTGTTCTGGGGGCGTTGATGACTATTGTGATTGCAGGCTATGAACACGCAAAGTAAGCCTTTGTATATTTGGCCTGATGGTAAAAATCAACAATTTGAAGCCCGAAGAATTGTGAACAACATAGAAATGCTTTCTGAGAAAAAGAACCATATTGACAATATGTCACTTTGTTGCTATTATCTCATTATGCACATTACATATTGACATAATCGCCGAAATAAGAGATATTTATACGATCCTGGAGGAAGAATATTCATGAAGGATAAAGAATTGGAACTGAAATTAGACCAATGGATCTCTGCTCACCGGGAAGAATTGGTGGAGCAGGTAATTGCTGCCGTAAACATCAAAAGCGTTGCGCAGCCGGATCATGGTGCAGAGTACCCGTTAAAGGAGTGTTGCGGGAGAATCCTGGAACATTTTAAGACTGTTGGGGAGAATTACGGATTTCCGGCACAAATCCACGAATATTATTGTACTACGGCTCGGATGAAAGGGCTGGATGGCAGGAAAACCATTGGCATCTTTGGCCATGCAGATGTGGTGCCGGAAGGGGATGACTGGACGGTCGATCCCTATGATGCGTGCGTAAAGGACGGATTTATTTACGGTCGGGGGTCGCTGGATAACAAAGGTGCCATTGTATCTTCTCTGTTTGCCATGCGGTTCCTTCAAGAGCAGAAATACCCGCTGAAAAGTGATGTGCTGCTATATTGTGGAGCTGCGGAAGAACATGGTATGGAAGATGTGGTTTACTATGGAAAGAAATGCGGGTTCCCGGATTTCTCCATCGTACCGGATGCTTCGTTCCCTGCCTGTTACGGAGAAAAAGGAATTATTGAGCTGTATGCGGAGAAAAAGCTGGAAACAGGAAATCTGGTGGCGCTGGAAGCGGGGCATGCCATCAATATCGTTCCCAATACGGCAGTTGCGGTTCTCAAAAACGTGAGCCTGGGAACCCTGCGGGAAGCCATTGGCAATGACACCAGATTCACGGCGCAGGAGACTGCATCCGGTACGGAAATTCAGGCAGTGGGCCAGGGCGGACATGCGGCGTTTCCGGAGCAGACAGTAAATGCCATTGGCCTGTTGGTAACATTCCTGACAGAACACCACCTGCTGACCGGTCAGGTGAAAACAGCCTTGGAGATGATCGGCGAAAGCTGCGCCGACTATTACGGACATGGCCTTGGCATTGCATATGAGGATGCCTTCTCCGGTAAGACGACCCATGTGTGCAGCAAGCTGCGGCTGAAGGAGGGCGTGTTGACGGTGGACTATAATATCCGCTATGCCGTGACCCAGCCGGAAGAAGCAATGGCAGAACAGCTGCGGCAGTTTTTCTGGAAGGCCGGATTCACGGTCACGGAACTGGATGTGAATCCCCCGGCGTATATGCCGCTGGACAATCCCATTGTCAGTAGGCTGGTTCGTCTGGCGCAGCGGGTGCTGGGGGATGATCATGTTCCCTATACCATGGGCGGCGGTACTTATGCCCGGAAAATTCCGAACGCACTGGCGTATGGCCCCCATATCCAGGGAGAGGTCCAACCGGGCGGTATCGGAAGGGGCAGCGGCCATCAGCCGGATGAGTGCATGAAAATCGAGAACCTACTCAATGCGGTGAAGGTATATGCGCTGGCCCTGATCGAGACAGACGAAGCGCTGTATCAGGCATAGGTACAGCAAACAAATTTGTAAAGGAGCGGATACGGCACAATGATCCGCTTTTTAATAAAAGAAAAAGGAGACAAAAAAATGAAACGCATTCTTTCCCTGATCATGGCGATCGCCATGATGTTCACCCTGGTTGCCTGCGGCAGCACCAATCAGTCTGCCGGTGAAACCACTTCCCAGGCCGCACAGGAACTTGAGGAAGCAGCGAAGACGGTGACCCCCAATGGCAAAATCGGCATTATCACTGCCACTGTTGCTCTGAACGAGGAACTGTACCGTACAGCGGAGGCCATGGTAAAACGCTACGGTGAAGACCGTGTGGTGATCCAGACATATCCCGTCCAGTTTATGAAAGAACAGGAGACGGTCATATCCAATCTGATGAGCCTGGTCAGCGATCCTGAAATCAAGGCCGTTGTATTCATTGAAGCAATTTCCGGCGCATCTGCGGCAATCGCCAAGGCGAAGGAAAAACGCCCGGATGTTTTGTACATTGCTTCCGGCATTGGAGAAGACCCTCAGGTTGCCGCAGCTGCTGCAGACATTATTATTGACAACAATACCAATAAGAACGGCCAGAGTCTGGCCCAGCGTGCCTACGAATTGGGGGCAGAAACCTTCGTTTACTACTCCTTCCCCCGTCACCAGGCCATCGATAAAATCAACTATGAGGGCCGGATGATGGAGGAGACCAGCGAGAAGCTGGGCATCAAATTTGTTCGTGTGACCATGCCCGACCCTCAGTCCGATGCCGGAACGGCCGGTACCCAGCAGTTCTGCCTGGAAGATGTGCCGAAACAGATCGAAAAGTATGGCCCCAAAACTGCATTTTACGACACCAACCCCCTGTCCATGCCTGCTGTTGCGAAAGCGGTGCTGGAGAATGGCGGCATCTACCCGAACCCCTGCAATTCTTCCCCCTTCCAGTATGCCACACCCTTCGGTATTGAAGTACCTGAGGACAAGCAGGCGGATGTGGATTGGATGATGGATGAAGTCAGAAACTTCCTGGCAGAAAGCGGCAACTCCGGACGGTTTTCCTGCCGTGTTGCCCCTGTTGGCATCAATCTGATGAAGACCAGTGTGGCTTATGCAAACGCTTATATTGAAGGAAAGACCAACGGCAAGGTTGACATGGATGCTCTGCGCAGCATCTACGCAGACATTATGGAGTCTAGCCCCGAAGACGTGGATTTTGAACTTTACGATAACCCCGAAACAGGCTTGAAGTTCGACAACTATGCGCTGATCCTGCCTGGCTGGGCAGACCTGTAAACAGCAACACTCTGCCGTGGCTGAGCGAAAGAGTACAAAGGAAGTGTTTTTGTGAGAGAACTATCAACTGCCGACAGCTTGTTGGAGATGCGGGGCATATCGAAAAGATTTGCCGAGAATACGGTATTGAAAAATGTCAGTTTCGATGTCCGTCCCGGTGAAATCTATGCGCTTCTGGGAGAGAACGGTGCGGGCAAGTCTACACTGATGAATATTCTCTTTGGAATGCCTGTGATCAGAAATACAGGCGGCTACGGCGGAGAGATCCTATGGAAAGGGAAGGCCACGGAAGTGGCCTCTCCCCGACATGCCATGGAGCTTGGAATCGGCATGGTCCACCAGGAATTCATGCTGATCCCCGGTTTCACCATTGCGGAGAACATCAAGCTCAACTGTGAACCCAGGAAGAAAAGTGTGCTTTCCAAAGTCTTTGGTGAGCGAATCGAGCTTCTGGATCGGAACAGGATGAACCAGGATTCCAGAGTAGCACTGGACCGCATCGGTATGGACCTGGATACAATGGTAACGGTGGAGCATTTGCCTGTTGCCTATAAACAGTTTGTCGAAATTGCCCGGGAGATCGACAAGAAAAACGTCCAGCTGCTGGTGTTCGATGAGCCTACGGCGGTATTAACGGAGAGTGAAGCCGCTATTCTGCTGAATATTATGAAGAAACTGGCAGAAAGCGGAATTGCCATTATTTTTATCACCCACCGGCTGGATGAGGTCGTACAGGTTGCGGATCGGGTTACCATTTTGCGGGATGGTGAAGTGGTTGCCACCAAGCCGGTTCGGGAAACGGATGCTGTGTCACTGGCGCAGATGATGGTTGGCCGCTCTGTGGAGCAGGTGTATAACCGTGAAACGCCCTATGTCTGGGAAAAAATGCCTGCGGTTTTGAAATTGAAGGATTTCCAGGTGGATATGCCGGGCGAGGAATGCAGGGGCATTGACTTGGAGGTACACGAAGGGGAGATTCTGGGTATTGCCGGACTGGCAGGTCAGGGAAAAATTGGTGTAGCCAACGGTATTGCCGGTATCTACCCGTCCAGAGGCTATCTGGAGATTTACGGGAAAGAAATATCCAAGCCCAGCCCCCATGAACTGTTTGCCCAGGGCGGCGCATTCGTTTCGGAAGACCGCCGTGGCAGGGGCCTGTTGCTGGACAGCTCCATCGAGAGCAACATCACCATCAGTGGTATTGTCGCCCAACACGCATTCCTCAATAAGGTGGCATGTGTGGAATTGGTTTCCGAAAAGAAGGCCAGTGCCGTTGCGGAACGATTTGTAGAAGAACTGAATATCAAATGTACATCCATTGCACAGAATACCCGCCGACTTAGCGGCGGCAATCAACAAAAAGTCTGTCTTGCCAGAGCATTGGCACTGAATCCTCGAATTTTGCTGGTGTCTGAGCCTACACGGGGCATTGATATTGGCGCAAAGAAATTGGTCTTTGATTATCTGACCAAGGTGAATCGGGAAAACAATGTTACCATTATCATTACTTCCTCTGAATTGGCAGAGCTGCGCAGTGTGTGCGACCGCATCGCAATCGTGAACAAAGGAAAGGTCGAAGGCGTTTTACCGCCCACTGCACCGGATAGCGATTTTGGCCTGATGATGTCCGGCGTATACAGCAAAGCCGCAAGAACGGAGGAACCGCAATGAAAGAAAAAATGACCTTGATTTATAAAAAAATCGGCAGTGCCAGACTGATCGTTGGAGGGTTCTTCCTGCTCCTGGTTGTGATCACCTATGTTCTGGGGCTATCCTTTGCGGATACCATGAGTGACGTTTGTGTTCGCTGGGGGATGAACTGCATTCTGGTTCTGGCCATGGTTCCAGCGGTACGTTCCGGAGTTGGTTTGAATTTTGGCTTGCCTTTGGGCATCGTATGCGGTCTGCTGGGTGGTGTGCTGTCTCTTGAGTGGGGCTTTACCGGCGTGACCAGTCTGATCGTTGCGATTTTGCTGTCCATTCCCTTTGCAATCGTTGTGGGGATCCTTTACGGTTTGCTGCTGAACAAATTGAAGGGTTCCGAAATGATGGTCGCGACCTATGTTGGCTTCTCTTTGATTTCTCTGATGTGTATTGTATGGTTGTTCCTGCCGATCACCAACCCTGCACTGTCTATGACGATGGGCAGCGGTATCCGTCAGGCTATTGATTTGAGCAAAACATTTGGCCACATTCTGGATTACTTCTGGCTGATAAAATTTGGGGAGTTTGGACTGCCCCTGGGATACATTCTGGTGTGTCTGGCCATTTGCGGCCTGCTTCAGCTGTTTCTGAATACCAGGATCGGCACCATGATGACCGTTGCCGGTGAAAATCCCGCATTTGCCAGCAGCATCGGTATTCCCGTGAACCGTACCAGGATCCTTGGAACTGTGCTGTCTACGATTCTGGGAGCAGTGGGCATCCTGTTCTATTCCCAGAGCTATGGCTACATGCAGCTGTACGAATCCCCGCTGATGATGGGCTTCTCTGCCGTAGCGGGTATTCTGATTGGCGGTGCGACGACCAAAAAGGCCGGGATCAGCCATGTCCTGATCGGCACTCTGCTGTTTAATGGCGTGCTGGCCCTGTCCATGCCCGTGGCAAACGCAGTTGCGCCTCAGAGCAATCTGGCAGAGATCGTCCGTGTTGTTGTCAGCAACGGCATCATTGTCTATGCTCTGACCACCATCAAAAAGGAGGGCTGAGAGGATGAAGCGTATCGAAGGAAACAAAGAACGTGGGGCTTCTCTGACAGGCCGGACCGGGGAATACCTGAAAAATAATATTGTGGTCGTGATCATGCTGGTATTGACGGTGGCCGGTTATTCTGTTTCCGGTGTTCGTCCCAGTTTCTTCCTGCAGGAAATCATTTCCCGATTTTTGCGTAACGCATTTCTGGTACTGTCCCTGATCGTGCCGGTCATTGCCGGTATCGGTCTGAACTTTGGCATTGTCATCGGGGCTATGGCAGGCCAGGTCGCAATTATCATGGTGGTGGGCTGGAATATGACCGGATTTTCCAGCTTCCTCGGTGCCATTGTGCTAAGTGTGCCGTTTGCGGTTCTGTTTGGCTGGGTCACCGGCAAGATTCTGAACAAGACAAAGGGCAATGAGATGATCACATCCCAGATCCTGGGCTATTTGGCAAACGGCATCTATCAATTCGTGCTTCTGTGCCTGGTTGGTACGATCATCCCCTTTTCCAAAAAGGAAATGATGATCAATACCGGTGTCGGCATTGTCAGCACCCTGGATTTTACCGGTACGTTCAAGTATTCTCTGGACAGTCTGTGGATGACAACGGCCGGAAAGTTCTTTGTGGCAGTTTGCGCCATTGTGATCGTCTGGTGTCTGGTGAAAGTAACACGGGATATTCTGAAAAAGCAAATCAAGAGCCGGAGCATGGCGTGCCGCATTGTGTTGATGGTACTGTGCGCATTTGGGATCGCACGGTATTATATGGATCCCAATTTCTCCTTTACCCTGGACTTCTGCGATATTTCCGTCTCCACGCTCATTACCATTGGCCTGCTGTGTCTGTTCAACACCTGGCTGTTCAAGACCAAACTGGGGCAGGATATGCGCACGGTGGGACAGAATCAGGATGTTGCGGCAGCTGCCGGTATCGATGTTGACCGGACTCGTATCATTGCGATCATCATCTCTACGATTTTTGCGGCCTGGGGCCAAATCATCAGTCTGCAAAACATTGGCACCATGAATGTATATTCCCACCATGAGCAGGTGGGTCTGCTGGCTGTGGCGGCGATCCTGGTAGGCGGCGCCTCCATTTCCAGGGCCACCAACGCCCAGGCCATCATTGGTGTGCTGCTGTTCCATTCCTTGCTGGCGATTTCTCCCATGGCCGGTACGGCCCTCTTTGCAGAGGCCCAGGTCGGTGAATTCTTCCGGGTCTTTGTGGCTTACGGAATCATTTTTGTGTCGCTGGCTATGAACACCGCCATTCAAATCAAAAAAAAGAACGCCGGAAGCGGAGCTTTGTCCAATAGCCATTAGGGGGAGCATTGCTTATGTACACACAGCGGATCCAAAAAATAGTGGAACAGATGGAGTTGCAGGGAATCGATTTTCTGATACTCAGCAGTTCTGCCAATCTCTACTATCTGACAGGCCAGTGGCTGAATCCGGGCCGCAGGCTTCTGGTTTTGACACTGGACAGAAAAGGACAGCGGAATTTCATCGGAAACAGTCTGCTGCCGGTAGCTGAGGGAGATGTTCCCTTCCTGACCCATCGGGACCAGGATGACTGGATCAAAGCGGTATCCGTCCACATTCCGGGCAACTGTGTAGTAGGTGTGGACAGGGACTGGAATACAGGCTTCCTCTTTCAGCTCATGGGCCAGAGACAGGATTGCCGGTTTGTAAACGGCTCACCGTGTATTGAATACGTTCGTCAGGTCAAGGAACCGGAGGAACTGCGGATGCTTCAGGAGGCATCGAAGAAAAACGATTTTGTCATGGGCCAGCTGATCCGGCGCATCAGCCCGGATTTGACAGAGCGGCAGCTGGCGGGGTATTTTCCGGAACTGTGCGGCCGGATGGGAACCTTTGAAGGCGGCGGCGTGATCGCCTACGGTCCCAATGCGCTGGATGCGCACCACCAGGCAGATGATACACCGCTGCGCTATGGGGACAGCGTTCTCCTGGATATTGGTGCCCGTTGGGGACGCTACCGCTCGGATATGACAAGAACCGTGTTTTATGGGACGGCATCCCAGGAACAGCGGGAGGTTTATGCTACGGTTTTGGAGGCACACCTGGCAGCGGCCAAGGCTGCAGAAGTGGGCATGCCCATTGGGGAATTGGACCGCATCGGCACGTCGGTGTTTGAAAAAGCCGGGTATGGTGCCTATGCGACACATCGGATCGGCCATTCCATCGGATTGGATATTCACGAACTTCCCTATGTGAGTGCTTCTGAACAAACAGTCCTCCGTCCCGGCATGGTGTTCACCATAGAGCCTGGAATTTACAAATCCTCCATAGGTGGCGTGCGCATCGAGGATATTTTTGTGATGACCCTCCAGGGGGCAAAAAGCCTGAACGAATATCCAAAAGAGTTGCTCGTTCTTCCTGTGTCATAAAATGTATCGGGTCTGACCTGCGTGTCTTATGGAAGCACGCAGGTCAGTGTTTGCTGTGCCCATTTGCGGCACACAATGGATACAACCGTAGCCGGAGAACCGTAAATGGGACATAAACAAGAAAAGTACGGATTAAAACGCAAATTCTGGTTGACATTTTGTCAAAATGATATATCCTAAGTATAGGGAACCTATTCATAACAAAAAACAGAAGGGGGATTACTGTGGATTTACGGGAAGAACGCTTTAGACTGAATAAGGACATTCCGATTCCGCTTTACTATCAGGTAAAACGGATGATTTTGAACGAGCTGGCCAGTGGGAATTTGAAGTTGGGAGACAAGCTTCCGGCGGAAACGGAGTTCTGCGAATATTTGCAGCTGAGCCGCCCCACCGTTCGTCTGGCATTAAACGAACTGGTGGCCGAGGGTATTCTGATACGGAAAAAACGCAGCGGTACCTTTGTGGCGGAGCCGAAAATTGAATTGGGGCTGAATATCTGCATTGAGCAATTCCAGAAGTATATGGAGCAAACCGGGCGGGACTGCACCGTTCAGGTGCTGGATTTCTGCCTTGTAGATAAAATCGGAGAAATCAACCAGCGGCTGAACCTGTCTGCCGGTGAACGGCTTATCTATCTCAAACGCAAATGGATGATTGGCAACTGCTCCATCGTTTACAATGCGACCTATATGCCGGAAAACCTTTGGGAATCCGTTAAAGACCAGGACTTTACGAAATTCAGTCTTATTGACGTGCTGAACCGCTGTACAAAATCGCCGGTTTCCTCCGGAAAAGTCAAGGTTGAGGCGGTTCTGGCCAGTAAAAACGACATTGAACTGTTGGGAATTGACCGTACACGGGCCTCTCTTCTGTATATTGCGGATTTACTCCAGAGCGAGGACGGAACCCCGCTGTGCTGGTCCATATCCAGGTACCGTGGAGACAAGGTGTATCTGGCCTATCAGGTTTAAGCAAGCACTGTTCAGGTCTGACAGAAAACAAACAGCATATTACATCCCGGTTTGTTAATTTCAACAAACCGGGATGTTCCTTTTTGTAGAATATGATATATTGACATTATGTAATGTCGACTCTATAATGAAGTCATAAATTACATAATGATTATATGTTAGTATTAAACAACATAATGACGAGGATGGTAGTTGCATGAAGCACTTGACACGACAGGCGGCATATGAACGGGTCGGCCGTATGGAGCAGTTGGCCGGAATCAAACGGTATGTTTTACAGGACGGCAGACAGCGGGGCGTTCACGCTGTAGACCTATGGAACGGAGACGGGCTGTATATGACGATCCTTCCGGATCGGGCCTCTGATATTTCGTCGCTGACATTCCGGGGACGGTCATTATGCTGGCTGTCCGGTGTGGGGATCTCCGGACCGGAATTCTGGCACAAAGGGGATTTTGAGTGGGACCGAAATTTTGGCGGCGGCATGATGGCCACCTGCGGCCTTACGACTGCCGGTCTACCCTGTGTGGATGACGGCGAAAAGCTGATGCTTCACGGAGAGATCTCCAATACACCGTCGGAGGAGGTAAATTGCCGCAGCTTCTGGAAGGAAGATGGGTATTACCTGCAATACACCTCCAAAACCCGCCAGGTCCGGCCCTACGGTGAAAACCTGTGCCTGACCAGGGAGATCACGGTGAAAATGGGTGAAAATGTGGTCTATGTAAAGGATACTGTGGAAAATATGGGTTTTCAGGAATCTCCCTTGATGCTGATATACCATATGAATTTTGGTTATCCCCTGCTGGATGAGCAAGCAAAGCTGTATCTGACCGCCGATGCCTGCTTCCCGACCTCCTCCTGGGCAGAGGAGTCTCTGCCACAAATCGGCGTGATCTCAGCCCCGGATGATACATACAAGGCCCGGGCCTACAATCACACGGTTTTGGCAGATGACCAGGGATTTGCCTATGCTTCCATTCTGAATGAATCCCTGGGCCTGGGTGCTACCATTCGATTTGCCGCAGACAATCTGAACAAGTTCAATCTCTGGAAGTGCCTGCAAAAGCGGAATTATGTGGTGGGGCTGGAACCCTGCAACTGCCGGACCTGGGGCCGGGATAAGGCCCGGGAAAACAAGGACCTGGTATTCTTAAAGCCCATGGAGCGGAAAGAGTTTTATTTTGAACTTCATATCCACCAGGGCGCAGAGGAACTGGAACAGGCAAAACAGAGATACAAAACCTGCCTGTAGGAGGACAACGGATGCTTGAACAGGAATTATATCAGATACCATTGATCGACACCCATGTGCACCGGGTGCATCCGAATAGAGCACCTCAGTGGGGAAACCTTGGGGGAGGATATATCCAGGGCCCCGGGCAGGAGGCCTTTGGCCGCCAGACGATCCTCTACGGAATGGTCATGGAGGCACTGCGGAAAAAATTTGAGATGGACGAAAACGCCTCTATGGAGCAGATCGAGCAGGAGCGTTTTCGGCGTTATCAGGAAGACCCCCAGAAGTATTATACCTGGCTGCTTTCTGATTGCAATGTAGCCATGCACTGCCTGGAAATCGGAAGCCCCATCGGCGGGCCTGCATACTCCGAGAAAGAAAAAAATGAGTTCAATGCCTCCATTCCACCGGAGAAACGGGCGAATATTGTGCGGCTGGATCGGATTTTAGATGACTTGCTTTCTCAGGACCAGAATTTTTCAATGTTGTGCAGCCGCTATAAAGAGGAGCTGTGCAATCAGATTTCGGAAGAACAGGCAATTGGCCTGAAATCCTGCATGGCATACAACGGTGGACTGGACATCTGGCTACCGGAAAAATCGGAGGCGGAAAAAGCCTATGAGCGCATCCGGGGAGGCCAGGCCGGGCCAGGAGATGAAAAATGTCTGCGCAGCTTTATGCTGCTGGAAAGTATGGATATTGCGGCGGAGAAAGACCTTCCGGTACAGTTCCATACTGGAGCCGGGGGCGGCAGCTGGATCGATTTCAAAACCCTTGACCCCATCCACATGGTGGATTTTCTATGGGACAAACGGGTATTCAACCGTGTCCGGATCGTCCTGCTTCATGGCGGACACCCCCATGAGGAGAATACCAGCTATCTGACCGCCCAGTTCTCTAATGTCTACAGTGATTTTTCAGGCACATTTTATCTGTGCAGCCTGAAAGGTGTGGAGCGGATGGCCGCCCTGCTGGAACGAGCACCCCTTAACAAAATCATGTATGGAAGCGACGGCGTGATGTTTCCGGAGGTTTCGTGGTTTGCCCATCATCATTTCCGGAAACAGCTGGCTCGGCTATTAGAAGGGCTTACACAAGACGGATATTTGACCAAGGCACGGGCACGGGAAGTGGCGGAGCAATTCTGTTATCGGAATGCGCTGGACTGCTATACCGAATTGCAGCACAGGCTTTGATCTTATCATAATCTGATGAATTTGGAGGTTAATTTATGGATCTTGGATTAAATGGAAAGGTCGTTGTAGTAACAGGTGCCAGCAAGGGCATTGGTTTGGCAACGGCCAAGGAACTTTTGAAGGAAGGCGCAAAGGTTGCCATCTGCTCCTCCCGTGAAAATCATCTTCGGGAGGCAGAGGCGGAATTAAAGCCCCTTGGAACGGTGTATGCGGAAGTCGTGGATATGACCGTGGAGGAGCAGGCCTATGCTTTTGGTGACCATGTTGTAAAGGAATTGGGTCCCATCAGTGCATGGGTCAATAATGTCGGCGCCCAAATCACCAAGAAACCGGAGGAGGAAGAATACTCCGAAGCACTGATGGAACGTGTTTTTGCCATCTGCTTCAAGGCCGCAATGTTTGGCTGCCAGGCTGCGTTCCGCTCCATGAAGAACAACGGAGGCGGCTCCATTGTGAACATCAGTTCCCTGGGCGGACGCTGCCCCACCACCGGTGCGGCAACACTGTATGGCCCTATGAAAGCTGCAACCAACATGCTCTCTGTTACCATGGCCGGTGAGTATGCCGCCTATGGTGTTCGGGTCAATACAGTCCTGCCGGGCTATACCATGACCGAATTTAATACGGAGCATACCACGGACGAAAACATGAAGCATATTTGCCACGGAACGCTGTTACAGCGCCCTGGACGTGTGGAAGAAGTGGCCAAGCCCATCGTGTTCCTGTGCGGCAACGGCTCCACCTTTATGACGGGTACGTCGGTGGAGGTCAGCGGCGGCCGTGGGATCACGCTGAATCCGGATTATTCTTTCCGTGAGCGGGAACGGAAGCAGGACTGAAAAGGAGGGCCATTATGACAGCTACCGAACGGCTTCGCCAAATGGTGGAAGGAAAACCGGTATCAGAAATCGGTGCCAGCGGCTGGCTGCACAGCCCGGGTGCTGACCGGGATCGTGCGGAAGTGTTTTCCTCTGAAATCATCCGCATGACCGACCGCAGCCGTTGGGACTTTATTAAAATCATGCCCAACGGTGTTTACAATCAGGAAGCCCATGGCTCTGATATTGAGTATTTTTCCGGAGAAATGTCCCTGGAAGATCTGAAAGCAAAACGGGTTTTCCATATCCACAACTATTTGATCCAATCGCCCCGTCAGATGGAAGCATTTCCTGTGCTGGATGTGTCCAGGAATCGGGTCTATCAGCGGGAAATCGCCAATGTCCGGGCACTGGCAGAACACTACAAGGGAACGGTACCCATCCTTCCCACCATTTTTACCCCTATGCACTGCATTCCGGAATTTGTAGGCGGCATTGACAAGGCCCGCTGGTACTATGAAAACCACCCGGAAGCGGTGGACCGGATGCTTCAGGCGTTGGTTCAGACAGAACTCCAGCTTGTGGATGCTTATATCGATGCGGGAGCCGACGGATTCTTCTTTGCCCAGCGCTACAGCAATTCCGATATTCTCTCGGAGGCGGAGTTTGAACGCTTTGCACGCCCCTATGATGAAATGCTGCTTGACCGGATCAAGGATCGGACCTGGTTTAACATGATTCATGTCCACGGTGCCCGCCATTTCTTCTGGAACCAATTCAAGACCTACAATGTGCAGGCCATCAGCTGGGAAAACACCCCACTGCAAATTCCGGAAGAAGAACGCTCCACAGTAGCAAAGGTGCGGCAGATCACGGACAAGGTTCTGGTCACCGGCACCGACCAGTTCCATGATTTTTACGGAACAACAGGAGAAATCCTGGAACGTTTTCGCAGACGGGCCGCAAGAGCGGCTGTGGAGTCGGAGGATCACCGCCTGATTTTTGCACCCGGCTGTTCTCTGCCGCTGGATATTACAGAGGATGCGGTGCATCAGCTGCGAGTTGCTGCGGACGAGTATAATGCCGGCATCCTCAAATGAACGGAGAGCGAGCGCATTGCAAACAGAAAAAACAGAACAGGCATATATTTCGCTGCTTCGGGAGGAACTGGTTCCCGCACAGGGATGCACGGAACCCATTGCATTGGCGTTTTGTGCGGCAAAGGCCAGAGAAGTCCTGGGATGCCTGCCCCAGAAGCTGCGGGTGCATGCCAGCGGCAATATCATTAAAAACGTAAAGGGCGTGATCGTCCCGGGAACCAATGGCCGGAAGGGCATCGCCGCAGCTGCAATCTTTGGAGCAATTGGCGGAGATGCCGGTAAAGAGCTGGAGGTTTTGTCCGATATTTCTCCGGAGGACCGCAGCTTGGCGGAACAGTATTTGGAACAGCCGGGCTATTGCACGGTGGAACACCTGAAAACCGATGCCAAGCTGCATATCATCGTCGAAGCTTTCAGTGGTAACGACAGCGCCCTGGCTGAAATTCGGGACACGCATACAAACCTCATTCGCTTGGAGCGGAACGGCGTTGCACTTTTCAAAAAAGCCTGTGCGGAAGCGATCCCGGAGGAACCGCAGACCGACTATGATTTTCTGTCGGTGGAAGGGATTCTATCCTTTGCGGAACATGTTGAAATTTCCAAAATAGAGAATATAATAGAGCGGCAGATCCGGTACAACACTGCCATTTCCAATGAAGGCCTGCTTCATACCTATGGCGCAAATGTGGGAAAGACCCTGCTGGAAACCGCTGACGGAAATGTCTGGACTCAGGCGAGGGCTGCCGCCGCAGCCGGATCAGATGCACGTATGAGTGGCTCTGTTTTGCCGGTCGTCATCAATTCCGGCTCCGGAAACCAGGGGATCACGGTATCTATGCCGGTCATTGTCTACGCACAGCACCTGGGTGCTTCCCGGGAACGGCTGATTCGTGCCCTGGCTATCAGCAACCTGGTGGCGATCCATCAAAAATCGAAGGTCGGTCGGCTTTCCGCCTACTGCGGTGCCGTCAGCGCTGCTGCAGGAAGCGGTGCGGCCATTGCCTGGCTGGACGGTGCTTCCCATGAACTGATCGAATTGACCGTCAGCAATACCTTGGCAAATGTTTCCGGCATCCTGTGTGACGGTGCAAAGCCTTCCTGTGCGGCGAAAATAGCTTCTGCCGTGGAAGCAGCACTGGTGGGATATTCACTGGCAAAGAAACAGCGCTCCTTCCAACCGGGGGACGGGATCGTGAAGGAGGGACTGGAGGAAACCATCAGTGCCGTAGGGGAAATCGCCAGCAAGGGAATGCTGCAGACGGATGAGGAGATCATTCGCATTATGATCTCGGAGTAAGGCGGGGCCTATGTCAAAACGTACACAAGCTTCCTTGCTGATGCTGCTGTCTGCTGCCTCTTTTGCGGCAATGCAAGTGGTCGTCGCCCGGAGTGCGGACAGGATCCCACTGTTTGAACAACTGTTTTTCCGGAACCTGCTGACGTCTTTTGTGGCACTTATAGAGATACGCCGACTTAAACAGAGTCCATTCGGGAAACCGGGCAACCGCAAGCTGCTGTTGCTGCGCTCCGTGGCCGGATATTTGGGAATGGTGTGCCTGTTCTACGCAAGTGCCCATGGAGCCCAGGGAGATGTGGCGGTGATGAATAAACTCTCGCCCTTCCTGGTAACGCTGCTGGCGGTGGCGTTTCTGGGAGAAAAGGTCAACGGGCGGCAGATCCTGGCGCTGCTGCTGGCAATGGCAGGTGCTGTAACGGTGTCGAACCCCACGTTCAGCTCCGGCGGGTATACGATGCTGATTGCATTCCTGTCCGCACTCTTTTCCGGGATCGCCTATACAACAGTGGGTGCCTTGAAAGGCCGGGAGGAACCCTGCGTAACGGTATTCTTCTTTTCCTTTTTCTCCACCGTTGTTACGGCTGTTTTCATGCTCCGCAATTTTGTGTTTCCCTCGGCGGCAGATCTCGTCATGCTGCTGCTGATCGGTGTATTTGCCTTAGGCGGTCAGCTGGCACTTACCTACTCCTATACCATGGCAAAGGCATCAGAGGTGAGTATATTCAATTATTCCGGAATCCTGTTTTCCATGCTGTTCGGCCTGATTATTCTGAGACAGCCCATCAAACCCACTTCTGTACTGGGAGCGGCTCTGGTGGTACTTGCCGGACTGCTTACCATGCTGGAACAGGTGCGGAAAGAAAAACAGAAAAATCTTTGCTGACTGGCAGAACAAACAAAATTCGCTTTAAGAAATTGTGCTTTTTATAGAATATTGCATGACATCTTGACAAAATGTAAATGCGTGTTATGATGTAGTGGATGATACATTACAAGTTGACATATTGTAATGTGAGAACGTAGGATAACAAAAAAATAAAGGAGATGTACAGTATGATGAAGAACATGATGAAGATGGTTTCCCTGATTCTGGCAATGGTAATGCTGCTGGCCCTGGCGGGCTGTGGCGCAGCCCCCTCTGAAACCAAGGCCCCTGATGCAGCTACCTCTGCCGACAACGGCGGGAGTGCTGCTTCCGCAAAAAACAAGCTGGCGTTTTTCCTGCCCATGACCGGTGACCAGATGCAGTATGGCGAGTCTTTGTCCCACGGCGCAAAGCTGGCGCTGAAGCAGTACAACGAGGCCCATGGCACCGACTACGTCATCGAGGTATATGACGACAAGGGTGACCCCACCGAGGCCGTCAACGTAGCAAACAAAATCGTTTCCGACCCCACGGTTATTGCCGGTATGGGCAGCTTTTCTTCCTCCTGCGCCATGGCAGCTGCTCCTGTTTTTGAAGAAGCGGACCTGCTGCTGTTCAGCCCCAACGCCTCTCACACAGATTTCCCCTCCATGGGTAAAAACATGTTCTCGGCGGTTATGAGCCAGAAGTACGAAGGTGCTGAGTTTGCAGATGCGCTGATCGATCGTTTTGGAACCCAGAATATTGCACTGCTGTATCAGAATACGGACCATGGTGTTATTGCTACCGATGTGTTCACCAAGGAATATGAGGCAAAGGGCGGCACCATCGTTAGCAAGGAAACCTTTGTCCCCGGTCAGACCACGGATTTCTCCCCGGTCCTGTCCAAAATCAAGGAAAAGAACCCGGAGCTGCTGTACGTCAATGCTTCTTACAGTGACTGTGCGCAGATCCTCATGCAGGCCAAGGCACTGAACATCAACTGCCAGTATGTATGTCCCGGCATGGCCCTGACGGAGGAATTCCTGGATGTGGTAGGCACTTCTATTGACGGCACCCTGGTACTCAGCTCCGTTCCCGCATTCCTTCCCTCTGTTCTGGAAACCGCAAAGCTGGATGCTTCCATGCAGGCCTTTGTGGACAGCTATACGGCAGAGTACAACGAGATCCCGGACGGCTTTGCGGCAAGTGCCTTTGATGCAGTCAACATTGTTCTGGATGCCTGCGCCAAGGTTGGAACCGACACTCCTGCCCTGCGTGGGGAAATCGCCCAGCTGCGTGACTTCCCTGGTGTTTCCGGCTATGATATGCATTTCAACGAGAACAAAGAAATGGTCAAGGGCATTTATATGTTCCAAATCGAGAATGGCCAGTTTGTTGTTGCTGAATAAGGCTTGAAAAAGCGGGAGGGCACACAATATGTTGCTCTCCCGCCTGTTTTTTACAACGAGATTAAGGCGGTGACGGTAATTTGTTTTTACAGCAATTGATCAACGGCATAACCATTGGCAGCATTTATGCGCTGGTATCCATTGGCTTTACAATGGTATTCGGTGTGCTGGAGTTAACAAACTTTGCAAACGGTTCTTTGTATATGCTGGGTGCCTATCTGTCCCTCATGCTATACACATCAACCAGAATGCCCTTCTTCCTGGCGTTTTTCCTGAGTATCCTGCTGACAGGAGCGGCCGGTTTTCTCCTGGACAGGATCGCATTGCGGCGTCTTCGCAACAAGAAAGCACCGAAGCTTACAGCACTGATCACCACGTTGGGAATGTCCATGATTTTCGACAACTTTATTATGCTGGTATTTGGCAGCGAAACCAAGTCCTTCCCCAATCAGTTTAACTTTGGCTCCTTTGAAGTCTGCGGTGCCGTGATCAGCTGGGTACAGATCATCATCCTGATCACTGCCATCATCCTGATGCTGACGCTCTCCTTTGTTGTATATAAAACAAAAATCGGAAAAGCAATGCTGTGTACCGCCCAGAATGCGGAGGCGGCCCGGCTCATGGGCATCAATGTCAACAGTGTCATTGCCTTTACGTTTATTATCAGCGGCGTGCTGGCATGTATTTCCGGAAACCTGGTAGGCATGTATTATCAAACGGTCAGTGTCACCATGGGTGCCAGTGTGGGTATGAAGACCTTTGCTTCTGCCATCCTTGGTGGTGTCGGTGTGTTGCCCGGAGCGATGGTCGGCGGCCTGCTGGTCGGCATCATTGAGACCTTTGCCGCCGGTTATATCAGCTCCGGCTACCGGGATGCCATTGCTTTTTTGGTGCTGATCGTTGTACTGCTGTTCAAGCCCAGCGGCTTGTTTGGCAGCAAGCAGATCAATAAAGTGTAAGGAGGAAAGGGTTATGCTGGAAAAATTTGCACAGAAACTGGTAAAGCATCGGTTCTTCCTGATTGCCCTGGCACTGGCATGCGCAATTGCCCTTCCCTTTGTGTTTCCGGATAAATACGTTATCCGTATCGCAACGGTCAGCTTGCTGTATATTATGATCACGCTGAGTCTGAATCTGATGGTGGGCTATTTGGGCCAGATGTCCTTTGGACATGCGGCGTTCTACGGAATCGGTGCCTACACGGCTGCCATCCTGACGGTGACCTATCATGTTCCTTTCCTGATTGCTTTCCTGGCGGCGGGAATTGTCGCCGGACTGTTTGGCCTTTTGCTGGGACTGCCTGTTCTCAAGCTGAAAGGATACTATTTTACCATCATCACCATGGTGTTTTGCGAGATCATCCGTGTGGTCGAACTGAACTGGATGAGCCTGACCCGAGGCCCCTTGGGCATTATGGCGATTCCCAAGCCGGCAATTTTCGGGTATGTGTTCAGCACACCGCTCCGAATCTATTTCTTCATGTTGGTTTTGGTCGTCCTCTCTACGCTGACTGTCCGCAATCTGATGAACTCCCGGATCGGCTATGCGATCCTGGCCATCCGTGACGACGAACTGGCGGCGGAAGCAATGGGCATCCATGTTTTCCGTTATAAGATGATCGTGTTCATTATTTCTTCTCTGATGGTCGGATTGGCCGGTGCTTTCTACGCAGCCTATACCAGCTATATTGACCCCAGCAGCTTTGCCGCCGCACAGTCCAACAACATGCTGGTTATGGTTATTTTCGGCGGCCTTGGCAACACGGTGGGCAGCTTTATCGGAGCAATCGTCCTGACGGTGCTTCCGGAATTGCTGCGGGGCATGTCCCAATACCGTCAGCTGATTTATGGAGTCTTGCTGGTGGTACTGATGATGGTAAAGCCCCAAGGTCTGCTTGGTGATGTGAATTTCAAGTACATCCGGCAGCGAATGGAGCAGAAAAAGGAAGAAACGGAGGCACTGGAAAAATGACCGATACCATTCTAAAAACAGAACATATTACCCAGCGCTTCGGTGGCCTGGTCGCCCTTTCTGACATCAGCATGGAAGTCCATAGCGGAGAAATCATCGGCATCATCGGCCCAAACGGTGCCGGAAAAACAACGCTGTTCAATGTGATCACCGGCATCTATTGCCCTACCGAAGGAAAGGTGTCTCTCCTGGGTCAGGATGTTACCGGCTGGAAGCCTCATAAAATCACACAGTTGGGTTTTGCAAGAACCTTCCAGAATATCCGGCTCTATGCCCGGATGAGTGTCCGTGACAATGTTATTTCCGGTATGCACTGCCATACCAAAAGCGGGATCCTTTCGTCCATTTTCAATACCAAATCCAAACGATTGGAAGAAAAGCAATGCGAGGAAGAAGCGGATGAAATTCTCAAATTGCTGGATCTCTATCGGTTCCGCTTTGAGATGAGCACCAGCCTTCCCTACGGTGCCCAGCGGAAGCTGGAAATTGCCCGGGCACTGGCAACGCACCCCAAGCTGCTTCTGCTGGATGAACCGGCAGCCGGTATGAACGAACAGGAAACTGCGGACCTGGCCGACATTGTATACCGCTTGAAGGAAATGGGCTACACGATTTTGCTGATCGAGCACGATATGAAATTCGTGATGAATATTTGCGAACGGTTGTATGTTTTGAACAACGGCTGCCTGATTGCCAGCGGCACGCCCGGAGAAATCAAGGTGGATCCCGTGGTGATCGAAGCCTATTTGGGCAAGGAGGACTGAGCATGGCTTTGCTGAAACTGGAAAATGTGACCGTAAACTATGGCAGCATCAATGCCCTGCGTGGAATCAACCTGGAAGTAAACGAGGGCGAGGTCGTAACCCTTATTGGCTCCAACGGAGCGGGAAAAAGCACGACCATGCGGACGGTCATGGGACTGAAATACTGCGACCAGGGTAAGATCACCTTCAACGGGGAAGACATTACCAATAAGGACACCCAGTATATGGTGCGAAAGGGCATGATCCTTTCACCGGAAGGCCGTCAGGTATTTCCTCGCTTTTCCGTGCTGGACAATCTGCGCATGGGTGCATACAGCCGTCCGGACCAGGAAATGGAAGGAAGTTTGGAAACCGTGTTCTCCCTGTTCCCGAAGCTCTATGACCGTCGGGAACAGCTAGCAGGTACCCTTTCCGGCGGCGAACAGCAGATGTTGGCCGTTGGCAGAGCCATGATGGGGAAGCCCCGTCTTCTTCTGCTGGATGAGCCTTCCCTGGGACTGGCCCCTCTGATCATCAAAGAGATCTTTGACATGGTCGATAAAATTCGGGATATGGGAACGACCATTCTCTTGGTAGAACAGAACGCCCGGGTCGCATTGAAGCACTCTGACCGTGCATATGTACTGGAAACAGGAAAAATTGTGTTGGAGGATACTGCGGAGGCTCTGCTGAATTCCGATGTGGTGCGAGAAGCATATCTCGGTGGACTCTAACAATTGCGGGAGGAAAACAAAATGAATGTAATGGAACGTCTTGCAAGCTCCGTCGTAGTGCCGGTGGTGGTATTGGAACGGGCAGAGGATGCGTTGCCCACCGCCCAGGCCCTGCTTGCCGGCGGCGTGGACACCATGGAGATCACCTTCCGCACCCCCTGTGCCGCCGATGCCATTCGGGCTGTTGCTGAAAACTGCCCCGAGATGCTGGTGGGTGCGGGTACTGTGCTGGATGTGGCCCAGGCCAAGCTGGCGGTTCAGATGGGGGCAAAATTCATTGTATCCCCGGGCTTTGACCCGGAGACCGTGGACTGGTGCATTGAAAACGGCATTGCCGTGACCCCCGGCTGCGTAACGCCTACGGAAATCATGATGGCGGTAAACCGAGGCTTGAAAGTAGTCAAGTTCTTCCCCGCCAACGTCTACGGGGGCTTGAACGCCATGAAAAATCTGTCTGCCCCCTTTGTGGGTATCAAGTTCCTGCCCACCGGCGGCGTAAACACCGGCAACATCAAAGAGTATGTAGATGCGCCCTTTGTCTATGCCGTCGGCGGCAGCTGGGTCTGCACAAAGGCGGATATTGCCGCAGGACAGTGGGAAAAAATAACAGGTTTGTGCCAGGAAGCCCGGAAAGCGGCGAAAGGAGAATAACCTATGGCAAAAATCATTACTTTCGGTGAACTGATGCTGCGGCTGCAGCCCTATAACTACGAGCGCTTCGTCCAGTGCGATTATGTGGAATTTACCTTCGGCGGGGGCGAAGCCAATGTGGCGGTGTCTCTGGCAAATTACGGTATGGATGTGGCTTTTGTCACCAAGCTGCCCGCCCACGCCATCGGCCAGGCGGCAGTGAACTCTCTGCGCCGCTACGGCGTGGACACCTCCAAAATCGTCCGTGGCGGAGACCGGGTGGGCATTTACTTCAATGAAAAGGGTGCTTCCCAGCGGGGTTCCGTGTGCATCTATGACCGGGCGCACTCTGCCATCCAGGAGGCCAAGCCGGAGGATTTTGACTGGGATTCCATCTTTGAGGGGGCTGAGTGGTTCCACTTCACCGGCATCACCCCGGCACTGGGCGCAAACATGGTAGAAATCTGCAAGGAAGCCTGTAAGGCCGCCAAGGCCCACGGCTGCAAGATTTCCTGTGACTTAAACTACCGGGGGAAGCTGTGGACCCGTGACCAGGCCCGTGCCGCTATGACCGACCTGTGCCAATATGTAGACGTGTGCATCTCCAACGAGGAGGACGCCAAGGACGTGTTTGGTATCGAGGCCGAGGCCACGGACATCTACGGCGGCAGCCTGAACCATGAGGGCTACAAATCCGTGGCCCGTCAGCTGGCAGAAAAGTTTGATTTCGAGATGGTGGCCATCACCCTCCGGGAAAGCCACTCCGCCTTTGACAACGGCTGGTCTGCCATGCTCTATAACGCAGCCAAGGACGAATACTGCTTCTCTAAAAAGTACGATCTGCACATCATCGACCGGGTGGGCGGCGGTGACTCCTTTGGCGGCGGCCTGATTTACTCCCTGCTCTCCGGCAAGGACACCCAGGCGGCAGTGGAATTCGCCGTAGCAGCTTCTGCCCTGAAGCACTCCATCGAGGGGGACTACAATATGGTCACTGTCCCTGAGGTGGAAAAGCTGGCCGGTGGGGACGGCTCCGGCAGAATTCAGAGATAAAAAGAAAATTGAGGGCCACAGGCGAATCCTGTGGCCCTCAATTGTTAATCGAAAAGCTTGTCGAAGAAGCTTCTGCCCTTGGGGGAATTGTTCTTTTCCAGGGAGCCGTCCAGCTTGCGAAGCAGCTCTTTTTGCTCTCTGGTGAGCTTGGTGGGGGTCTCCACCACCACGGTGAAGCGGAGGTTGCCCCGGCGGCGGGAATTGCCTACCTCGGGGATGCCCTTGTCCCGGATGATGAATTCTTTGCCGGTCTGGGTGCCCTCAGGGATGGTGTAGCTGACGTTTCCTTCCAGCGTGGGCACCTGGATCTCCGCACCCAAGGCGGCCTGGGTGAAGCTGATGGGCACGGCACAGAGAATGTCGTTGCCGTTACGCACAAAGGTCTCGTGGGGCCGGACCCGGATCTCCACCAGCAGATCGCCGTTGGGTGCGCCGTTGGCACCCACACAGCCCTCGCCCCGGACACGGACGGACTGGCCGTTATCCACGCCTGCGGGGATTTTGACCTTGACCCGGTTGTTCTTCCGGACCTTGCCCTTGCCCTTACAGGTGGTGCAGGGGGTCTTGATGATCTTGCCTCTGCCGCCGCACTGAGAGCAGGTGGTGGTGGACTGCATCTGCATGCCCATAAAGCTCTGGGTCACCCGCTCCTGACCGGTGCCGTGGCACCGGGAACAGGTTTCTACCACGCCGTCGGCACTGCCGCTGCCCTTACAGTTGGGGCAGTTCTCGATTCTGGGGGCACTGACCTCCTTTTCGCAGCCAAAGGCCGCCTCCTCAAAGGTCAGTTCCAGCCGGGACATGACGTTTTCACCCCGGCGGGGGGCATTTTGGGTATTGCCCCGGCTGCTGCCGCCGCCGAAGAAATCACCGAAAATATCCCCAAAGTCAAAGCCACCGAAGCCGCCGCCAAAACCGCCGCCGAAGCCACCGGCACCGGCACCGGCGTTAAAGTTGGGGTCTACCCCCGCAAAGCCGTAGGAATCGTACCGGGCGCGTTTGTCCGCGTCAGACAGAACCTCGTAGGCCTCGCCCACTTCCTTGAACTTCTCCTCCGCGGCCTTATCCCCAGGATTCCGGTCCGGATGGTATTTCATCGCCAGCTTCCGGTAAGCTTTCTTTATATCATCGGCACTGGCACCCTTTTCAACGCCCAGCACCTCATAGTAATCACGTTTGTTTTCTGCCATAACACATTCACCTCAGACAAGTCAATTGACAATTGACAGTTGACAATGCGTACAAACCTTTAAAAGAGATGCCCCTTTTAAAGGTTTATGTCTCCTTTTATTGATAAAATGATGACTTTGCTTATAAAACAGCGGCCCATCCGTCCCCACTTGATATAGCCCCATTGGAACGGCGCAAGCCTCCCGTTTTGAACCAAAATTGTCAATTGTCAATTATCAATTGTCAATTTTCTCTTTTCCACCGGAACAAGGGGCGGCGTATTTTCTGCCGCCCCTTGTGAAGTTTTTCTTAGTCTACGGTCTCGTAGTCTGCGTCTACCACGCCATCGTCGCCGGGCTTGTTGCCGCCCTGGGTGCCGCCCTGGGCGCCGTCCTGGGGAGCGGCCTGCTGATACAGTTTCTCGGATACTGCGTAGAAAGCCTTCTGGACTTCATCGGTAGCGGCCTTGATGGCCTCTACGTCGTTGCCCTTGTTGACTTCCTTCAGCTTGTCAACGGCAGACTGGATGGAAGCCTTTTCGGAGGCATTGATCTTGTCGCCCAGCTCGCCCAGGGTCTTTTCGGTCTGGTAAACCACCTGGTCGGCGGCGTTGTGGGCATCCACCTCGTCCTTCCGGGCCTTATCCTCGGCGGCGTACTGCTCGGCCTCGTGAACGGCCTTGTCAATATCCTCCTTGCTCAGGTTGGTGGAAGCGGTGATGGAGATCTGCTGCTCCTTGCCGGTACCCAGGTCCTTGGCGGAGACCTTTACAATGCCGTTGGCATCGATGTCGAAAGTAACCTCGATCTGAGGTACGCCACGGGGTGCGGGGGCAATGCCGGTGAGCTGGAAGCGGCCCAGAGTCTTGTTGTAAGCAGCCATTTCACGCTCGCCCTGGAGGACATGAACTTCCACGGAGGTCTGGCCGTCAGCGGCGGTGGAGAAGATCTGGCTCTTGTGGGTAGGAATGGTGGTGTTCCGGTCGATCAGACGGGTGAACACGCCGCCCATGGTCTCAATGCCCAGGGACAGAGGAGTCACGTCCAGCAGCAGGATGTCCTGCACATCGCCGGTGAGTACGCCGCCCTGAATGGCCGCACCAACGGCCACACACTCGTCGGGGTTGATGCCCTTGAAGCCTTCCTTGCCGGTGATCTGCTTCACGGCTTCCTGAACGGCAGGGATACGGGTGGAGCCGCCAACCAGCAGCACCTTGTGCAAATCAGAAGCGCTGAGGCCTGCATCGGACATGGCCTGACGGACAGGCTTCATGGTCCGCTCTACCAGATCGGCAGTCAGCTCGTTGAACTTTGCCCGGGTCAGGGTCACGTCCAGGTGCTTGGGGCCGGTGGCATCGGCGGTGATATAGGGCAGGTTCACGTTGGTGCTGGTCATGCCGGACAGCTCAATCTTGGCCTTTTCGGCGGCCTCTCTCAGACGCTGCATGGCAACCTTGTCAGAAGACAAATCAACGCCCTCGGACTTCTTGAACTCGGCAACCAGGTAGTCCATGATCCGCTGGTCAAAGTCGTCGCCGCCCAGGTGGGTGTCACCGGCGGTAGCCAGAACCTCGATCACGCCGTCGCCAATGTCCAGGATGGACACATCGAAGGTGCCGCCGCCCAGGTCGTAAACCATGATCTTCTGCTCGGATTCCTTATCCAGGCCGTAGGCCAGAGCAGCAGCGGTAGGCTCGTTGATGATTCTCTTGACTTCCAGACCGGCGATCTTGCCGGCGTCCTTGGTGGCCTGACGCTGGGCGTCAGAGAAGTAAGCGGGAACGGTGATGACCGCCTCGGTAACGGGCTGGCCCAGGTAAGCTTCGGCATCCGCTTTCAGCTTCTGCAGGATCATTGCGCTGATCTCCTGGGGGGTGTAGCTCTTGCCGTTCAGGGTCACATGGTAATCCTCGCCCATGTGGCGCTTGATGGAAGAAACGGTGCGGTCGGCGTTGGTCACGGCCTGGCGTTTTGCCACCTGGCCAACCATACGCTCACCGGTTTTGGAAAAAGCCACCACAGAGGGGGTGGTGCGGTTGCCTTCAGCGTTGGCGATTACAACGGGTTCGCCGCCTTCCAGAACGGCAACACAGGAATTGGTAGTACCAAGGTCAATACCGATAATCTTGCTCATAATATTTTCCTCCTAATGATAACGAAAAGGTTTATACTGTTTTGAATTGGATGTGTTTTTATAGTTAATTGGCCACCTGAACCATGGCAAACCGGACGATTTTCTCCCCGATTTTAAAGCCTTTCTGGAATACCTGGGCGATGGTGTTTTCACCAAGGCTCTCGTCTTCCAGGTGCATCACCGCGTTGTGGATATTGGGGTCAAAGGCATCGCCCACATTTCCAAAAATCTCCACACCCAGGCCGGTGAAAATCTTTACCAGCTCGTTCATGGTCAGTTCCACGCCCTTTTTGTAGGCGGCATCCTCGGTGGGCTGGTTCAAGGCCCGCTCCAGGTTGTCATAGACGGGAAGCATCTTTTCTACGGCATCGGCCCGGCCGTTTCCGTAGGACTGCTCCTTTTCTTTGACGGTCCTCTTGCGGAAGTTATCGAATTCCGCCGCCAGACGCAGGTAGCTGTCATGCTCGGCGTTGTACTTTTCCTCAAAGGGATTTTTGGTTTCCGCCTCCTGCGGGGTTTCCACAGATTCCGCCGATTCGGTTTCCGGGGTTTCTTCGGGGATCAATTCCTCGGTGGTCTCAGGTGTCAGCTTTTCTTCCTTTTTGGCCACTTCTATACCTCCTTAGATGTTTGCGCCTCATTTGGCTGGGGCAGCTGCTTGGTTTCCGGTTTGGCAAAGGCTTTGCTCAGGCTTTCGGCAAAATAGCTCAGCCGGGCGGTGACCTTTGCGTAATCCATACGGGTGGGGCCAACCACACCGATCAGCCCCTGCATCCCGTCACCAATATCAAATTTTGTCATGACCACGCTGGAATCTTTCAATTCCTGGGATACGTTTTCCGGCCCCACCAGAACTTTGGTGCCGTTTTCGCTCTGCATCATGGCAGGCAGACCGGATAGCGCGTCTTCGTCAATGGATTCCAGCACTTTCTGGGCTTTGTCCACATCCCGATACTCGGGAAGTCCCAAGAGTCTGGCCTGGCCCGCCACGGCCACATTGGTAGAGGCCTTTTTGCTCAGCACCTCCGTGGCAAAGTCCACGATAATAGGAACCAAGCTGGCGGCATTTCCCGCGGAGCGCATGACCTTTTCCAATAGGGACTGGGAGAAGCCCTCCGGGGGAAGCTCCGTCATGGCGGTATTCAGCAGGGCTCCCAGAAGCTTTAAGTCCGTTTCTTCCAGAGGAACGGGGAGCTTGATGAGCTTGTTGAACACCTCGTCATTGCTGAGCATCACCACCAGGATGAAGCTGCCCTGTCCCGCATGGATCAGCTCGTACCGGGATACGGTAACGGAGGCACTGCGGGAAGCGGCGGTAATGGCCGGAAGGTCCGTGGCCTGGGAAACCAGCTTGGCGACTTTCTCCACCAGCCGGTCCACACGCTGGACCTTTTCTTCAATGGCATTGTTAATGGATTTGGTTTCATCTACACTCAGACGGTAATCCATCATCAGCTCATCCACATACAGCCGGTATCCTGCCGGGGATGGGATCCGTCCGGCACTGGTATGGGGCTGTTCCAGATAGCCCATGGCGGTCAAATCCGCCATTTCGTTGCGGATGGTGGCGGAGGAATAATTCATGTCCGGCAGTTCCGTAATGGCCTTGGAGCCTACCGGCTCGGCGGTACGGATATAAAGGTCAACCACACTGCGCAGGACCTTCTTTTTCCGCTCGGTCAATTCCATCTCATTTCCTCCTTAGCACTCATTCTCCTTGAGTGCTAAGCAAACTATACTACAGAGTGCTAAAATTGTCAAGGGTTGGGCTGTGAACTATTTTTGAATTCTGAAATATTTTTCAAAATCTATTGACAGTTCCCGGCACTTGTGCTATTGTATTAATGCACTAATACAGTGACACAAGGAGGTACCTATGAACTGGAAATTTACAGGGGACCGTCCGGTATATCAGCAGATCATGGAAAACATACGAGGGTCCATTCTAAAAGGAGAACTGTCCCCCGGGGAGCGGATCCCCTCTGTCCGTGATCTGGCGGCCCAGGCCCAGGTCAACCCCAATACCATGCAGCGGGCGTTGACAGAGCTGGAACGGGAGGGCCTGCTGGTAGGCGGCGGCACCAGTGGCCGAACAGTCACAAAGGAAGAACAGATCCTTTCTGCCATGCGGCAGGAGGCACTACAGGCCCTGGCCCGGGAGTGCGCGGAAAAATTTATGGTTTTCGGCATCACCCCCGGTCAGGCAGCGGAGCTTCTAAGGAAGCTGGAAACGGAGGAAGCGTGAATATGGAAAACCCGGTACTTACTGCCCACGGCCTTGTAAAACGCTACGGCAGCACCAACGCCCTGGACGGGCTGGATTTGGAACTGCCCCAGGGGCAGATTCTGGGGCTTCTCGGCCCCAACGGCAGCGGCAAAACCACCTTTATGAAATTGGCGGCAGGCCTGCTGACCCCCACCCAGGGCAGCATCCAGGTCTGCGGCCAGCCCATCGGCCCGGACACCAAGGCTCTGGTATCGTACCTACCAGACAGGACCTACCTGAACCGGTCCCAGAAAATCACCCAGGTGCTGGATTTTTTTCAGGACTTCTACAAAGACTTTGACCGACCCCGGGCAGAGAACATGCTGAAAGCTCTGGGCATTGATCCGGACAGAAAGCTTAAAACGCTGTCTAAAGGCAATCAGGAAAAGGTACAGCTGGTACTGGTCATGTCCCGGCGGGCAAAGCTGTATCTGCTGGATGAACCCATCGGCGGGGTGGACCCGGCGGCCCGGGACTATATTTTGAACACCATTATCACAAATTATGAGCCCAGTGCCACGGTGCTGCTCTCCACCCACCTGATTGGGGACGTGGAACGGGTGCTGGATGGCTTCGTATTTTTAAACCGTGGCCGGGTGGTCCGCCAGGGCGGCACCGACCAGGTCCGGGAAGAAACCGGAAAATCCCTGGATGAACTATTTCGGGAGGAATTCAGATGTTTGGAAAATTATTAAAAGCCCAGTGGCGGTCCAGCCGCCGGGTACTGCTGACCCTGTGCGCTGTGATCCTGATTTCCGGCATTCTGCTGGGACTGCTGGCCTTTACCATGTTCCGGCTGGATGGCTTTGGGATGGACTCTACCTTTTGGTCGGTGGTGTTGGTGCTTCTGATTTTTACGGCCATGGCGGCGGTATCCCTGTCCTGCGGTGCTTCTTTATTTTATGTCCTTTGGCGGTTTTATAAAAGCCATTTTACAGAGGAAGGCTACCTCACCTACACCCTGCCGGTGACCCACCACCAGCTGCTGCTGTCTTCCATTCTGGAAAGCGTTCTGGAAATGCTGCTGGTGCTGCTGGCGGTTCTGGTGGCGATCCTCTGCGCCGGCGGCATCTTCGCCCTGGGTCTTCCCTGGGAGCAGATTTCCGCAGACTTCTGGGAGACGGTACAGCGACACCTGTATGAAATGTGGAGAGAGTTCCAGCCCGTCAGCGGTGCCGTATTCCAGGGCCTGGGATTGGTTGCCCTGAAAGCCCTGAGCCTGCTTCTGACCCTGATGCTCTCCATCACCATTGGCAGCATCATCGCCAAAAAGCACCCCATCCTGGTGGCCATCCTGGTGTACTACGGCATCAACATCGTCCAGTTTTTCATCACCGTCCCCCTGCTCATGCAGGAACAGGCCCCGGTTGTCACCGCCGTGAATCTTCTCTCCCTGGCAGTGATTCTCGGCAGCTACTGGGTCATGTATTACCTGACCAGCCGGAAATTGAACCTCAATTGACAAAGCAAATCAATTGTTGAACAGGTTCTGTTTTTAGTGGAACATACCCAAAAGGCGACCTTGGCGCTCCCTCTGGGAGAGCTGGCTCGGCGCAGCCGAGACTGAGAGGGCCCTGCGGCGTTTAACATCGTAGAAGCAACAGGCGCAAAGGTAAAACCTACCGAGTCTCACCGTAGGGAACGGCCTGTGTGCCGTTCCGTTACGTTGCAATTACAACTCCTGTGGACAAAACAAAACCACCCCCCGATGATGTCATTCCGAGCGTATAGTGAAACGGAGTCGAGGAATCCACTCAAGTGGCAAATTTTACCTTACGTTGGTTCTTTCTCCCACGTGGTGGATTCCTCCACTCCGCTTACGCTCGGAATGACATGCCGGGGGGCTTTTTCTGAATACGTCAACGCCGCTACGAACCTATGGCTCTTTTATTCTTGCAATCCCGGATACCCTGTGCTATGCTTGCGGAAAAAACAGTTTAAGAAAGGACCTCACCATGGAAATAAGAAAACCTGATTTTTATGATTCTTTCCGGTGCCTTGCTGGTGTTTGTCCGGATAGCTGCTGCCAGATGTGGGATGTGGCGGTGGATGGGGAGAAGGCCCGGTTTTATCGGGGGCTTCCCGGGGAACTGGGGGACCGGCTGCGGCATTATTTGCAGGAGGAGGATGGAGAGACCTATCTGACCCTGGAGGGGACTCGCTGCCCCATGTGGCGGGAGGATGGGCTGTGCCGCATTCAGGCGGAGCTGGGGGAGGATGCCCTGTGCAAAACCTGTCGGGACTTTCCCCGGCTGCGCCATGACTATGGCAGCTTTATGGAACTGGGCCTGGAACTGAGCTGCCCGGAGGCCGCCCGGATGCTTCTTTCTCAGGACCGCTGGCAGTGGGTCACCCAGGGGCAGGCCACGGAAGATCCGGACTTTGCCCCCCAGGACATGGAACTGCTGCTTGCCACCCGGGAGACCGCCATGGAGCTGACCTATGGCCCGGACCCCCTGTCCCGGCTGCTGCTGTTTACTTACCACGCCCAGGCTCTATTGGACGGCGGCCCGGAAACGCCTTTTATGCCGGAGCCTTGCCCGGAATTGGAGCGGCAAGGGGATTTGGATGGCTTTTTACAGGTGTTCCGGGAACTGGAAATTCTGACGCCCCAGTGGAAGCGGCGGCTGGAAAGCCCTGCCCCCAGAGCCTTTCTTCCCCAGGATCGGGCTATGCTGCGCTACCTGATTTCCCGCTACTGGCTCCAGGCCATTTCGGACTTTGATCTGGTGTGCCGGGGAAAGATGACGGTAAGCCTGGTGCTGCTTTCCTGCCTTTTAGGAGGCGACCCGGTGGAGACGGGGCAGCTGCTGTCCAAGGAGCTGGAAAACGACGCGGAAAACATGGACGCGCTGCTGGACGGAGCCTATACCCTGCCGGGGCTTACGGATGGGAACCTTTTGGCCCTGATTGAGCGTGTCACAAAGCATTCATAAATTATTTACGGAAAAGCCCCTTTTCCCTCTTGCTTTTTGGGAACAAGTGCGCTATTATATCTTAGCACTCAGAGATAATGAGTGCTAAGCAAGTAGAGAAGTGCCGGGTCTCCCGGCAGTCTATAATATTGCAAACATGGAGGAATACGTTATGAAACTGAAACCCATGGCTGACAATGTGCTGCTGAAAGCGCACGAAGCCCCTGAAACCACTGCTTCCGGCATTATTCTTGCCACCAGCAACAAAGAGAAGCCCGCAATTTACGAGGTCGTTTCCGTAGGCCCCGGCACCAAGGACGTGACCATGACCGTGTCCGTTGGTGACAAGGTGGTCGTCGGCAAGTTCACCGGCACGGACCTGACCCTGGATAAGGTTGATTACAAGTTTGTCAAGCAGGACGACATTCTGGCCGTCGTAACAGACTAAGGAGGAGACGCAATTATGGCAAAGATGATCGTTTATGGCGAGGAAGCCAGAAAGAAGCTGCAATCCGGCATTGACCAGCTGGCCGATACCGTGAAAGTTACCATGGGCCCCAAGGGCCGCAACGTGGTTCTGGGCAAGAAGTATGGTTCTCCCCTGATCACCAACGATGGCGTGACCATCGCCAAGGAGATCGAGCTGGAAGATGCCTTTGAGAACATGGGTGCCCAGCTCATCCGGGAAGTGGCCACCAAGACCAACGATGTTGCCGGTGACGGCACCACCACCGCCACGCTGCTGGCCCAGGCCATCACCAAGGAGGGCCTCAAGAACCTGTCCGCCGGTGCCAACCCCATGGTCATGCGCAAGGGCATTGAAAAGGCCGTTGCCGCCGCTGTGGAGGCCATCAAGGCCAACTCCGTACCCGTCCAGGGTTCTGAGGACATTGCCAGAGTCGGCACCGTGTCCTCCGGTGACGAGTCCGTGGGCAAGCTGATTGCTGAAGCCATGGAAAAGGTGGGCACCGAGGGTGTCATCACCATCGAGGAAAGCAAGACCGCCGAAACCGGTCTGGATGTCGTAGAAGGCATGCAGTTTGACCGGGGCTACATCTCCCCCTACATGGTCACCGATACCGACAAGATGGAAGCCGTTCTGGACGATGCTTATCTGCTGATCACCGATAAGAAGATCGCCTCCATTCAGGAGATCCTGCCCATTCTGGAGCCAATCGTCAAGTCCGGCCGGAAGCTCATCATCATCGCGGAGGATGTAGAGGGTGACGCACTGGCTACCCTGCTTCTGAACCGTCTCCAGGGCCGCTTCAACGTGGTCTGCGTCAAGGCTCCCGGCTTTGGCGACCGCCGGAAGGAAATGCTCCAGGATATTGCCGTGCTGACCGGCGGTACCGTGATTTCCAGCACTCTGAACATGGAGCTGAGCGATGCCCAGATGACCGACCTGGGCCACTGCCGTCAGGTCGTCGTCACCAAGGACACTACCACCATCGTAGACGGCGACGGCGCCCCCGAAGCCATCCAGGAGCGGGCGCACATGATCCGTTCCGCCATTGCCACCACCACCTCTGACTACGACCGGGAAAAGCTCCAGGAGCGTCTGGCAAAGCTCTCCGGCGGTGTAGCCGTGATCAAAGTCGGCGCCCAGACCGAGGTTGCCATGAAAGAGCAGAAGCTCCGGGTCGAGGACGCACTGAACGCCACCCGTGCCGCCGTTGAGGAAGGCATCGTGGCCGGCGGCGGTACCGCCCAGGTCAACGCCATTGAGGCTGTTGAAAAGCTGGTAGCCACCCTCCACGGTGACGAGAAGACCGGTGCCCGGATCATCGCCACGGCTCTGCAGGCCCCCATCCGTCAGATTGCTGAGAATGCCGGTGTGGACGGCTCCGTGGTTTACGAGAAGATCCGCACCTCCGGCAAGGTGGGCTACGGTTACAACGCCTACACCGAGGAATATGTGGACATGATCCCCGCCGGTATCGTGGACCCCACCAAGGTCACCCGTTCCAGCCTGGAAAATGCCGCCTCCATTGCCTCCTGCGTGCTGACCACCGAGAGTCTGGTAGTCGACAAGCCCGACCCCGCCGCTGACGCAGCCGCAGCCGCCGCTGCCGGTCAGGCCGGTGGCATGTACTAAGCCGCAAACCAACCAACGCCCCGTCTCCCAAACCGGAGACGGGGCGTGTTCGTTTTGGCGAAAAAAACGGGGCAGGGGAGACGGGGGACTTTTTGAGTTGACAGTTGACAGTTATGAGCGGGAAGAAAAATTGACAATTGACAATGGACAATTAACAATTATTGGGGCAACCGACGTTGTTCCTTTCAGTCCGTCCGTTAAAGTATGTAGGGAACGGCCTGCGTGCCGTTCCGTTACGTTGCAATTAGAATCCCTGTGGACAAACGGAACCACCCCCCGCTATGTCATGCCCGGGCCTTGGCGATTCCTACGCCCAGTGCGCCGTAGCCTACGTGGCAGCAGACGCTCAGGGGCAGGGGATCCAGGCCCACGGTGCAGTGGGGGAAGGCGGTTTGCAGGGTTTTCTGCCAGATCATTCCCGCTTCCAGGTCTCCGGCGTAGGCGGCCCGGAGCATCAGGTGGGGGCAATTCAGAACCCGTTCGTCCTCTTTCAGTCCCTCCACCATGGCTTCCATGGCAGAGCGCATACCCCGGACCTTTCGGTAGGCATCCAGCTTGCCGTCCTGAATGCGCAGTACCGGCTTGATGCTGAGGATGCTGCCAAGAGCCGCTCCTGCCGCCGTGACCCGGCCGCTTTTTTTCAGCAGTTCCAGGGTGTTTACCGCCACAAAAATGTCGGAATCCCGGTCATTATGTTCCAGAGCGGTTTTGATCTCCCGGGCAGTCCGGCCCTGACCGGCCAGAAACAGGGCATCCAGAGCCGCCTGACGTTGGGTGACGGAGATCCGGTGCAGGTTTGCAACCTCCACCCGTCCATCGTAGTCCTGGGCCAGCATGGCGGCGGTCTGGTAGCTCCCGGAAAGGCCGCTGGACATGGGGATGTACACCACTTCCTCATGGGTTTTCAGCAGGTTTTCCCAGGCATCGATCAGATCCCCAGGGGCAGGCTGAGAGGTGGATACCGCTTCCCCCTCCTTTAAGCACTGAAAGAATTCCTCCGGGGTAATGGAGGTATATTCAAAGAAGCATTCCCCGTCCAGGATCACCGGCATGGGGATCATGCCAATGCCCAGGTCTGCCGCTTCCTGGGGGGTCAGGCCGCTGTTGGTATCGGTTACGATGGCTGTTTTATCCATGAAAATTTCACCTTTTGTTCAATCGTTTTTGTATGGTGCGTAAACGGCCAGCGTAACGGGGCTTCAACGATTTCCGCACACAGAGGGAAAGGGAAGGACCGTCCAGGGGGTGGACGGTCCGGGGGAAAGAGGTCACGCCCGCTCTTTCCAGAGAGGGGCCAGTTCGGTCTGCTCCCAGGGCAGGCCCGCAGTGTTGCTGCCGAAGTGTCCATAGCTGGCGGTATTTCTATAGAACGGTGTCCGCAGGGACAGTTTTTCGATAATGGCAGAGGGGCGCAGATCCGTGGTGTCCAGAATGAGATTCCGGATCTGCTCCTCGGGAATTCTACCGGTGCCGAAGGTGTCCACCAGCAGGGACACGGGCTGGGCAACGCCGATGGCATAGCTGATTTGAATTTCGCATTTCTCTGCCAGACCCGCGGCCACCACGTTCTTCGCCAGATACCGGGCCATGTATGCACCGCTGCGGTCCACCTTGGAGGGGTCTTTGCCGGAGAAGGAACCACCGCCGTGACGGGCGTAGCCGCCGTAGGTATCTACGATCAGCTTCCGACCGGTAAGGCCGCTGTCGCCGGCAGGGCCGCCCACACAGAACCGGCCCGTGGGATTGATGAAATACTTGGTGTCCTCATCCAGCATTCCGGCGGGAATCACCGGGGTGATGACCTGGGCAAGAATGTCCTTGCGCAGCTGCTCCATGGAGACCCAGTCCTCATGCTGGGTGGAGACCACCACTGCATCTACCCGCAAAGGCTTGCCGTCTAAGTATTCCACCGTGACCTGGGCCTTGCCGTCAGGCAGCAGGTAGGAAAGGGTGCCGTCCTTGCGGACGGCGGCCAGACGCAGGGTCAGCCTGTGGGCCAGTTCAATGGGCAGGGGCATCAGACAGTCCGTTTCATTGCAGGCGTAGCCAAACATCATGCCCTGGTCACCGGCACCGTTTTCGGCGGTGTCGGCTTTTTCTACGCCCATGTTGATATCCGGGGACTGCTGGTGCAGCTCCACCAGAATGCGGCAGCTCTGGGCATCAAAGCCGTGGCCGGGCTTGGTGTAGCCGATTTCGGCAATGGTTTTCCGGGCAATGGCTTCATAGTCTACCTGGGCACGGGAGGTGATCTCACCGAAGATGTGGACGCCGTCGGTAACAGCCGTTACCTCACAGGCCACATGAGAGCCGGGGTCCTGGGCAAGCAGTGCATCCAGGATGGCATCGGCGATCTGGTCACAGACCTTGTCGGGATGTCCTTCGGTAACGCTTTCAGAGGTAAAGAAAGAACGCATGGTTTTGTCTCCTTCTGGCCGGAAGCCGGGCTTACGCCTGGGGCTTCCAGTCCTTGTAGTTTTCGTAGTTGGGTACGGGATGGGTTTCCTGGGCCCAGAGCTTTTCGGCGCAGGGCTTCCAGTTCTCGGCGTACTCCCGGCACTTGCCGCACAGATGCTCGGCAGACTCGGGGGATTGCAGATCCGTAGACTTGGCACCGGTCTGGGCCACCATTTTCTGCAAAATTTCCGGGTTTTCCAGCATGGGGCAGGGCCGCAGATGGTTTTCGTTGAAAGGCTGGTTGTCCCGGTAGGCCATGAACAGGGGACTCTTGAGGATTTCCAGCAGGGTGTGGGTGCGGATGTTGGCATTGGAGTAGTGAATGAACACGCAAGGCTCCGCGTCGCCGTTGGCGTTGATGTGGAAGTAGTTCCGGCCACCGGCAATGCAGCCGCCTACAAACTCGCCGTCGTTCTGGAAGTCCATGGTGAACAGACCCTCGCCGTCCTGAAGCTTCCGGATCTGGCGGATACGGTCTTTCAGGTACATCCGTTGCTCGGGAGTGGGCAGCAGGTCTACGGATGCCTCATTGCCCACAGGCATATAGTGGAAATACATGGCGTAGCGGCAGCCCTTGTCCACCATGAGTTTCACAAACTCCGGGCTGGTAACGGACATGCAGTTTTTAGAGGTATAGCAGATGGAGGTGCCGAAAATCAGGCCGTTGGCTTTCAGCAAATCCATGGCGTGCATGACCTTGCCGTAAACGCCCTGGCCCCGGCGCAGATCGTTGACCTCCGGGTCACCTTCCAGGGAGATGGCCAGCATCAGATTGCCCACCCGCTTCATGTCGGCGCAGAAGGCCTCATCTACCAGGGTGCCGTTGGTGAAAGCCAGGAACTGGCAGTCGTTAAACTCCTGGCACAGCCGGATGACATCTTTTTTCCGTACCAGAGGTTCGCCGCCGGTGAACATGTAGAAGTAGACACCCAGGTCCCGGCCCTGACGAACCACGCTGGCCAGCTCCTCATAGGTCAGGTTCAGCTTGTTGCCGTATTCTGCGGCCCAGCAGCCGGTGCAGTGCAGATTACAGGCAGAGGTGGGATCCATAAGGATCAGCCAGGGAATGTTGCACTGGTGGACCTCCCGCATTTTGCGGATGGTCATGGTGCCGTTCAGCATGGCCTCAAAACCAAAGTTCAGTACGGAGGTTTTCAGCACGTTGTGGTCTAGCTCGTCCAGAGCCCTGTTGATATAGCGGTTCAAGGCACTGGTCTCATCCTGGATCATGGCCCGGTAGTTGCTCAGGTCCACGGTCAGGTTGGTACCGGCGGTGTATTTTTCCATCAGGTCGATGAGCTTCAGCAGCTCCGCTTCCCGGTCGCCCCGGGTGACCTTTTTGATGGTCTGATCAATGCCCAGGCCTGCGGCGGCTCTGGCGGCTTTGTGCGTTAAGCTTCCCATTCTTTTTTCCTCCTAAATGTAGTGACTGTACTTTGTGTAACATATAGATTTAAGACACCGTCAATAGTAAGATTTGCTCCGATCAACCGACTGACGGTCTCAAACTCCCGAAATTCCACGAGAACGGCCAAAACGCCGATGACAGCCGTCACCAGGGCCACGCATAAGATGAGCCACCAACGCTCCATGCCGATTCTCCTGGCATCAATGGCCGTCTGCACCTTGGAAAGACCCTCAATAAGAAAGAACAGCCCCAAAATCATGACGATGTGGCCCAGGGCCGAGGGCTTCCAGATCATGTAGCAGCCCAGCACCCCAGAGGTGATGCCTAAAATCAAATCGAACTGAAAGGCCAGCTGCAAGGCATCTTTGGAGCAGTAGCCCAGGATGCGCAAGGCACCAAAGATGATCATCAAGATACCGCCGATCAGCATAAACCGGCGTTCCGGCACCGGGGCCCCCAGCATGGCGGTCAGGCCGAAAATGATGAGTACGCAGGAAAAGACGCTGTAGGCGTACTTGACCGCTTTAAGTTGTTTCAATTGTCTGCCTCCTCTCTTGCTGCGGCATCCATATCTGCATTCTAGGTTTTTCGTTACAAAAAAGATACAGGCAAAAAAACGGAACCATCCGAAATCGAACAGTTCCGCAAATTTGCCTGTATTTTATTCAGCCTTTCCATTGGCTTGGAATTTTAAGTAGTCCTCGATGACACTGTTGACAGAGGCGTAGAACGTACCCTCCAACCGTTCCGGCAGATTGTCGATGACAGAGGGCAGATCCGCCCGAATCCACCGCATGGTAAGGCCCACAATGGCATAGCTGTAAAAGTGGGTCACATAGTAAATGCCCTCCTCGCTCAGGCCATAGGGGGCCGCCGCTTGCCGGACGAACCGCTCTACAAAAAGCCCGGAGGCCGTCTCCAAAAACTGGGAGATGAGGGTGCGGTTTTCCGATTCATACAAATGCCGCAGGGCCTGCCGGTTGGTCCGTACCAGATTGCTTGCCCGCATGTACTCCTTGGCGAAAGAATCGCTTTTCTCGGTGCTGGAAACGAAAGCCTGGATTTCCTGCTCAAACAGGGCTTCCAGCAGGGAGGGAATGTTTTCATAGTAATAATAAAAGGTATTCCGGTTGATGTCTGCCCGTTCAATGACATCTTTCACCGTGATTTTATCATAGGGTTTCCGGGCCAGCAGCTCCATAAAAGCCTGCATGATCACCGCCTGTGTTCGTCTTGCCATACAAACAGCTCCTTTTCCTGGAAAAACCGTTCCCGGTCAGCCCCTGCAAAGGCCTTGGGACTGTGTGTAGACAATTATATACTTTTATTGTCGGAATTTCAAGAAGAAAGAATGAACGCCAATACCAGGAGCCTCTGCATTTACGCCGCAAAGGTCTGCCGGTATCCCACTCTGACCCCGCCGTGGGCCAGACCCAGGGCCTCCTGCCACCAGAGGGTGGTGTGCAGGGACCGGTCTAAAAGCCGGAAGCAGAGGTAGCCCAGGAGGCCTCCCAGGAAATTCATAATGACATCGTCTACGTCGGCACTGCGGCCAATGAAGTATTGGAAGGTCTCAATGCTCACGGTGGACAGCAGCACCGTCAGGGCCGTGGCCGGGAGCGAGCGCAAATGGTGGGCGGCTATGGGCAGCAGCAGCCCCAGGGGCAGGAACATGGCGATGTTCAGCAGCAGCTGGGCGGCCATGATCCGGGGTCCGGCGGTGTAGCATTCCGTGACCCAGATAAAGGGTACCAGGTTCAGATGGTGCTGGGTCGGGTGGAAGCTGATATTGGGGTAGAAAAAGAAAATGGTCAGATACAGCAGCGAGGCCACGCACAGTCCCAGCAGGCACTTGGCCAGGTGGTACAGGCCGGGACGCTGACCATTGCATTTGGTCACGTAGACACCGTAGGGTACATAGGCCAAAATACAGATGGCGGCCAGCACAGGCAGGGCCGACGTATAGGTGAAATAATAGCTCAGCATTCCGGGAACCTCCAGTCATTTTTGATGACTGAATTATACCACGGAATGCTGAATTTGTCCTTAACGCTTGTTTATAGGATGTTTAAGGCTCCCTTAAGTTTTGGGTTTCAGGGCTTTGAGAATCAGTCCCAGCACCAGACCTATGGCTCCGGGCAGCACCCAGCCCATGCCCCGGGAGAACAGCGGCATGGCACCCTTGACCCAGGATAGCAGCCCCTCTACATGGAGGGCCGCCTGGGCACCGGCGGGCATGGCGTTCAGCAGGTCCAGGAAAGCCGCCACCAGGGTAAAGGCGGTGACACTGACAAAGACCCGGCGGTCATGGTCAAAGAACCGGCCAAAGAGGGTCAGGAGGATCAGGGTGATGGACAGGGGATACAGGAACATCAATACCGGCAGGGAGACGGTGATGATGGTGGTGAGACCCAAGTTGGAAATCACCAGGGGAAACAGGCTGAAAATCACCGTAAAGCACTTGTAGGAGACCTTGGGGAACAGCAGGGAAAAGGTCTCGGCGCAGCTGGTGACAAGACCGATGGAGGTCTTGAGACAGGCCAGGGTCACGGTGGCGGCCAGGATCAACTGACCGGCCCGACCAAAGTAATAGTGGGCAATCTCCGTCAGGGCGATGCCGCCGTTTTCACTGGTGGCAAAGACCCCGCGGCTCTGGGCACCCATCCAGGTGATAAGGGCGTAGATGAGGGCCATGAGCAGACAGCTGAACAGGCCGGACAGACAGGTGCTTTTGGCCAGGTCTTCGGGTTCCTGGATGCCCAGCTGCCGGATGACCTGGATCACCGTAATGCCGAAAGCCAGAGCCGCCAGGGTATCCATGGTGTTATAGCCCTCCAAAAAGCCGGTCGTCAGGGCATCGGAGGCATAGGCCCCCTCCGGGGCGATTTGGGAGACCCTGGCCATGGGGGAAAACAGAGAGGCGATGATCAGGCTGGACAGAAACACCAGAAACACGGGGTTGATGACCCGGCCCACCCAGGTGAGGATGTGGCTGGGCCGCAGGGAAAAATACAGCACCAGCAGGAAAAACAGGCTGGAAAACAGCAGCAGCCACAGCTTGTCCTCCCCACCTTGCAGCAAGGGGACCACCCCCACGGTAAAGGAGGTGGAGGCACACCGGGGGATGGCAAAACAGGGTCCGATGGTCAGGTACAGCAGTACCGTAAAGAACAGCCCGTAGCCCCGGCTTACCTGCCCCGCCAAATCTACCAGGCTTTCACTGCGGGAAATGCCCATGGCGGCCACGCCCAAAAGAGGAAGACCGACACCGGTGATAATAAAGCCTACAGTGGCCATTACACTGGCAGAACCGGCAGCCTGGCCCATGTGTACAGGGAAAATCAGATTGCCGGCTCCAAAGAATAGACCGAACAGCATACTTGCCACGGCCAGGGTTTCTCGAACTGTTAATTTCCGTTTCATTGTAATCTTCCTTTCTGTATATTCGTGGGCGCTGCCACAAAGGTGAGAATTGGATTCAGTATACCACATGTGTTCACAGATTGTAAACAATTATTTTCCAAAATAAGGAAATTTTTTATGAAAATCTCCACCATTTTCTAAGAAAATGAAAATTTCCAGAACCTGGGGGCGGAACGGCCACCGGCATCCCGGGGGCGTAACCTGAATACCGGGTAAAAAAACACCCCGAAAGAGAGGTCAGTGCCTCATTTCGGGGTGAAAATCAAGCTGTGAAGAATAGTTGGAGCCGGTCAGGTCTTCCGGATGAATTTCTCCTTGCACCGGGGGCAGGTGATGGAAATTTTGCCCTTTCCCCGGGGGACCCGGACGGTCTGGCGGCACTTGGGGCAGTCAAAATATCGGTTGTTCCGGTCTTTGAGCCGGTCAAAAATCAGCAGGAATTTCCGGTTTTCCTGGTAACGCTTATAGGTGTTGCGGGACAAGGCCCGGAAAATGGCCCAGAACATCAGCGCATAACTCAATGCCCAGAACACCGTGCGAATGCCCACATTCCGGAACATGGAGGAGAGAATACAGGCCACCAATCCGGTGCAGAGGATCACCATATTCAGCCGGTCAGAGCCGTAACGGCCATACATAAAGCTGCGCATTCCGGCGGAGAATCGGGCACCGGCCTGCCGCAGCCATAAACTCAGTTTATCCATAAAATCACCTTTACCAACAGGGAAATCAATTTGTAGTTTCTATTATATTGCGAAATTCGGGAATTTCAACTGCCCCGGTACAGAATTAACGGATTGTTTAAGATTGGCTTACGGTGAAAAAATTTTATTGGCGAAATAGGGGAATTATGATATAATAAATCGAATAGACCCGAAAGGAGATGCCCCATGGAGCCAAAGCGAAAAAAACAGATGAAGCCGGAACTGGTCATCGTTCTGGTGGCCATTGTCAGTGCCCTGGTGCTGATGGGGATGCTGATCGCCTGTATCCCCTATTACGACCAGGAAACGGACCCGGAACCCATGCTGCAGCAGCACCACGAGCAGATCCAGGAAAGCCAGGAGACCGAGCCGGAGACCGAACCGGAGACCCTGCCGCCTACCATCCCGCCGGAGTCCAACCCCTATATCAAGCGGGATTTTCAGTATGACAAAAACAACTACCTGATCTGCACCAAGCAGGACAGCTACCCCGGGGTGGACGTGTCCTCTTTCCAGGGGGAGATCAATTGGCAGCGGGTCAAGGATTCCGGCATTCGCTTTGCCATGGTTCGCCTGGGCTACCGGGGCTACGGCAAGGCGGGAAACATGGTAGAGGACGAGTACGCCCGGCGCAACCTGGAGGGGGCGCGAAAGGCGGGGCTGGAAGTAGGGGCCTACTTCTTCTCCCAGGCCACCACCATTGACGAGGTGGATGACGAAATCTTCTTTTTCATGCAGACCCTGGGGGACTTTGAGCTGACCATGCCCATTGTCTTAGACTGGGAGTATATTTCCGATACCGCCCGGACGGCCAATGTGGATGCCCGGACCTTGACGGAAATGCAGAAGCACTTCTGCAAGACCATGGTGGATTTTGGCTACAGCCCCATGGTATATTTCAACTGGCATCTGGCAGACAACACCCTGTATCTCAGCGAATTGGAGGACTACCCCTTCTGGCTGGCGTTCTACCAGAACCGCATGACCTACCCATTCCGGGTGGAAATGTGGCAATACACCTGTACAGGCCGGGTTCCCGGCATTGCCGGAGACGTGGACATCAACGTCTACATGCCGGACCCTACCAAGCTGCAATAAAACATACCGCCCCGGTCTGATATGCTCCCTTTATGAGAGACAGTGAAATAAAAACACTGTCAATCACGAAGGGAGCATTGTTCATGTCAA